>JAPOTE010000021.1 GCA_026709335.1 Bacteroidota bacterium | reverse complement strand
ATGCCCCCAAACGTGGACTTTATCCATCCATAAGACGACATAGCAATGTTTGTCGAGAGGACGGGATTGAAATGCCTCCAAGGCTTCCGCGCGTGTTTTGTCCAGCGAAGCCTCATTTCCATATTCGGGAAGCACAGACGGCGAGCCGGCGGGGATGGGGGTTGGTTCGGAAACCGGGGTAGATGGTTCGGGATCTTCGGGCACACGAACCGTTTAGAAATGAACGAATTGTCCGGCTAAGAAACAATCTCAAAACAGACTCATACGAACCCCAAAATACATGTAAAACGCAAACTCTAAAAATAGGCCATCACTTGGGTGCGTTTTTTCATCTCATTCGGTGCGAACTCTGATCTCATTATACAGGACTTGGCAAAATTGAAAACAATCCTCATGGAACAAATATCACAGTAAGCAGATATACAAGGTTCCTGCCATTCGCAACCAGCGAACTTCAACTAAATTTGGCACATACCCACTGAAACAAATTAACACTGATCGGGAGTCCCCTCCAATTTGGATAATTGACCAGTTTTCGGGTCAATTATGGGAACACCCAGTTTCAGCGATTCAACACAACTGTCGTAATACTGCCTAACATGGCCCTCGGGTATAAGATGTTTCCGTAAGGGAACTGTCAATAATCTGTGAGGAAACCCAAATGCAATTATTGCTGAAAACGCTATCAAGATACCCATGCAAACGTAAAACAAGCCACTCCATACGGTAAAAGTATGCGGAGTACTTGACCACATCCATGCGCTAAGAAAAACACTAAAACCACCCAGAATCAAAGCAATAAAAAAGAGCACCTTGCTCCATTTTAGCAAAATCCAACCGCGAGCATACACTTTGAATATAACGAATCTTATTTCTTTCTCAGACATTGCTTTACGCTGGCGGATCATCCTTTGCAAGCCTCCAGACAGCTTGCAAGATCTATCCCTATTGCAGTTAAAGTCAGGTATTTTACTGCTGTTGCAGCTCCTGCACAGGCAGGATAGCCGATAGTTGTCCCAACACAAAGCCCCATTGCGGCTGCCCAAGCGACTTCTACGGCTGCAATATGGAATACAGCAGTGGCTGCACAACGCTCCTCACAATCAGTTTGCTTGTTCAATCTAGCATGGCTATATAATAAATTTCGCAACTCAACTTGATTCATTTCAAGTAAGTCGGGAAACTTTCCATACATTTCTTCCGCAAGCGTCTTAATTGTTTTTAGTCCAGAACAATTCACAGCTAATCTATCGAACAAAGATTTCGAATCATCCACCGCCTTACTGATTTCATTTTCGTCCCCATCGGGTAGGGCACTGTCCAGATGTGCCTGAATCATTCCAGATTCAACTTTGATCTCTGCAATGTCTGAAATCACGCAGTGAGCAGGATTGGAAATTGTACTGGCAGAACTCATAATTGCGGAAACATAATCTTCTACCGTAACAGGAGAATCTGATTGCTCAGTCGCATGTCGCTCACCCGGTGCAACGTTGTTCATCGTGGTAGTATCCTCGACGGTAACTAAGGCGTCATCAGAGCATCCAACCAAAAAATATGTTAAAATCAAAAAGGGCAGGAAACCGCGGCATAGAGCCAGAAAACTGTGGTTCAACATTCTTTACCTTCCCAAAGTATTTGTTGTTGCTTTGACCACACGTAATATACAACAATAATTTTCAATAGAATCAGTTACCGTGTCCCCAGTCCACGCGCCCCGAATACCGCTTAGGCGTACCTTAGGGCTGGCAAAATAAAATTCTCCTACAATTTCACGTTTTTTAGCCGTTTGGTTGCGGTTTGATGACGTAGTTTCATCTTGGCAAGGACGCGTTATGCTCCAGATTAAGCAGACTCATTTCGTGATCACTGATTTTTATTCCTCGTTCGTATTCACGTTCATTCAGCTGCCGGAGACGGTCAGTCCAGTTTTCGTGGTTGTAGCCTGATGCAATCCAGCATGAATTTCAAAGACGTAAGCGGGATCCCTGCCCATCGTTTCGATACCTCACAGAAGGCACGATTTTCAATTGGATTCCATTTTGAGGCTCTACTGGGGTAAAAATGGCCAAAATTGGCACAGAAATCAGTATTTTCCTGAAGAAAATATCGAAGATGGGTCATGAAATGTTGGGCTGCATGGAGGCTGAGTAGCGAGCTACGAAGCCGAGATATAGACGATGAATTTTCACGATTTTTTCAGTTGAATCTACCAAAGCAGATTCAGCCGTCTTGATCAAGGCAGGAATCTGGCATTCCGAGATGTTCTGGGGCATCAAAGACCTTCGCAATCCCCAACTGCTCATACAAGGTGCCTACAGTCTCATGAAAGCCCAGACAGATTCGCCGTTCTTCTTCCAGTTTCCGGGCATCTGCAATGGGGAGCGGGCCGGTGTCCTTGGGTTCCATGCGTGTCTTGACCACCTCCTCCACATAGGATCCCCCCGGAAAGAGCGTTGGCTTGGTCTGTTCTTGGAGTTTCTCCATCTCGAACTTGGCAAGCCGAGTCAGGGCCTTTAGCGGCTTCCCCTCGGGGACACTTCCCATGTGCCGGAGAATACGCTGGCGGGTTTGCCCCTTGGAATTGCGCTCATTCTCGACAATCTTGACGCCGACATTCTTGGTGGTAGTTCGTCGGAGGAGTCGAATAAACATGAACTGGATGTGGTATGTGTATACCGTTAAATATACCTGAACTTCCTCCCTAAAAACCTCGGATTAGGGGAATCCAGCGAATTTTTCTTCACCACTGGTCTTTGATTCGGGCTTCCTAGCGCCGATTTTTGTGGATTTTGCCTGCAATTTGTCGAATTTCAGCCTCTTTAATGTCTTAAACTGCCTGCCCATGTATGTCGAGAAAATCCCCAACCGAAACTCCACCCCCACCATCCTCGTCCGAGAGTCCAAACGAGACGGCAATAAAATCATCAAAACCACCATCGCCAATATTACCGGGTTCCCGAAGCCTGTCATTGAAGGACTCAGAATTCTCTTCCGGGGCGGCACCGCGGTCCAGTCCATTGAAGATGCGTTTGATGTGAAGAGCAACAAACCGCACGGACATGTCGCGGCGGTGCTGGGAGTGATGAAGCAACTTGGGATGGCTGAACTCATTGCGCCAAACAATTCCCGCTTCCGTCGACTGGTTCTCGGCATGATTGCGGCCCGCGTCCTGGCTCCTGCCAGCAAACTGACCACCAGCGCGATGCTGGACGCGATGCTGGTCAAGGTAGAGGCGAGGCTGGACCGGATTGTGCAGTCGGTTCATGGCAAGCCGCGCCGGTTGAAGGACAAAGGGAAGATTGGGGTTCGGGTCGGGAAGGTGTTTCAAAAGTACAAGATGAGAAAATTCTTTACATGGGAGATTGAGGAGGGACATTTTTCATATACGCGCAACACCGAAGCGATTCAGAGAGCGGAGCGCCTCGACGGCGTGTATGCGATCCGGTCGAGTGTGAAGCAACAGGCGGAGGAGTTGGTGGCAGATTACAAGCGTCTTTCATCGGTGGAATGGGCCTTTCGTACGATGAAGTCCATGTCGTTGCAGGTGCGGCTCATTCATCATCGCAAGCAGGAACGGGTGGTTGCGCATATCTTTTTGTGCATGCTGGCCTATTATGTGGAGTATCACCTGCGGCAGAAGCTGGCGCCAATGCTGTTTTCGGAAGAGGATCCCGAAGGAAAGAAGGCAGAGCGCAAGAGTATTGTAGAGCCGGCCAAGCCGTCGGCGAAGACCACAAAGAAAGCTCGCACCAAACGAACCGCAGATGGCGGAAAGGCGATGAGTTATCAGGCGGTAATGGAAGAGTTGTCAGGCGGTAATGGAAGAGTTGTCAGGGCTGTGCCGCCTGACGGGGGTTCCAAAAATAAAAACAGACAAGACCCACAAGACCATCCTGATGGAAGGACACTCCTCTACACAAAGGCGGGCATTCAAGCTTTTAGGAATCCAACTTTCTTCGTCTACCAGTTCGGTGAACTGACAGAAACTCCTCTGAATTTGCCGCCTCTGGTGGCTGTCTTTTTTACAAAATAACCCCAAAATTCTGGGGATTATTGTACCTTTGAAGAAATCAGAAAGGGGGGAAGTTCCGATGTATTATTCTCGACTCTCTACTATTATTTTTTGTGGAGTAGTGGGGGATTTGATTTTTGGTTTGGTGGTGGAGCTAATTTCCTAGAAATAGCTGTGTCGGGGTTTGCCCCTATTCTGGGGTATGTATTCCTGTCCGGCTCGATCCGTGTATTAGCTCGCAATCTTAAGGTGTTGGCTCGGGTGGATCGTTTGCGTGATTGATCTGGAATTTATCTACAGGTAAGTCGGAGAAGCGGCGCCTTCGCTTTAACAGATAGTCCAGAAGAATTCGCCCACGGTAAGAAGGAAGAGCAGTAGCGTTGTTTGGTGGAGAATAATGGTTTTTCATATTGTGAGCGTCCAGGTAGCCCCGGATGACAGCTTTGCTGTGGCTCCATTTGCCAGATAGAAACCATACAAATGCCGCCGCATGATCTAGGAGAATTCTCTGGAAAAATATTAGCCTGAATTCAGTAGGTGGCAAATTTTTGTATAGCATCAAAATACCATTGCGAATATTGTAGTAGAGTTTGCGGCTACTTTCTCTGGAGAGTGTGGCACCCCCTATGTGATAAACCTTACTTTCGGGAATGACTCCAATTTCATATCCGGCCCTGCGTAGTCGCCAGCAAAGATCGATTTCCTCCATATGGAGTCCGAATTGCTCGTCAAGCAATCCCACTTCATCCAAGGCACTTCGCCTCAGCAGCATGGCAGCTCCACTTGCCCAGTCAATTGTAGCCGGGGAATCGTATTGCCCTTGATCTTTCTCTGTATAATCAAAGATGCGACCACGAGCCAGCGGATATCCAAGTTGGTCAAGGTATCCACCGGATGCCCCCGCGTATTCAAAATGATCTCGACGATCGAATTGTAAAATTTTTGGTTGTAGCGCAGCAATTTGAGGATGTATTTCTGCATACGCAATTAGAGGTTGCAGCCAAGTAGAGGGAACAGCAACGTCATTATTCAAAAGGACAGCATAATCACAGTCAATGTTGCGAATAGCCTCATTGTTTGCACGACTAAAGAGCCAGTTATCAGGATTGGCCAGAATTTGAATTTCAGGAAACTGATTTGAGACCCAGGCAACGGAGTCATCACCGGAGTGATTATCCACAAATATGATCTGAAGGTTGTCCCATTTAGTTTGCACTACTGAGGGAAGGCATTGCTGGATAATGGGGAGACCATTATAGGATACGACGATGACTGCCACTCGTGGAGTCATGAGTAATTTGTCGATGACATCCTAAAAGCCTCCAATTAGTCTGGATTCCTCCGCAAGGCGCTCTGTGACCTGATTCAACACTGCCAAGTAGGTGTCGGGGTTTTCAGAGTAAAAAATGAGTTTTTGATCGTATTCTATCCTAGAAAGGCCATGCCGGATAATCATTGAATCAAGCGGGGTGTCGTTTTCCCCATACCCCAATTCGGAACGTGCATTACTCAGATGTATATCGATAAAAATTTCGATCATCAGACTATCCACGGGCTCTGTTGCAAGTTCCCGTTCGCGATCGGAACAAGCAGCGCAAAAGGCCAGAGTTATGATCAGGCACCGCCTACACGCTCTCACCTTCCACCTCTTGAAGAGTGCGGAAGGTATATGCAATGACTTCCATTTGCCTCATGAATTCACGTTTGGAAAAATTGGGAGCGAATACCATTCCATCGATCAGATAGAGCCGTTGAGTCGGTTCATCATAAAAGGCATAGGTCACAAAAGGGCCGCCCATTCCAAAGGGGAACTTACGTCCATTATCTTCGCCTACCATATGCCATAGTCCTCTGAACTCGATGGCATATCTGTCTTTGAAATTGATTTCTTGTATCGTCATCGGACGGCGTCGGTCAATTTCGATCCATCCCCCAGCAGTACCACTAATATAGCGTTGGGTGAGTGCATCGCGTGCACGAGCAATCCAGTCAGCATTTAATTTTGAGGGATCTCCTTCCTCCTCATAGTAGACGAACAGGCTTCGCCACGTATCTGTAAGGGAACGGCGTAGCCATACGAATTGGGTTGTATCAATGGCGATGAAATAATCATGTTGTGCATTCACTGCAAATTGATGCTCTTCTATTAGAGCTTGTTCTATATCATGTTGACGGCCAATATCAAACATGTCACGATGAAGGCGGGTTCTGGAAACTTCGTTAAAATGGTACCTGAGTTGCTCCGAATTTTGTTCAAGAGACATGATTAGGTCACTGGGGGAGGCTGCAGCCAGATAATAGACAAGTTGATTCCTGCGCCAGTGGTTGGGTCTTGCGACAAGCGCAGGTGATCCTTCCAAAATCATCTGACGTAAGGAGTCATTACTGAAGATCGTATTGAGGTATTCGCTTTCGGTTGTTATGTTTTCGGAACTTGAATCTGCAATCAAGCCTACGATCATGACGTTTTTCCGATCTTTTGCCATATCAAAGGCAGCGGATGAAGTCAAGCCGATTGCTTCCAAGTCAAACTCTGGTTCGGCAGACGGGAGTGTTTCAATTGAACCGCCCACATGAATTTGTAAGGCTTCACCCACAGTTCCATTCCATAGCACGGAGTCAATTACAACTGTAATCTGGCCTTCAATGCCTGTTGCATCGGGTCGATAATCTCCACCAAGTAGCCCGCCATCTCCACAGCCTTGGGAAAACAGCATTACAGTCAATAGGAATGTAATACGTCGCATGGTCATTTGGGGTTAACAGTTAGTTTAAGTGAGCGCACAAAATGTGTCAGGTACTGACAGCGCTGGGGTAGAGACAGGTTACCTTGCGCCCAGAGGTGTTCAATTTTGTTTACCACCGCAGACCCAACAATAAAACCATTCGTATGTTTGGAGAGTCTAGCTGCATCTTCACGAGTTTGAATACCAAAACCTACCAGAAGTGGGTTTTGTAGAATGGCTTCATTTGCACGCTTTAGATAGGTATTGATCTGTTCTACTTTCCCTTCAAGTCCAGTCCCGGTAAGGCCTGTGATTGAAACGCAATAGACAAAACCACTGGACAAGAGATCTATTTCGTTCATGCGCTCGGTTGGAGTATTTGGTGCGACGAGAAAGACCATATCCAGATTATGATTTCTTGCATGTTCGCGTAATAAGGGAGCTTCCTGTGGAGGCAGGTCGGGTATAATTAATCCATCGACTCCTGCAGAGGATGCTTGAGCACAAAAATTTTCGATACCAAATCGATAAATCGGATTGATGTAGCCCATAAGCAGTAATGGAGTTTCACTCTGTTTTCTGAACTGTATCACTGCATCCAATGTACTTTCCATCGTAGCGCCGGCTTTGAGTGCGCGTGTGCTGGATCGCTGAATTGGTAGACCCTCTGCCAGAGGGTCACTGTGGGGCATCCCCAATTCAATGAAGTCCGCCTCGCCTTGGTCAACGGCATCCAATAGCAGATTGGTTACATCAGGATGGGGGAATCCACTGGTGAGAAAAATTCCCATCGCTTTTTCGCCCTTTGAATGGAGTGAGCGCAATCTGATGGATAATCGAGAACTCATGTATGATTCAGAATAGTTTGCATATCCTTATCCCCTCGACCAGAGCAGTTCACGACGATGATCGAGTCATGTTCAACGTTTGCAACTATTTTTTCTAGCGCGGCAATAGCATGAGCAGTTTCAAGTGCAGGAATAATTCCCTCGGTCTTGGACAGGAGTGAGACACCTCTTAAAGCCGACTCATCCGTCTCGGTCAGGTATGTTACTCGACCAAGGTCCTTAAGCCAGGAATGTTCGGGACCCACACCAGGGTAATCCAAACCCGCCGAAACGGAATGTGCAAGGGTAATCTGTCCATCATGATCCTGTAGCAGGTAGCTCATTGCGCCATGAAGCACTCCCACAGTTCCTCGAGTCAATGTCGCAGCATGGCGTCCATCGAGACCTTCACCGGCGGCTTCTATTCCATACATCTGCACCTCAGGGGAATTAATAAAAGGATAAAATAATCCAATTGCATTGGATCCTCCACCCACACATGCTACGAGCACATCAGGGGTTTCTATGTCTGCTATATTTATTAATTGATCCTGAACTTCCTCGCCGATGATACTATGAAAAGTACGTACCATCATGGGATATGGATGTGGCCCAACAACGGAGCCAATGATGTAGAAAGTATCTGTTGGATTGGAAACCCAATCACGGATTGCTTCATTGGTTGCATCTTTGAGCGTCTGACTTCCACTGGTAGCTGCACGAACTTCGGCCCCCAGTAGTTGCATGCGAGCTACATTCAGGGCTTGGCGTTCCATGTCTTCAGCGCCCATATAGACAATACATTGGAGCCCAAATTTGGCTGCGACGGTGGCGGTAGCGACTCCATGTTGGCCTGCACCGGTTTCAGCAATAATGCGAGTCTTGCCCATCTTGCAGGCAAGCAAAATCTGACCAATCGTATTATTGATTTTATGTGCACCAGTGTGGCATAAATCTTCTCGTTTTAAGAATATTTTTCCTCTACCCAGCTCATTACTTAATCTTTCAGCAAAAGTCAGAGCAGTAGGTCGGCCAACATAAGTTCTTAGCAGATTCAGATATTCGTTGCGAAATTCTGAATCAGTCCATGACTCCTCAAATGCTGCCTGGACAGCGCGTAATTCAGGAATCAATATTTCTGGAACGAAAGCTCCACCATAAGGTCCAAAGCGCCCGTTCTCATCAGGTGCGTTATAGTTCAGTGTCTCCCTCGCTGATTGATTCAAAAAATTTGGTTACCAAGTCAAAGTCCTTAGTGCCGGGGATTTCTTCGATCCCACTGGATAGATCAATACCCCAGGGTGAAACAGTTCGAACAGCTTCTTTCACATTGGAGGGATTCAGGCCACCTGCCAGCAATGTGGGAAAATTCGTAGCCAAGTTCTTGGCAATACTCCAGTCAAAAACTTTCCCTGTTCCACCCGGAAGTTCAGAGTGCCAGGTGTCAAGAAGGAAGTAGTCTACACAACCCTGATATGCGTCCATAATTCTTGAAAGTGCACGAACCGTATCATTTGGTCGGATGCTAAATGCTTTGATCACCGGACGAGTGATACGCCTACAGTAAGCAGGAGACTCATCTCCGTGTAATTGGACGATGTCAAAACCTGCTGTTTCACTGCTTAGATTGACAGTTTCTGCATCTACATTCACAAATACTCCGACCGTTTCAGGTCCATGAACCCATTCTTTGATTTCCTTTGCACGATCGGGTGAGATATATCGTGGGCTTGGGGGGTGCTGAATAAACCCCAGATAATCAGCCCCAGCACCCGCACAGAATCGTGCATCTGCCAAGGTTGTCAGGCCACAAATTTTCACTTTACATGACATCTGATTCTATCTGACTCAGTTTTATGTAAGGCATAAACATGTATAGTTCGAAAAATATATTAGACTTCCGGGAGGCAAACATGTTGAAGGTGCGAACTTGTCATAGAAATCATTTTGGTCCGACTATCCCAACCGAATTCTTCCAAAGGTTTATGCTGAATTGAGTAGAGCATCAGTTTCTTCCCGGAGTGCTCGTAGGGTCGTGCCGGGTTGGTCCGCGCACATGAAGGTTTCACCGATTAACACCGCATCAATTCCCCTTTGATGTAAGTAAGCCAGATCTTTTGAGGATCGAAGCCCACTTTCAGATACTTTGACAAGGTTTTTGTCTACCAATTCAAATACCCGTAGAGAGTGCTTAATGTCTACCTCGAAAGTATGAAGATTTCGATTATTGACTCCAAGAATAGAGACTTGGTTAAGGTCGATTTTATCCAGCTCAATCGGGTCATATATTTCAACCAGGCATGCCAGGTTTAATTCGGTTGCGAGGCTGAGTAGATCATGAATTTGTGAGGAGTCAAGGATAGCTGCAATCAGTAACACCGCTGCCGCTCCATAAGATCGAGCTTCATATAACTGATAGGGATCAACGATAAAATCTTTGCGCAGAATTGGAAGTTGAGAATGGCGAGCTGCAAGATCCAGATATGAAAGTGATCCATCAAAATGATCTTCTTCGGTCAATACACTAATTGCATTTGCACCAGCCTGCGAATAATCTTTGGCAAGAGCAGGGACGTCAAATGATTCTCGCAGGAGGCCTTTCGAAGGAGAGCGTTTCTTGATTTCAGCAATGATTGCCATTCCGGGCACGCTCAAGGCTGTCTGAAAATCTCTCACGGGCTTTTCATAATCGATGGATGCTTTCAACTCATGCAGGTGAACAAGGCGTTTTCGCCGATTCAGTGCAGCCTGCACATCCGTTACAATTCGGTCAAGAACCGTCATGTGTATTGCTGAATTCACACAGTATCCGTAGACGTTCTCGCGCAGCCCCGGAATCAATACTTATCTGTGCAGCCTTAATGCAGTCTTCAATACTTTCATATCGTCCGGATACCCAGAGCCCCAGCGCACTATTCAGAATAACAACGTCTCGACAGGGGCCTGTATGTCCATCCAGAACTGCTCGGATCATGGAGGCATTTTGTTTGGCATTCCCACCCACAAGAGCCGAGAGATCTGCTTGTGTCAGGCCGTAATTTTCGGGTTCAATATGAAAAGTGGTTGGAGCATCCTCTCCCTTACGGTATTCAATCACCGCTGTGGGTGCAGAAATAGAAGCTTCGTCAAGGCCATCTCTGGAATGAAGGGTAAGGATATGTTCAGCTCCCAATTGATGCATGATTGCAGCAATGGTTTGTGCTGTTTCCAGATTAAAAGCTCCAATGACCTGGCGCCGAACACCTGCAGGGTTGCATAGTGGTCCTAAAATATTAAAGGCCGTACGTGAGCGAAGTACGGTTCTAACCGGCATCACATGACGCATAGCGGGGTGAAAGTGCCGAGCAAAGATAAATCCAATCCCAGTTTTTTCGATGCATAAAGCAATCTTATTCGCATTGAGATCAACATTAACTCCCAATGCTTCAAGCACATCAGCACTACCAGATTTGGATGATACACTTCGATTGCCATGTTTTGCAACAGTGACACCAGCACCCGCGCAGACAAGTGCTGCTGCGGTAGAAATATTAAATGTATGGCTACCATCTCCGCCTGTCCCACATACATCAATCGCATGTGGATCAGGACAGTTTACCGGGATAAAATAAGTTCGCATCACCTGCACAAAGGCGGTGAGCTCTTCAATGGATTCTCCACGGGCTCTCATGGCCATCAGCAGGCCGGAGATTTGAACAGGATCAGCATCTCCTTGCATGATCTGATGCATTGCATCAGTCGCTTGTTTCCCCGAAAGAAATTCGCCACGAGAGAGGATCTGCAAGTACTCTGTCATGATCTCAGTCCAATATTCTTGAGCCAATTATTAAGCAGGGTATGGCCATCATGCGTTCTAATGCTTTCAGGGTGAAATTGTACTCCTTCAACAGGCTGATGGAGATGCCGAACTCCCATGACTATGCCATCGTGTGTTGAAGCAGTCACCTCAAGGCAATCAGGAATTGATTCGGGATCCAGTACCAGTGAGTGGTATCGTGTAGCTTCAAATATGTCAGGTATATCGGTAAACAGGGCGTTTCCGGTGTGGCGAATCATGCTGGTTTTCCCATGCATAAGGGATGGAGCATAGGTGACGATCGCTCCATGAACCTCTCCGATAATCTGATGTCCCAGGCAAATTCCCAGAATTGGAAATTTAGCACCAAGTTTGGCCACTACATCGTTACATATTCCCGCATCGGCTGGGCGACCTGGCCCCGGAGATATTACAATTCCATCCGGCTTCATTGCATTGATCTCTGAAGGAGTCACCGCGTCATTACGCTCCACACGAATATCATTCGTGGTACAGCCGAGCAGCTGCACCAAGTTATAGGTGAAGGAATCGTAATTATCTATAACTAAGATCAAAACTGGTATGTGGTCATCAGACCGGTAAGTTCTCGAACCTTGTCCATACAAGCCTCTGCCCGTTGCCGTGCATTGATGCCGCCCTGGCGAAGTACATCCTGAATATAGTCGGGATTCTTGAGCAGTTCTCTTCTTCTTTCACGTGCATCTCCAAAATATTCGGTAATTAATCCTGTCAACACCTTCTTGGCGTGTCCATATCCGTATCCTCCACACTGATATGCTTCTCTGATTTCAGATTGCTGTTCCTCAGAGGCAAAAAGCCGAATCAAGGCAAATACATTGTCCGTATCTGGATCTTTGGGGGCTTCAAGGGGCGTTGAGTCGGTCACGATACGCTTGATGCGGCGATCGAGTTCTTTGCCTTCGTCAAATATTCCAATTGTATTATCGTAGCTTTTTGACATTTTTCGTCCATCAATCCCGGGGACAATCGCCACATTTTTCACGATATAGGGATCGGGAAGTGGAAACATAGGTTGGTCGGGAGACCAGACATGATTAAAGCGCTGTGCGGTATCTCGTGCAATTTCAATGTGTTGCTTCTGATCAGCCCCCACGGGAACCAGTGTTCCTCCGTAGATGAGAATGTCGGCTGCCTGCAAGATTGGATAATTAAATAAACCACAGTTTGATGAAAGTCCCTGGGCAACCTTATCCTTGTACGAAGTTGCTTTCTCCAGCTGTGAGACCGGAGTTAGACAGAAGAATATCCATGTAAGCTCATTCAGTAGGGGTACATCACTCTGCACGAATAGATCGCCTTTGGAGGGATCAAATCCGAGCGCAAGATACGTCAGCGCTGCGTCAAGGGTGTGCGCTTTAAGGGCAATAGGATCGCGAACGGATGTCATCGCGTGATAATTCACGATGAAATAGTACGAAGGATGATTCTGGTGAAGGGCGATATGCTGTCGAATTGCACCGAAATAGTTTCCCAAGTGTAGCTTCCCGGAAGATTGAATTCCTGAAACGACGATCGTTTCATCAGGTGTAAATGGGTAGTGTGTCATACGGAGGTTGATGCAGTTATGCGTATGCCCGTACACACGATCTTGCGAAAGAAAGTCTGGAATTACTGTTCTTTCGTAGGCGTGTCAGGACCGCTTCAGTACGAATTTGATGCTCGATAGGTTGCTCGACATCCAATAATGTGCGGACCGAATTTTCACGCTCCAGCAAATCTGCATAGGGGGCATTCCCCGAGAGCTCGAATGATTCAGGCTCCAGAGAAATTCCATTGAAAGCTGTTTCACCACAACTGAAGACAAGTTCTTTGAGCTTACCAATATCAAGCCGGAGAGTCTTCAGAATGGATTCGAGATCATTCCGTTCACGATCTGATGCAAGGTGATTAGACAGGTTGGCGTAGGCATGTTTTAACTTTACATGCGCTTCGATTAATGGATTCAACCGCTGCGCAGTTTCCTCACGGCTGAGTGTTTTTCCTGCCCAGCCCTTTCTCAGAAAAATTGATTTAAGATCTTTAATCGTCATGAATTGAATTTAAAGCAAGGGAATTATTTGCGTGGAACATTATTGAAGAAAATCTGATCAGGTAATCAGGGTTCAGATTTTCCAGAATTAGCCCATTCTTCAAAACGGAGTAAGGCATTATCAGCCCTGACCATTCCATGTTGAATATGGACAGGTAGGTCGTTCATGTGGGTGAGAGTTTGCGAGGACTCCGTCTCAATATCTTCATTGTTCTTCCATTTCTGCATTACTTCTTCCCCCAGTTTGGGGGAATACTGCTTTAGATATAAGAGAAAAGCAGTGGCCAAAAGGTGCTTGGTATCAACCTTACCATACAATTCTTCTGGAGTATGATGTGTATAGATACTCAGATCAGGAGGATCTTCGCCGGGCCTGAGATTATCTTCATCGATTTCCAACATGATTTCAAAATATTCTGAGATTGCACTGGCTACGTCCTGTACAGGGAGTGGAGCTTGGTCAAGTGCTTTAATGACCTCAGTTTCGTCATGCCAGCCAGTTTTGGCTACTTCCGGAATATTTTCCAGGCAGAATTGTACGAGTGCACCGTAGGCAAATATGCTGGGAAACAGGTCAGGTATATCGTCCATAGGGGTTTTTCTAGACCTTATAGGTTTACGTGGTTTCATGATATTTGGTGATGCGCTCCAATTGTGATTTTTTCTACTCGATTGATCAGGTAATATGACAGAAGTATCAGGATAATAGCCAGTTATTGAGTTCGCAGGTAGCGGTGAACGCGAAGAATATCTGAAAATGATATCCTTCGTAGCCTTGGGTTATTGGTCATTACTAGAATAGGTTGAACGTATCAAGTCCATTTTTTCAAACTTGGTCAATGCTTCATCAACCTCAGTCATTACATCAATGATGGAGGTTGGAAGTTTGTTCGCGTGCCTAGGTATCATCATAGGCTCTTTGTCTTGATCTGACATGTTTGGTTTTTTCTTATGAGACAGTGCCACTTCATCTCCCTATCAATATTTTCTTCGTACGAAACGCTGGCAATGTAAAAGCCGATGAAGGTGCCAGTTCAAGTGGAGCGGGCAAGATTTTGGAGATATGTTCAAACTCGTGTTCATTGTTTCTGGGTTCTTGGAGTTTTGACGGGGTTTTTGATGTTTTCCATTTGTTCTCATGCGTATATTCCTCGTAACTAAAGGAGTCCTTGCGCAGCAGTGAGAAGGGCCTGCCTAAGTGCTCGAGCTTTGTTTTTAGTTTCTTCATATTCGAGTGAAGGAATGCTATCTGCAACGATCCCTGCACCGGCCTGAATAAAGATGTGATCACCTTGAACGACCATCGTTCGAATGGCAATACACATATCCAAATTGCCCGAAAAATCAACATATCCCACGGTCCCTGCATAGATGCCTCGACGAGTCGGTTCAAGTTCGTCAATGATTTCCATAGCACGAATCTTGGGGGCTCCACTAACAGTACCTGCCGGAAAACATGCTCTCAGGACATCCATGGCAGTCATATCATCTTTGAGTTTTCCAGAAACGGCACTCACAATATGCATCACATGAGAATAGCGTTCGATATAGGCATATCGATCAACAGTAACACTTCCCAGTTTACTGATTCGTCCCAGGTCATTTCGGCCAAGATCGACCAGCATCAGGTGTTCAGCGCGTTCTTTGGAATCAGAGAGTAAGTCTTGGGCAAGGAACTCGTCTTCCTCTGCGGTTTTGCCACGAGGCCGTGTTCCAGCAATAGGCAGTAGTTCCGCACGTTTATCTTCGACACGCACAAGAACTTCCGGGGAACTGCCAATGAGGGAAACCTCCTCCAAATCAAGATAAAACAGATAGGGAGAAGGATTGATTTGGCGTAAAGCTCTGTACAGATTAAACGGATCCCCTGCAAATGGAAGAGAAAATCGCTGAGAAAGCACAACCTGGAAGATATCTCCTTCATAAATTCGTTGCTTTGTCTCGGCAACTACCGCTTCAAAATCGTCACGTTCAAAATTTGATGTGAAATTTTCAGATCCGAGTTTTACAGGTTCGGGACTATCAAATGGCGATCGCAGATCACGTTCCAAATCTTTAAGCCGTTGCACTGCCTGAGCATAGGCATCGTTGAGATTCAAATCAGGAGTAACAAATACATTCGCGATGAGCACAATTTGGTGTTTTAGTCGATCAAAGGCAGCGAGAGTATCGTAAAATCCCCAGATTGCATCTGGAAGATGAAGATCATCTATTGGAGGATTGGGTAAATGTTCAATAAGGCGCACGCTGTCATAACTCATGTATCCCACTGCTCCGCAGTGGAACCGAGGCAGTTCAGGCAGTTTCACCTCCACAAACTCATCCATGAAGCGTTGAAGTACCTCAAAAATGTCAGTTTCGGGAGTTCGGGTAATTTCTCCTGTTGGAACGTGTTCGACAGTGATAACATTTCCTGCAGTTCGTACAATTCGATAGGGGTTGCGGCCCAGAAATGAATATCGAGCCATATTTTCACCGCCTTCTACACTTTCGAGTAAAAATGCGCGGCTACTATTTTGTCGAAGCGCCAAAAGTGCACTTACAGGGGTTAGAAGGTCGGCACTCAGGCGGTGATTTACCGGAACGATGAAACGCTCAGTTCCCGTTGAGCGTTGCTCTCTAACAGTTGATTGAAATTCGTGGTTCGTCATATCCACTTATACGCACGATCGAATAATTCAATGCCATATCATACCATAAATTTAAATTCCTGAATCTTGTCCACCAGTTTGATGTATCGTAATAATTAGAATTCATAAATTTACAGCAACTTAACATAGAATCTATGTCTTTATTCGTGTATCGCAAGACTCTTGAACGTCTTCTTTATGTTCTGGCTCTGGCCGGTATCGGCTTGACCCTTCACATTGCGCTCTGGTACGATGGTGGCGGTGGCGACGGGGATCCACTTTGTGGAGTCGGATCAAACTGTATCGGTGTCATTGCCAGTGATCCTGCTCCATTTGGAATTCCCAGTGCATGGTGGGGATTCGTGTTTTACGTCACAATTGGTTTGGGGAGCCTATTAATTGCACGAAATATTGGGGGATGGGGCAACAGACTCATCCGAGGCAGAGCTGTTATAGTTGGGCTGGGCTGGATTTACTCTTTATTTTTAACAGTCCTGCAGGCCACTGCTATAGAGGGATGGTGTCAGTTGTGTCTCTACTCGTTTTCAATTGCCACATTGATTGCGGTAGTCACATTTTATGGTTTATTCAAAAAAAATGCCTTTCGTCAGCTCCGGCCCGCGCCGACAAGTGAAAAATATTTCCACGCAGGTACAGCTGTAGTTCTCCTGATTCTTCTCGGGCTTGATTATTACAATTTATCAGGTGATCGAGAAGCGATAGAACCGATTGCGGTCAGTCATGTGGATATTGATCTGTCCACCTGCACCTATGATTTTGAATATCCTGCCTATGACAATCTAGAGCAAATTGTTATGGACTATGATCCCGTGATTGGATCACCGGATGCCCCGATTTTGATTATGGAATTCCTGGATCCAAATTGCAATCATTGCAAGGCGGTACATCCGACTATAAAAGCTCTTGCTGCCAAGTACCCCGACTCGGTCAAAGTTGTCATCAAACCGGTGCCTATCGTCGGAGGTCCAACCTATTCTCTGGAGGAGATTGCATCTCTCTACTATGCGAATGAGAATGGTGTCTTTGAGGAAATGATAGATTTACTCTTTGAACACCAGTCTCCGACCACAGGTTTGTCCGTGGAGCGTCTTTCCGAATTTGCAGAGGATCTTGGATTGGATGGAGCAGATTTTCGTAGAGCACTGGCAGAGCGTAAATACTCCTCGATGACCGTCCAAACACGTGGATTTTTTGATGGTATGGGGTTTACAGGGGTTCCTGCAATCATTGTCAATAGCAGGCGAGTGAGTAGTTCAAGTCGTAACCTAGCTTGTCTTACTCATTTTGTTGAGCAGGCCAAACTCGAACTATAGTTAATGATTACCAAAGACCTTGAACGACTCTGTATTGATACAATACGGATGTTAGCGGTGGATGCTGTTGAATGTGCTCGAAGTGGGCATCCAGGCATGCCTATGGGTGCAGCTCCGATGGCTTATGTTCTTTGGACTGAGTTCATGCGTCATAATCCATCTGATCCAAACTGGTTTAATCGGGATCGCTTTGTTCTTTCTGCCGGGCATGGGTCCATGCTTCTGTATGCGTTATTGCATTTGACAGGTTATGACCTTCCGCTAGACGAGATCAAGAAATTTCGTCAATGGGGAAGCAAGACGCCAGGGCATCCGGAATATGGCTCAACACCTGGTGTCGAGACGACAACGGGTCCACTTGGGCAAGGCTTTGGAAATGGTGTAGGCATGGCAATTGCAGAGGCACACCTTTCTGCACGCTTCAATCGTGAAGAGGCAACTATCATAGATCATTACACCTATGGGATTGTCTCGGACGGTGACCTGATGGAAGGGATTTCACATGAGGCCGCTTCGCTGGCAGGCCACTTGGGTTTGGGAAAATTGATTTATCTATGGGATGACAACCAGATCACAATAGATGGTGACCTGGCTTTGTGTTCTTCCGAGAATATTCAGGGCCGATTCGCCGCATATAACTGGCAGGTAATTCCCAGTGTGGATGGCACAGATCTGGAGGCAATCCGTAATGCTCTCTGGGAGGCCAAGGAATGCCAAGATCATCCTTCATTGATTTGTGTTCGCACAACCATTGGGTTTGGAAGTCCAAATAAAGCTGGTACCGCCGCTTCACATGGGGCTCCCCTTGGACAAGAAGAGGTTACGCTCACAAAGCAGTCACAGGGCTGGAAGACAGACAGCCAATTTTTTGTCCCTCCGGAAGTAAGAACTGCTATGGACAATATCTCATCTGGCATGGAGCATCAGAAAGAATGGGTATCCCGAAGATCTTTGTATCAGAAATTATATCCCGCAGAGCTTGCGGAATTGGAAGCTATCCGGGAGAAAACGTTACCCGCTGGTTGGTCTGAAGCATTGAGTGAACTCAGTGTCGATAGTGCGATGGCCACCAGAGCGGCTAGCGGACAGGCATTAAACCTGCTTCTCGATAAAGTACCTGGCCTGATTGGTGGATCAGCCGATTTGACGGGGTCTAATAAAACGAAGGGGAAAGTACAAAACGTGTTCACATGTCAGCAAAAATCTGGTACATATCTGTACTATGGTGTTCGTGAACACGCAATGGCGGCAATTAGTAATGGTCTCGCATTGCATGGAGGATTACGGCCCTATTGTGCGACATTCCTGGTGTTCAGTGATTATATGCGACCGTCAATCCGCCTGAGCGCATTGATGGGAATACCTGTCATCTATATCTTCACGCACGATTCCATTGGAACTGGTGAAGATGGTCCCACACATCAGGGCATAGAGCAAATTATGTCACTCCGTGCGATTCCCAATCTGGTTGTTTTTAGGCCTGCTGATGCAAATGAAACTAGGTATGTTTGGCGTGAGGCAATTCGGAGAAAGGATGGTCCAAGTGCTCTGATTCTGACACGGCAGGGGGTTCCCTCGATTACCGATAATATGGATCAAGTTGCCTATGGTGCATATGTCGTGACAAAAGAGAGTGCTTCGGAACCACAAGTCATTTTTATTGGAACGGGGAGTGAATTGCAGTATGCGACCGCTGCTGCGCCAATTCTGGAGGCTGAGGGAATTCCCACTCGTGTAGTCAGCATGCCGTCTTGGGAATTATTTGCTGCACAATCTAAATCGTATAGAGAAAAAATCCTGCCAAAGTCGGTTTCCGTTCGAGTCGCTGTGGAGGCTGCCGTATCACTTGGATGGGATCGGTATGCCAGCCACATGGTATGCCTTGACAGGTTCGGAGCATCTGCGCCAGGCAATGTGCTATTTGAACAGTTTGGTTTTACTGCGGAGCATGTAGCAGAGGTAGCACGAGATGCAATTCTGGGTGCATGAAATTGTCTCGAGCACTGACTGGTCTCGCAGTCCTTCTTATCACTCAAGCTAGTATAGCACAGGAATTTGCGGGAGAGGAAGCCTGGAAAGAATTATTTGTGTATGAGGGGGTTCGCTTCCTGTATGTTTTTTACCCCAAGGCAGATGCCGAAAATGACGGAGTTGTAATGATGCTACAGAATCGCAATGAATACGGTGTGGAGTATAGATTTACGATTATTTTCGAGTCTCTGGAGGGAGAAGAATTCACAGATGTTAAAGGCTCTATGAAGCCATTGGAAATGAAAACGGGGGATTCGGAAGGGTTGTTTTGGATTCCTTTTGATGACGGGCGAGCGCTTGGTGCCATCAGGATGAGGAATTATAAGATTACTCGTGTGGATGATTCTATTTCCGTGGGATGAGGTTCGGTATGTCTCTCAGTAGATTCAAAAACAGTAATTCATTTTCCTTTGCAACAGAGGCATAAGTTGGCCAAGAATATTTTTTGAGGGTAAACAAGTCACAAGAATAGGCAGCCGATGAATCAGCACACAGACGTCGAACGCGCCGAGTTGCACAAAATCATATGGCGCATTGCCAATGACCTTCGGGGCTCTGTAGATGGTTGGGATTTCAAGAGCTATGTGTTGGGCATGCTGTTCTATCGGTTTATTTCCGAGAATCTGACCGATTATCTCAATGAGCAGGAGTACAGGGCAGGGGAGCTCGATTTTGATTACGCCAGCCTCACTGATGAGGAAGCAGAAGTAGCCCGCAGTACAACTGTCGATGAGAAAGGATTTTATATCCTGCCGTCGGAGCTGTTTGTCAACTTGCGGGGCAGAGCACGGCATGACTTCAATCTCAACGAAACCCTGAGTCGCATTTTCCGCAATATTGAAGGTTCTGCCATCGGAACAGACAGCGAAAGTGACATGAAAGGATTGTTTGATGACCTGGATGTTAACAGCAGCAAACTTGGCCCAACCGTCGGAAAACGAAATGAAAAGCTGGTCAAGCTTCTGGATGCAATTGGAGATCTACCATTGAGTAAGAAGGGCAAATTTTCCCACAATACAATTGATCTGTTCGGAGATGCATACGAATATCTGATGATGATGTATGCATCTGCGGCGGGGAAGTCAGGAGGTGAGTTCTTTACCCCACAGGAGGTTTCTGAACTCCTTGCACGGATTACTGTGTTTGGTAAGACAGAGGTCAACAAGGTCTATGATCCTGCTTGTGGTTCTGGATCCCTGCTATTGAAGTTTGCGAAAGTACTCGGCAAGGATAACGTACGTCAGGGATTCTTTGGCCAGGAAATTAATTTGACCACCTACAATCTGTGTCGCATCAACATGTTTTTGCACGATATCAATTTCGAGAAATTTGAGATTGCTCTCGGGGACACCTTGACTGATCCTTCGCATATTGACGACGAGCCATTTGAGGCGATCGTCTCAAATCCACCATATTCCATCAAATGGGAGGGAAAGAACAACCCTCTGTTAATCAATGATCCACGCTACGCGCCTGCAGGAGTTCTTGCACCTCCGAGTAAAGCTGATTTGGCTTTCACGATGCATATCCTGTCCTGGTTGGCGGTAAATGGTACGGCGGCAATTGTTGAATTCCCCGGAGTTCTTTATCGGGGTGGGGCGGAGCAAAAGATCCGCCAGTATCTGATTGATAACAACTTCGTTGACACCGTTATCCAGTTACCTCAGGATCTCTTCTTTGGTACAGGTATAGCCACTTGTATTATCGTATTGAAGAAGTCAAAAATTGATAATGCGGTACTGTTCATAGATGCATCCGCAGAGTTTGTGCGAAGCGGTAATAAGAACAAACTATTACAGGAACATCAACAAAAGATCCTTGATATATTTGCCACGCGCCAGGATCTTGAGTATTGTGCACGTCTAGTGGACCACAATGAGATTGTTGAGAGCGATTATAACCTTGCGGTTTCATCATATGTTGAAGAAGAAGACACCCGTGAACCAGTAGATATTCATGCGCTTAATACCGAAATTGATATAATTGTAGTAAGGCAATCCGAATTGAGAACAAAGATTGACGCCATTGTTGTCGACTTGGAGGGATGATAGTGAATGAACAAGGTTGAAAAGCTGATTGCTGAGTTGTGTCCAAATGGGATGGAATTTAGGTATTTAGGGGAGGTAGGTACGTATACTCGTGGGATTTCCTACAAAAAAACCGATGAATTATCAGATAGATCAAGTCATGACTCGATCAAAGTTTTAAGATCAAATAACATAACACTCATAAATAACACACTAAACTTTGATGGCGTAAAATCAATCCAGAATACTGTAAGAATCCGCCCAGATCAATGGCTAAAGAATAATGATATTATAATCAGTGCTGCAAGTGGCTCTCAGGCACATGTTGGGAAAGTAGCATATGTTCGTCAACACAACACCGACTATTCTTTTGGTGCTTTCATGGCAGTGATTCGTACTGATAATACGCTATTGAATCCAAGATTTCTTTTCCATTTACTTACTAGTAGAAGTTTTGAAAAATATTTGCAGAGTGCGTTACAATTTACTACAATTAAAAACCTGAATGCACGTATTATGAAAGCATTTCGCATTCCCGTCCCGCCCCTTGAAGTGCAGCGCGAGATCGTGAACATTTTGGATACATTTTCAGAATTGCAGGCAGAGTTAGAGGCAGAGTTAGAGGCAGAGTTAGAGGCACGGCGTAAGCAGTATGAGTATTACAGAGATCGATTACTCGATTTTGACGGTGCCCCCCCCCTCACATATGTCAAAAATATAATACAAAATACAGAGCATTGGAGGAAATCGCATATATTCAACGAGGGACGTCAATTACACGAAAAGATATTATTGTTGGTCATGTTCCAGTTGTGGCAGGCGGCAGAAAACCAGCCTATCATCATAGTACTGCCAATCGTAGTGGGGAGACAATTGTTGTGGCGGGATCCGGAGCTCACGCAGGATTTGTCAGTTTCTGGACTGAGCCAATCTTTGTTTCCGATGGTTTTTCAATAAAACCTGATGAGTCTATAGCACTCACCAAATACATTTTTTATTTCTTGAAATCAAATCAATATGAGATCTATCAAATGAAACAACGTGGAGGTGGTGTACCACACATTTACATCAAGAATGTTGCGCCTTTTCGCATTCCTGTTCCTCCTCTTGAAATCCAACACAAAATTGTTGATACTCTTGACAAATTTGATGCACTGGTGAACGATCTCTCGATTGGACTCCCGGCAGAAATCAATGCGCGCCGCAAGCAATATGAGTACTATCGTGATAAGTTACTCACCTTCAAGGAAGTTGCATGAGCAAAAAGCAGAGTTCTTCCCATTTTGAGCCAATCGCGGTATCGGGAGAGAGTACGGTTGTTGCAGAATTTTTGCCTGATGGAGCTCGAGAAACGGCCTATCAGTCCGAGGCAGAACTGGAAAGAAAATTTATTGAGCAACTCCAGTCGCAGGCCTATGAGTATCTGGACATTACTACTGAGAAAGAGCTCATAGTCAATCTTCGATCCCAAATCGAAAAGCTGAACAAATTCAAATTTTCCGATGCGGAATGGGATCGTTTCTTCACAACCAGAGTCTCGGGTTCTAATGACGGAATCACAGAAAAGACCGCGCGGATTCAGGAGGATTCTATTCAGTTGCTTGTGCGCGATGATGGTACATTCAAGAATATCCGACTCATTGACCGTGAGCAGATTCATAATAATTCGCTCCAGGTGATCAATCAGTATGAGTCAAAAGGCAAGCGTGCGAATCGTTACGATGTGACCGTTCTGGTTAACGGCCTGCCAATGGTGCATATAGAACTCAAACGTCGAGGTGTAGATATCCGTGAAGCTTTCAATCAGATCAATCGTTATCAACGGGAAAGCTTTTGGGCTGAATGCGGCTTGTTTGAGTATGTCCAACTCTTTGTCATTAGCAATGGGACGCTAACCAAGTACTACAGCAACACTGTACGTATGGGGCATTTAGATGAACGTCGTAAGCCATCGCGCCGCAAAACATCCAATAGTTTTTCGTTCACCACTTGGTGGGCGGATGCGAAGAATCGACGTATTAACGAACTGAATGGTTTTACTCAGACCTTCTTCGCGAAGCACACCTTGTTGAATATTTTGACCCGATATTGCGTGTTTGATGTAGATCGCAAACTTCTCGTCATGCGACCTTATCAAATCGTAGCAACCGAGCAAATATTACAGCGCATTAAGACGGCAACGAATTTTCAAAACTTGGGAAAAATTTCCGGGGGAGGGTACATTTGGCATGCGACGGGCAGCGGAAAGACGTTGACCAGTTTTAAGGCTGCCCAATTAGCTGTGGCGCTTCCCGAGATAGATAAAGTACTATTCGTGGTTGATCGCAAGGATCTTGATTATCAGACCATGCGAGAGTATGATCGATTTGAAAAAGGAGCGGCTAATTCAAACACCTCAACGAGAGAATTGCAAAAACAACTCGAGGATAAGAGTAAGCGCTTAATCATCACTACCATCCAGAAACTTAGTCTTTTTGTACAAAGGAATAAGAGACACGCTGTGTACGGGATGCATGTCGTAATTATTTTTGATGAGTGCCACCGCAGTCAATTCGGGGATATGCACGCTACGATTACTCGTGCCTTCAAGCGCTACCATCTGTTTGGATTTACAGGCACACCGATTTTTGCCGATAATGCCAGTAGCCAAGGAAACCCAAAATATAGAACAACTGAACAGGTATTCGGGGATAAGCTACACGCTTATACGATCGTTGACGCAATCAGCGACAAGAATGTACTACCTTTTCGTATCGATTACATTAATACGGTCAAGACTTCTCCCAAGGTCAAAGATGAGAAAGTTTCAGCTATTGCGACGGAACAAGCTCTGCTACACCCTGAGCGAGTTGCCCAGGTTGTGAATTACATTCGTGTACATTTCAACCAAAAAACCAAACGGAACATTGGCTATCATCATTCAGGGAAACGAATTGCGGGATTCAATTCAATATTTGCAACAGAATCTATTGATGCTGCGAAACGATACTATCATGAATTCAGCGAGCAACAGCCAGAAGAACCACTGGAAAAACGACTCAAGATCGGTCTGATCTACAGTTTCGCTCCCAACGAGGAAGAATCTGACGGGCTGTTAGGTGAGGAGGGCTTTGAGCCTGACAAACTAGATCAGAGTTCACGTGATTTTTTGGACGATGCTATCAGTGATTATAACAGCCTGTTTTCCACCAACTTTGATACTACATCTGACAAATTCCAAAATTACTACAAAGATGTATCGGATCGGCTCAAAAAGCGTGAGCTAGATCTGGTGATTGTAGTGAATATGTTTCTGACAGGTTTTGACGCTACTACACTCAACACTTTATGGGTTGACAAGAGGCTACGCAGTCATGGGTTGATTCAGGCCTTTTCTCGCACGAATCGAATTCTCAATTCTGTCAAGACCTATGGCAACATTGTATCTTTCAGAGATCTTGAAACAGCAACTAATGACGCCCTTGCCCTCTTCGGAAATAAGGACGCCAAAGGTATTGTACTGCTCAAACCCTATGCTACGTATTACGAGGAATACAGAGACTTGATTTCTACCCTGACATCCGACTTTCCTCTGAATGAAGAAATCAACAGTGAATCGGCACAAAAAGAATTTGTCCGACTTTTCGGATCCATTCTCAGATTGAAAAATATTCTTACCGCTTTTGATGAATTTGAAGGAAACGAAATTATTGATGACCGCGCTTCGCAAGATTATCAGAGCCGCTATTTGTATCTGTACGAAAAAATTATCCCTCCAAATGGCGCCGAAAAGGAGTCAATTGTTGATGATCTAGTATTTGAGATCGAATTGATCAAATCTATTGAAATTAATGTGGACTACATTCTGATGAAAGTGGAAGAATACCTGAGAGTAAAGGGGCAAAGTGGGGATAAAGAAATTCGCGCTTCCATCCAACGTGCGGTCAACTCGAGTCCAAGTTTGCGTAGCAAGAAAGATTTGATTGAGAAATTTGTAGACTCTGTCTCCACGAAGATTGAATTGGGCACAGCTTGGGTCGAATTTATTGAAACCGAAATGCGTAACGAACTGGACCGGATCATCAATCAGGAAAGGCTACATTCCTCGGAGACGAAGATATTTGTAGAGAATGCTTTCCGAGACGGGGCAATTCCAGAGACTGGAACTGCAATCACGAAGATTCTGCCACCGACCTCAAAATTCAGCCAGAATAACAGCTATGCAGTCAAGAAACAATCGGCTCTCAGCAAGCTCGAAAGATTCTTCGATCGTTTTTTCGGTTTGATAAATTGACGATCCCAGGTTACGCACTCTCTTTTTCCGAGTGCATATCTATTCAAACTCTTGACTTGTTCCCCTTTGCAGTACGTGGTTGAATTCCATTGCAAAAAAGTTGACAATTTCTGAACTTCTGTCTTGATCAAGATGGTGGAATTACTGTTTCATCGCATTCAGACAGACAAGATGAAGATTGTAAATACCTTCGATGGTTGATAGATATTTGCAGTGAAAGTCACGACTTGTAATCTTTTCATCTATCGAGATCTTATGGATCTGAATAAAGTACTCATGAAGTCTAAAGAGTGGAGTTCATGCAAATTAAGTCATACATCTAGCCAATATCATGGATAATCAAATTGTTGATTCTGAGGGGTTCCTTGAGCATTTGAATGATCTGCTAAATTCGGTTGATCGACCCGGAAATTACTGTGTAGGCGATAAGCTGTATGTACCAATGCCACAGATCATTATTGATGGTGTAGGCTCCCTTGGATTTCCCGTGTCTCAGGTGCAAATTGATACTCTGATCGAAGTCGCGGAACGTGCTCCTTTCGGAAAGGGGACCGAAACGATCCTAGATACATCTGTTCGCGATTGCTGGCAGATTGATGCTGATCAAGTTCACGTATCCGGTGGTGCTTGGCTAGATACTTTCGCAAAAATCATGAATTTCGTGACCGAAGGTCTCGGAATCGAGAAAGGAGATCTTGGTGCAGAGTTGTACAAGCTTCTCATTTATCAAGAAGGTGGATTCTTTGCTACTCATCGGGACACTGAAAAGGCGATTGGGATGATTGCTACATTGACGTTATCATTACCGGTTGATGGTGAGGGAGGAGAACTGGTAATCCGTCATGGAGGCGAAGAGACAGTCTACAACATGAGTGCACAAGAGCCCTCTGAACTTTCGTATGCCGCGTTTTATGCAGATTGTCTCCATGAAGTACGACCGGTAACTAAGGGGCATCGGATATCCCTTGTCTTCAACTTGTTTATTCAATCTGACCGAAAATGGACTGGAGCACCTGAGTATGCTATGTTGACAGAAGAAGTCAAATCTTGTTTGAACGACTGGGCAGAGCATGTCGAGACTGAAAAAGCAGTTTGGGTTCTCAATCACTCTTACAGCGAAGAGGGTTTATCCTTTGATACTTTGAAAGGAGTTGATGCAGCTGTAGCCCAAGTTTTAGGAGAAGCTGCTGATGGCGCTGATTGTGATATTCATGCCGCGGTATTGTATATCCGATTAAGTGGCTATCCCGATATGGATTATAATGTAGGTGATTGGGGAGAGACAGGATCCACAATTCATGAAGTGTCTGAGCGGGAGGAAATATTGGAAAACTGGATTGCCCGTGATGGTAGCAACCCGCCATTCGGAGAACTTTCAGTGGAGGGAATAGAAGTTATTCAACCAGGTGCAATAGATCATGCTGAGCCCGATGAGAAATTATTTGAGGATTACATGGGAAACTATGGTCCGACAATGGATCTCATCTATCGCTTCGCGGCTCTTGTTGTATGGCCCAAGGAGAATACCTTAGAGATATTGGTGAGGGAGAGTATTCACAGCGCAGTGTCTTGGGTTACAATGCAACGCAATCGCCTCAGTGATACCGAAATGCAGCACCTGCTGTCCAAATTAGTAGATCTTTGGCCAAATAATGATGGTTCTTCATATCGAAAGCTTCCTCAAATGCTTCAACTCTTGGTAGAGACGAAAAATGCCGACATTGCGGAAGATTTCCTTAGCCGGATCGTCGTAACCGATTACCATGGTGAGGGAAACGAGCAAATCGCTAGCCTGATGCAACTCATTGGCACCGAAGCTGCCAAGAAGTTTTTGATCAACATAGTGAAGCAACATGTTCGGAAGTACCCCAAAGAGATCCTTTCCTTACTGATGCTGATCACGAAGAATTTAGAAAAAACCGAATCTGTTTGGCGTGATGTACAGCAAGAAATGATCCGGACAGTCGCATCAAATTTTCGTGCTGTTCTGGAAGAGAATACAAAAAGCCAGGAAAAGGCAGAGGCAATCCAAAGATCGGAAGCTGAGATGGGGCGTAGATATATTTTTGAATCTGATAAAAAGAAGCCTCTGGATACTGTGGTAATCACCAATCTCTTTGCACTGGTTTTGGGTCTGGATTTAATTGAAGAATCTATCAATATAGCTAAAGCTGTTGCTGATTTCCCGAAGGCAGTTTCACCGGATCGGAAACTACCTGAAGTTCTTGAAGAGATGAATAAGGGTAAACAAGCCAGGGATTCGAGAGCCTATCAATTACTCTGGCAGCAATCTGCTGATTTTCTGCTTCGACGTAGCAATATTCCTCCTAAAGAACCCAAGGACTGGAGAATAGATGCAGAAATTCCGCTTTATAGCAATTTCTTCGTTCAGCTTCAAGCGTTTTGCCAGAGTTCTGAAGTGCGTGTTCATCGTATCAAGGCTAAGAAAGATATACGTGCAAATATTGAGTGGACGATAAAAAATCTAAATTTGGATATAGATTGTACAACCGACCGCAAGAATAGGCCATATACATTGGTCTGTACCAAGAATCGAGCCAGTTATCGGGAAAAGCGCAAAGTATATTCTGACGACTTACATTGCATGGACAGGTTGTTAGCTGTGGCGCCGCAAGACGAATCGGGAAACAGAGAGAAGGAGCGAATACTGCGCATAGAGGAGGCCAAGGTAGCATCCAAAAGCCGTTAGGTGTGCAGCGTTAGAAGTAACGCTAATGTTCATCATGATTGTTATACTTAAGTCATATTTTTTACACAAAAAATTATAAGAAAATTATTCAAATGGAGGGTATTATCTTAAATAGTATTTATTATACTGACTCATCACTATAAACTGTTGTCTATTATGATCTACCGATTTACGATCCTTTTCTCGCTGGCATTTTTATTTTCGTCCGTTTCTGCCTTCGCACAAACAGGAAAGATTGCAGGTGTCGTAGTGGATCAAAATGATGATCCTCTGCCAGGGGGCAATGTCGTCATTGATGGAGGCACTATCGGTGCTGTCACAGATGTTGACGGCGCTTTCTCTATTCTAAGCGTTCGTCCCGGGATCCACACATTACGAGCAACATTTATCGGGTTTACGTCCTTACAACTAATGGAAGATATGGTCTCCGTGCGGATTATTCTTACTCGGCATTCGGGAATTTTTTTGGATCAGCAAACAGGCTTTCAGTGTCAATTTTGATGAAATAAGTTGTCCATTCACCAAAAGATAGGATTTATCCCAACTACCTGACATTCCCATATTACTATGGTACCTGTGCCTTGTATAGCTACACGAATTAACATCTTGGTTATTCGCAATTATCCACCCGGATCAGAGTTGTATACGAAAGTCGAGTAACCATGCTAGCACCAGGCTCGGTAAATCGATAATCAGTACAAGTCAAGTACAGCAGAGCCGGGCTGTTGAGTGAAACATAAAGCTTATAAAGTTTTAACAATTGTATCGACAACACATTCCTGGAATTTCCCTGTTATTTGTAAAATCTGCGGGAACCTGCAGGCTTAGCTAGGGTAGCTGTGTTTTCGGTTTTATTGCGACCGAAAAAATGCAAATCGTGTTAAAGCTGGATCGATGGATAATTTCCCGATAAATTTCGAAGTTAAACTCACACGCGAATGTTGACATTGGGGACGGAGCGTCTCAAGCTCACCCACTTCAAGTATGAAGTTCCCAGAGACCTGATCGCTAAGTATCCGGCGGATCCTCGAGACTCGTCGCGCTTGATGGTAGTTGATCGGGCAAAAAAAACGATCGAGCACCGCTATTTTCATGAAATCACGGAGTATTTTACATCAGGCGATGTTTTGGTCGTCAACGATACCAAGGTATTTCCTGCCAGGCTACATGGGAGAAAAGAAAAGACTGATGCAAAAATAGAAGTCTTCTTGCTTCGGGAGTTAAATGCTCGTAGCAGACTTTGGGATGTGATCGTTGATCCTGCGCGTAAGATTCGAATCGGCAATAAACTGTTCTTTAATAATGGGCTCACGGCAGAAGTCATTGATAATACTACTTCGCGCGGGCGGACGATTCGGTTTGATTGCGAAGGAGCCAATGAGAATTTATACCAACTGATTGATCGGGAAGGTCAAACGCCACTTCCGCCCTACATCAAAAGAGAGGTTGAGGAAGAGGATGTCGCTCGTTATCAGACGATTTTTGCTGAACACCGTGGAGCAGTTGCTGCACCAACTGCCGGACTACATTTTACACCAAGATTGGTTAACGAGTTGATCGAGAAAGGAGTTCAGGTCCTGCCGATCACGTTGCATGTAGGTTTGGGGACTTTTAGTAATGTTGGAGTCGAGGATTTGACCAAGCATCGAATGAATTCAGAGTATTATTCAGTGTCCAAATTAACTGCAGATGAGGTGAACAAGGCGCTTGATTCAAGTGACAATCATGTGACTATTTGCGGGACAACGGTTGTGAGAACTGTGGAAACAAGCCTTACAGTTTCCCGTCACCTAAAAGCAAAGACAGGCTGGACAGACAAGTTCATCTACCCGCCCTACGAGTTTGCCGTGACCGAGCGGTTGATCACGAATTTTCACATGCCGGCCAGCACGTTGATGATGCTCACGGCCGCCTTTACCGGTTATGAACTTCTCAAGGAAGCCTACGCAGTTGCCATTGAAGAAAAATATCGCCTGTATTCTTTCGGGGATGCAATGTTGATTATCTGATCTATGATTGCCGTCATTATTCCAGCAGCTGGATCGGGGTCACGTTTAGGTGGCTTACCGAAGCAGTTGCGCCATTTGGGAAATGCTCCTTTACTTCTTCAGACTGCGTTAGTTTTTGATCGACATCCTGATATCTCTTGCTTTGTTGTTGTAGGCCCACCGGATGCACTCGATACGGTGAAGGAAATATTAATACCTCTTGACAAGCCATATCAGGTCGTACCCGGAGGTGCAACTCGGCAGGATTCTGTGCGAGCTGGCCTTGATGTACTTGATGAATCCATCGAAGTTGTACTGATTCATGATGCTGCACGTCCGTTTATTTCGGGGGAAGTGATTACAGATGTAATTGATTCTACAAAGGCTTATGGTGCGGCAGCAGCAGCATTGCCCATTACCGATACTGTCCGGTATGGGAAAGATGGCTGTTTTACTACTACAATATCCCGAGAAAACCTATACGCCATGCAAACTCCACAAGGATTTAGACATGAGATTCTCCGCAAGGCATTTCGCCAAGCCGAAGATGTGTCCAAATCCACAGATGATGTTGAATTGGTGTATCCGATAGGACAGACAGTCCAGATCGTTCATGGAGAACGAACCAATATTAAAATCACGACGCAATCCGATTGGGACTGGGCCTCCAAAGTGTGGAAGAAAGAGGGCGAATGAAAACCGGGAAAGCATGAGAGTGATTGAACGCTGCTCAAGCATCGGGATTGATATGGATTTATGTTTTTTGCGAAAAATAAACTAGAAGATAAACCTGGTATAAACAATGAAAGCTGCCCAATGAACATCAGAATTGGAATGGGTTATGATGTGCATCAACTCGTCAGAGGACGGGTACTCATCATTGGTGGCGTTGAAATTCCCTATCCGAGAGGTTTAGCAGGGCATTCAGATGCCGACGTATTATTGCATGCTATTTGCGATGCTTTGTTGGGGGCGGTGGCATTAGGAGATATAGGCTCTCACTTTCCCGATACCGATGCACGCTGGAAAGGAGCAGACAGTCGAGAACTGCTTCGAAAGGTGAATACTATCGTATTGGACACGGGGTATAAAGTTGTGAATATTGATTCCACAATTGCCCTTGAACGACCTAAACTCCATCCATATATTGATGCAATTAGACAGGTAATTGCACAGGATCTGGATCTCGATCCGGGTCTGGTTTCGGTCAAAGCAACCACTTCTGAAAAATTGGGCATGGTGGGGCGTGAAGAAGGTGCAGCAGCATGGGCAGTATGTCTCTTGCATGGAATTTAGTCCAGTAGACTTGTGATGGAACAATTCTTTGCAGAATTGTTGGAAAGGACTAGTGAAGTTCCTGTTCTATGGGGATATTCGCTGGTTTTTTTTATTGCATGGCTTGAGAACATCTTTCCGCCGATCCCAGGAGATGTTCTAATCGTCTTTGCTGGATACTTGGCGGCGATAGGCTCGATGTCGCTCCTTCCGGTGATCATATTCAGTATACTCGGGGGCACACTCGGTTTTATGTGCATGTATTATGCGGGACGTTATGGAGGCGCGAGACTCCTTGAATCTCGTGCGATGCGTTGGCTGCCCAACGAATCGATTTCGAGAGTTCAAGACTGGATTCGTTCACGAGGATATATTGTGGTGGCCGCGAATCGATTTTTGAGTGGAGCCCGTACAGTCATTGCATTTACAGTCGGGATGACCCGAATGAAACCTTTGCCGGTGGGATTTCTGGCGTTCCTCAGTGCAACTGTTTGGGTAACTCTGATCACTGTACTTGGGTATATTTTAGGGGAGGAATGGGAACGTCTAGTCACATATTTGTCACGTTATGGACAGTTGATATCAGCCATAATTTTGCTCTTCCTGGGTTGGCAATTATATAAGGCAATTCGCCGGTTTCGTAAAAAAGTTTGACTATTTCAATTTTATTGCGTATAATCAAAGGCTTTAGTGTAAATGGGAACTTATGTTGCTGGCGTAGCTCAGCTGGTAGAGCAGCTGATTTGTAATCAGCAGGTCGGGGGTTCAAGTCCCTTCGCCA
>JAPOTE010000121.1 GCA_026709335.1 Bacteroidota bacterium | reverse complement strand
GATCAAAACCATCGGAAGAGGATACAGAAGGTTTGAAAACTTCAGAGTCGCAATTCTCTTCTTCTGCGGAGGTCTAGATCTCAAACCACACAAAGCCCAGTAGAACCATAAATTTTTGTCTTTTGGGAGTACTCCCACTGCAGAATCTACCTCTAACGAAGGTGATCTATTTTTTGTAATGGGTGTGTTACCCATATTTATGAGGTTGAAGGGGGATATGCATTTCACATGACCATAATTTGTCTACATCGTGAAGGCTACTATACTAGCTGGACCGGATGGGGTGCTGGCCCTTTTGAAGGTACCGTCTGCGGTGAGAGTCTGGGATAATGAATCTCTTTCCTTGTTTTCATCCCCACTTACTCTTTAAGTGGTATTTGGGAGCTCTATTTTTATTGCCCCTTACCGCATGTCAGACCGGGGAAATACCCGTTACCCGATTTGAAGATTCCCCGGTCATTGATAGTTTGCTGGCTATCGCTCCACACTCTGTGGTCAATACGAACATTAAACCAGAAACATGGGTAGCAACAACTAGGCTGGGAATACCAAATGATTCGTTAATTCTCGGTCAACCCGCGTACATGATGGCAATAGGAGATAGCGTTTACATCTCTCAGTTTTCTCCGCCACACATCTTTGTCGTAGGAGCAGATGGCTACCTCAGCCGTAAAATTGGCCAGCTTGGAAAGGGACCAGGAGAATTTACTTTTATAAGAGGACTGCAATACAATGGTTCGTACGGATTCGTCAAAGACGCGGATCGTGTGCAAGTATTCACAGAAAAGTTTGAATATGTTCATTCTTTCTCATCTCTGGATATGTTGCATCAAAGATTTTCGGTTTCGTCCGATTATGTGTTTCTGCAGTGCCCCGGGAACGACCCACGAGAAAACGATTGGCTTGTCTGCGCTCGTAGCACATCTCCTCCATATGATTGGATTCCGTCTATCGAATTGCTCCCTGTTTTGGATCTTCCGAATCAAACGGGGGAAAATGGCACCTTAGTGACGGTTTCACCCGAAGGAGATCAAATTGCCATAGCGTATATGGGGCTTCCATATATCTTTGTATACAATGATCAGCTTAGGCATTTGCGCACCATCCGATTTGAGGGAGAATTTGTTCGTGACTTTAAGCCTGTCGGTCTTCCTGGCGGGATTCCATCCGAGGGAATGGAACTTGGCACTTTCGGCTTTACGGTGACGATGAAGTTCATCAATTCCCACTATCTAGTTTCAGCATCACAGGGAGGATATTACGTTTTCGATTTATCTGAAAACAACCGTGAGTTTGCACGGAAAATAATTTTTCGTCCTATGAACAACACGGAAGAAAGGAAAAATATTGCTGCTACAGATTTTCTTCTCCATGGGGATTTCCTGTATGTGTCTTCACCAGCGGAAGAGTATGTATATGGCTACGACTTTAACCTAACAGTAGCCCCCTAATTTTTCAAAAAAAATAGATTCTCAAGCTGGACTTCTGCTAAAAATTCATACAGTTAAGGTCCAATAAAGATTTCAAAAAACATTCGGTTTCCTCGAGATGTTCTATAACATGACTAAGTCAAATTTATTGCCTCTAGGCAATCTGTTACATCTCCGATTACCGAATGTAAATCGGGTATTATTTTCTCAAAAATGCAATCGCTTCCATAGGATAATCTACCGCATAATATGATCTGATTATACCTGAACTTCCCCCGTTTTTCTAGGCACTTCTGCTTTTTATTCTGATTTTTTGGCCTGAGAACGAGTATTTCGGGTCTGGTGGCTGGTAAATTCATTGGTTTTGGATCTTTCTGTGGGATTTTTGTCTATTTGTGGGATAGATGGGTTTAAATTTTTGTACCCATGTATGTCGAGAAAATCCCCAACCGAAGCTCCACCCCCACCGTCCTCGTCCGTGAGTCCAAACGAGACGGAGATAAAATCATCAAAACCACCATCGCCAATATTACCGGATTCCCGAAGCCTATCATTGAAGGACTCAGAATTCTCTTCCGGGGCGGCACCGCGGTCAAGTCCATTGAAGATGCGTTTGATGTGAAGAGCAACAAACCGCACGGACATGTCGCGGCAGTCCTGGGGGTGATGAAGCAACTTGGGATGGCCGAGCTCATTGCGCCCCGAAATTCGCGCTTTCGCCGGCTGGTTCTTGGCATGATTGCGGCCCGTGTCCTGGCTCCTGCCAGCAAACTGACCACCAGCGCGATGCTGGACGCACGTACGGCCCCCAATACACTCAACGAAGAGCTGGGCCTTAAATGTGTGGATGAGGATGACCTCTATGATGCCATGGATGCGCTGGTTGCACGCAAGACCGAGATCGAATGCCGGCTGGCAACCCGGCATCTTGCCGAGGGCTCGATGGTGCTCTATGATGTGAGCAGCAGTTACGTGGAAGGGGGAACAGGTGGCGTTTGCCACCTTTGGCCATAACCGGGATGGGAAGAAAGGCAAGAAGCAGGTGGTGTACGGGCTGATGACCGATTCAGAGGGGCGTCCGGTCTCGGTGGAGGTTTTTCAGGGCAATACCAAAGACACCGAGACGCTGGGAACGCAGATCACCAAGATTCAGGACACGTTCGGATTGAAGCGGGTGATTCTGGTGAGAGACCGGGGGATTTTGCAGCAGAAGCAGATCACTGAGGAAGTCCTGCCGGTGGGGCTGGACTGGATTACGGGCATGCAGAAGAAAGAGATTCGCGCGGTGATCGATCATGAAGAGAACAAGAAGAAGGAGGAGCTGCAGGGGGAGATTCGCGAGATCGTGGAGCCGCAGGAGGTGCAGCTGAGCCTGTTGGATGAGCAGAACCTCCTGGAGGTGCACAGTGATTTGTACCCGGACGAGCGGCTGGTTCTGTGCAGGAATCCGTTGCAGGCTGCAAAAAGCCAGCGGACGCGGGACGCGTTGCTGGTCAAGGTAGAAGCGAAGCTGGACAGGATTGTGCAGTCGGTGCATGGCAAGCCGCGCCGGTTGAAGGACAAAGGGAAGATTGGAGTTCGGGTCGGGAAGGTGTTTCAAAAGTACAAGATGAGAAAATTCTTTACATGGGAGATTGAGGAGGGACATTTTTCATATACGCGCAACACCGAAGCGATTCAGAGAGCGGAGCGCCTCGACGGCGTGTATGCGATCCGGTCGAGTGTGAAGCAACAGGCGGAGGAGTTGGTGGCAGATTACAAGCGTCTTTCATCGGTGGAATGGGCCTTTCGTACGATGAAGTCCATGTCGTTGCAGGTGCGACCGATTCATCATCGCAAGCAGGAACGGGTGGTTGCACATATCTTTTTGTGCATGCTGGCCTATTATGTGGAGTACCACCTGCGGAAGAAGCTGGCGCCAATGCTATTTTCCGAAGAGGATCCCGAAGGGAAGAGGGCAGAGCGCAAGAGCATTGTAGAGCCGGCCAGGCCGTCGGCGAAGGCCACAAAGAAAGCTCGCACCAAACGAACCGCAGACGGCGGAAAGGCGATGAGTTATCAGGCGGTAATGGAAGAGCTATCGGGGCTGTGCCGCCTGACGGGGATTTCAAAAATAAAAACAGACAAGATCCACAAGACCATCCTGATGGAAGGACACACCTCCACACAAAGGCGGGCATTCAAGCTTTTAGGAATCCGGCTTTCTTCGTCTACCAGTTCGGCGAACTGACAGAAACTCCTCCGAATTTGCCGTCTCTGCTAGCTGTCTTTTTTGCAAAATAATCCCAAAATTCTGGGAATTATTGGCCTTCGGAGAAATCAGAAAGGGGGGAAGTTCCGATTCATCCCGGATAGCAGCTTTGGAACAGGGCGGATGAAGTGGACGGCGTAAGGCCATTTCCTTAAACATTATTGACTTGAGTAACAAGGCGATTATCTCTCTGATAAGAGCCTCTTGCAAAACCTCTGGATCGGGGTATTTTTTGAAAAATTCCCGACCTCT
>JAPOTE010000011.1 GCA_026709335.1 Bacteroidota bacterium | reverse complement strand
GTAGCAGAAATACAAACAATCCACAGGCCATTTCCCTGAAAATCTTGATTTTGATGAGCATAAAACGAGTTAGTGGGAATCCCTGAGTACAAACATTGCTCTGAAAGTACCTGAAGGAGTCTTTTCTGTCTGAAAACAGAGGTTTTGCAAGAACCTCAAATGTTTAAGTTTTCTGTAACGCAGTAGGTTCGTCTGTATAGGGAATCCTCCACTGATCTGTTGATATGCCAGCAATATCCGTGCCATGCCCTGTCCAGCGGGTTGATCAACAGTTCTGAAACCAGGGAGGTATTGACTGTTTACAGAGCTCGATCAGGCGAGGCATATTTCAATTTGGAAACCAGCCCGGTATGCCCTCATCCTCTAAAATCTCAAGATCCTGGACCGCAAACCATCCCTCATTCTCCATCCCATTACTATTCGTATATACCTCTGAACTGTCTCCTGACACTTCGATATCTACCACCAGTGCAAGATCCTTTTGCATGCCTGGCGAAACTTCGACCTTGGCCGCCACGTCGGCTACACGACCAGATACTACCCCAATGGCAATGCCCTCATGGGTATAAAGATGGACGCGAACCCGCTTACCCAAAAGGCCATACATGATCCAGCCTATTCCTCAGTAGGAGTCGCCGTAATCGGAGCACTTATGTCAGATTCAACGAGATATAATGTCCCACTCATACCCTCTTCACTAAGTACTAAAGAACCTTCTATTTCTCCATAATCAGATTGTGGAATTGAAAATGAGAAGGTTTGTGTCTCCGTATCAAACTCAACTTTCTCTGTCTGAACAACATCCACCTCTTCTCCTACATCTGCCATAATGGTGGCATCAAGTCCCGTTTCTGTTTCTACTACCATGATCTTTCCAGTAAAAACACCGTCGGAGGAGTCAACGATATAGTCCCAGCTACCGACAACAGGACTTGCGGGATCAGAGGCCACTTCTTGTCCAAACGATAAGCTTACACCAAGGGGTGGTAGAACAAATAATATGAGAAAGGAAAATACTATCGTTTTTGGTGTAATAATGCGCATAATTTCAAGTATTTATTTTTAAGGTCGTACCACTCTGGGCTTGAGAGAAGTGAGTGACTCAATTCGAATCGGCTCACCTGTTTTGACACTTTCTCTTGCTGCAACTCCAATGAGAATGGACATGGCACCATCTCTGGCACCCGCTGCCTGACGATATGGATCGGGAGTATCTTCGCCCTTAAATATATGATCTTTTAATCTTCGATCTCCCCCACCATGACCACCTCCACCATGCGGGATCTGAATCAACTCTGTCTCTCCAAAATTATCAGTCACACGAAGTTCATCATACGGTAGATCCTCCCAAGGCTGGCGCTCCTTAATCCAGGCTTCAAGTCGCCCCTCGGTTCCATTGAATGCAATTCGATATCCCTCATAGGGAGAATAGGTAGTGCAAGAATAACTGACGTGAACTCCATTGGCATACTTAATCTGAGCGCTCATCTTGTCATAGATATCGATTTCTTCACTCCACACGCATCCATCCCGCAAATAGCCGTCATGATGCTCGTTCGCGACATAGAAATCCATATAGAATTTACTCTGAGTAATATCCCAGTAATGCTCACACTTATCAGTGTGAGGACAGCCCCGACAATTTGTATGACGAAAATCGTTGTTATGCCCATAATACTCGAGTTCTCCGTATGCAAAAACTTCTTCAGGTTCTGATTCAAGCCACCAATTCAAGAGATCGAAATGGTGCGTCGCCTTGTGAACAAACAATGTACCCCCAAAACGCTCCTTTCCATGCCACCGCCGGAAATAATCCGCTCCATGATAGATATCTAGATACCAATGGAAATCTACTGAGGTCACCTTGCCAATCCGGTTATTCATCAGGAGTTCCTTCATTTTCGCACGATGAGGGGAGTATCGGTAGTTAAACGTTACCGTTACATTCTTACGCGTAAGCGCCTGTGCGTCCAGAATTTCTTGGCATTTTTCGGCATCTGTAGTCATCGGCTTTTCTGTGATCACATCACTGCCCAATTCCATCGCCCGAACAATATACTGATGATGGGTCGAGTCAACCGTTGCAACAATGACCATATCGGGTTGAGTCTCCAGCATCATCCGATCAAAATCCGTATACGTCGGACAAGTAACACCTATGTGTTGCTTCACATATTCAAGCCTGCCGGGGTTTATGTCACACAAACCCACAAACTCAACTACGTCTGAATAATCCTCTACCAAATCATGCCCCCACATGCCCTGGCCACGAACTCCCGTTCCAACCAATGCGATCTTAATCCGTTGTTTCTTGGTGAGACCTGGTCGTACGAATAAGCTTCCGGCGGCAGCGGTCCCCCCTGCTCGAATAAATTCACGTCGTTTCATTTTATTATTAGTTTATTGTTAGTCTCTCTGAAATTCAGCAAATTACACCTTGACTTCCCAGCCAGGCTCATAGTCTCTTGCCCACATGCTCATTGCCTCCTCGTCATTGAGAATATGACCATTTGTCGGGTCGCATTGAAGTGCACGTCCAGTTTTCTGTGCAATATTACCCAAGTGACAGAGTAGTGTAGTCTTCTGCCCTTCATCAATGGGGGAATTCTGCGGAACTCCGTCTCGAATGGAATGAAGCATATTTGCAATATGACGATCCGTTAACCCTCCCCCACCTCGGATGTCAAGACTTGCTTCACCCGACACTCGGGAGCGCTTCCATATCTCCTCATTATCCTGATCGTATACAGTATAACCGTCGCGATCAATAATCACCGTTCCATATTCACCGTGAATGGACGAACCTCGACCGCGTCCCTCAACTAGATGACCGTTACAACTGCGCCCATCCCACATAATAGTCTTTTCGCCTTCAAAGTCGAACGTTGCAATTTGTGTATCGAAGAACTCCCAGTCATCATCATAGTGATATCGCCCCCCCGAAGAGGTAACCCTGACAGGGAAATCAACACCAAGAGCCCACCTGCACACATCAATTTCATGTGTGCCATTATTACAAATCTCACCAGTCCCCCAGTGCCAGAACCAGTGCCAATTATAGTGGATCAAATTGTCCTTGTAGGGTGATCGTGGTGCTGGCCCCTGCCATAAATCATAGTTAAGCCAGTCGGGCGTAGGTGCAGGCTGTCCCCGACCAATAGATCCTCGAGTATTTGCATACCATGCTCTGGCAAAATATGGTCGTCCAATGATTCCCTGCCTAATTGCATCAATGATCTGGGCAGACTCCACAGAGGAGCGCTGCTGGTTTCCCATCTGAACTACGCGATTATATTGCTGTTGGGCCTGAACCAGCATTTTAGCCTCTCCGGGATTATGACTCCCCGGTTTTTCCACATAGACATGCTTTCCCGCCTGTAAAGCCATGATCGCTGCGGGCGCATGCCAATGATCTGGTGCGGCAATGACAAGAATGTCTATGTCAGGATTCTCGAGAACCTCGCGGATATCAGTAACTCCAATCGGGGCATTTCCGTTCTCTACCTCGGAGACTTCTTTGATCGACTTTGCAATCGCACGCTCATCCACATCGCAAATATGCGTGACATCACAGCCCTCTGCCCGCGCAAAAGCTGTCGCGAGCACCCCACCCCGGCTGTTTACCCCCATTACGGCTGCAGTCAACCGATTTGATGGCGCAGCCAAGCCTCGTGCAGCGCCAAGCAGAGAAGCGCCGGCTACGCCGGCAGTCGCTGTTTTAATAAAATTTCGCCGATTGGTCAATTGCCTCATGTGTTTGTGTTGTAGGTTCGGAAAGAATTTACAACACAATAGGCAATAAAATCAATTATTTTCTAAAAAAATATTGAACCTTAAAAAAGATCTGCCGACTACTCTGCCTAAAATATTTTTGGATTTCATCCAGCCGCGTGTACTGATCCAAATCATGTGTCGAACCTACATGAAGCGCTGTAAATGCATTGATTTTGTACGTTAACAGTGGATCAATTTCCAATGATTTTGCAAAATCACTGTACTGAACCACAGTACGTAGGAAAAAATGGCGGCTAAACTGATATTTTACCCGTGCACGGGCAATGTACCCGCTGAAAAACTCGTTACCTGTCTCTTTATCTGAAAGCCTGGAGTAAGAGAATTGCGGGCGAATGGCCATACGCTGTGTCGGACGAATCACCCCCCAAACATTGAACTCAAGACTGTTTCCAATTTCAGGCTCATCAAGAAAACGGGCAATTGATTCACCCACACTTATATTGACTCCCAGATTAAACTGCTTGCTGAAGTTGCTGGAAACAAATCCGTTCACACTTGTAATTCCATCAAACTGGAGGCCAGCAAAATTTTCCTCTCGGTACAACCAGTTGATTTGCATATTCGTTTGTCGCTTAAACTGGAAAAACATGGATGAGCGAAGGAAAAAACTTTTTTGCAGAGCATCAAAATTCCAGTTGCCTCCAATCAATAGATTTGGCCTGATTCGTTCCACAAATGAAAAAACTTTTTCAGGATAAATCGTCACACCCTGCCAGAGATAAGCGGTCTGATTATTGTTCTGACGAACAAACCCGTTATCCGCACGAAAGGTGGGACTCAAGGCCTCATAAGCCCCCTCAAATGACCAGTAACGGGAGTCCCTGTCAAATTCAATTCTCCCTGCATACCCACTGAATGACTCTCCATCCAGTGCACCCGTATACCCCTGGTCACCAAATGTGAGATCTTCAAGTCCCTCGCTCAATTTATCGTCCACCGGCTCTATGTGATTACTGTACACGAATTGTCCACTAAGTGTATACTTCTGCAGAAATCTTGCTGCAGCATCGACGCTGACAGTAGATCCTGAGCCACCTTCATCAAGTCTGCGGTCCGTCAAGAGCGCACCAACGAACGAATCGTTATCGAAGTTATGTCTTACTCTCAAAATATTTGAAACACTACGACCACCCTCTAGCAATCGACTTTCTTCTTCAAAAGGTAATAGCAGCGGAGAGTTATTATCTCTTGCTCCAATGTAGGCTACATCCACAGACCCAAAGCGGCCAGTCAACTTGGCCGCTCCAATTGGATCATTAATCGATCGAGTATAGACGGTCTGAATCTCGGTATTGAATAATCCTGACCCTTCTTGGAAAAATGGGCGCCGTTCATCAAAAGACAGTGCGAACGTTGAATTCACATCGATCTGAGCTTCATCGGATTCAATTTGGCTAAAATCTGGATTTACCGTAACATCTGCTGTCAGTTCTGAAGTAATTCCATACTTGAGATTCAGTGATGGTTCAACCGTCATGCGCTCATTCTTGAAACCTGACGCGGGTACTTCGGCGTCTCGAAGTGCACCTACTCCCCCGCCCGTCAGTGAAGGAAGAATTTCGAGATTCCGCCCTGCCCGAACTCCCTGAATTCCGTTAATTTCACCAAGTTGACAACTCATACAGGGATTATCCTGACTCACAGCGGCCCAGGAATACTGACTCCTGCTCTCGCGTGGTCTGGTAACCCAGAATGTAGCTCCCCATGTCTGAGAGCCTGCATTGGGAAACCGGAGACTCTTGAAGGGAATTGCCAGTTCAATCTGATAACCATTTTCGGTGATCTGACCACTTGACCGAAACAGGATATCAAATCCATCATCTTCGTTATTTGGTGATATAAATGTATCAGCCTGTATTCCGAGAGGGTTTGAAGCAATGAAATACATCCCTTGACCGTCGCGATTGGGGTCAAGTATAATACCAGCATAATCATCTTGCCAAATCTCATCCCGATCACTAATGTTGGCGCGAATGAATTTCGGATCATCTACGACAATGATGCCTACATATAGATAATCCTCATCATACGTCATCATCCCTTTTATCTCCACCGGCGGTTGAGTCATATCATTTGGGAAGAATTCTGTAAAATTACTGACAGGAAGGATCGATTTCCATGCATCTTCGCTCAGATTCCCATCAACTTGTATGCTTCCCTTGACTCTTCGAAGAGTCAGAGATGGTTTAATGTTAGGCTGAAATTCGCCAAAATCTTCAGAGATGGAACTCAATCTAATTTCATCTGAATCTCCATTCAGTGACTGAGACTGGGCGGGAGTTATAAGGCAGAGGCACAAGGAAACTACTGATGCAAATCTCAGCATTCGTTCGTAAGTTGATGGTGAGGATTTTCTTGTATTCGATCATACAAGTCACCTGACTCGTTACGAAAGTACTGCCGTATTGTTACGCCAACCTAATTCATTTCTTTTGTAGGAACCCGAATGTTTGAAAATCAAAGTGTTTTAATTACAGGAGCTGCAAATGGAATTGGATATGCGGCTGCCAGGCAGTTTGCAGCCATGGGGGCCCGGGTATTTCTGAATGACCTAGATGCTGATGCATGCGCGAAGAGTACGCAATCAATCCGAGAGGATGGCAATACTGCATGGTCTCTACCCGGAAATATTACAGAATCTGAAACTCCTCAGTCGTTAATTCAACAGGTAATCGATCAATGTGGTGAACTCAATATCCTTGTCAATAATGCAGGATTCACCTGGGACGGAATGCTGCATAAGATGTCAGATAATCAGTGGCAGCGAATTCAGGATGTGCACGTCACGGCTCCCTTTCGTCTGATCCGAGCCCTTGCTCAAGTATGGCGGCCCTTGGCAAAAAAAGAGGCAGAAACTGACCAACCGCATCCCCATCGATGCATCGTAAACGTCTCCTCCACATCTGGACTACACGGAAATATAGGGCAAATCAACTATGCCTCAGCTAAAATGGCTGTAATTGGAATGACGAAGACTGTTGCCCGGGAATGGGGGCGTTTTGGCATTCGATGTAACGCTGTGGCCTTTGGATATATTGATACCAGGTTGACGCGCTCTACGGATGAAGGACATGTCCTTACGATTGAAGGGCAATCTATTGCACTGGGGATTCCTCCAAAAGTAAGAGAGGCATCTCTCTCAGCAATTCCCCTGGAAAGAGCTGGTACACCAGAAGAGGCTGCCGCGGGAATTCTCCTGATGGCTTCACCTCTTGCCAGCTATATTACAGGTCATACCCTGGAAGTCACGGGCGGGCTGGGGATCTGATTCAACTTGCGCTACCCCTGTATATCGGAGGAAAACTCTGTGACATGATCTTTGGGTTTTTCCTATAAATTCCCCTATCGAAAACACCAAAGTTTTCTTATTCTACCGATCTATTCAGTCTCCTCGGGGAATAGAGTCACTTGGACGTATCGATCTGTCAACCAATTCGATACAGCCTGCTGCATATCTTTTGCTGTTAGGTTATCCACGAGCTCATTGTAACGCAGGATGTCCAATGGCTCCGAAAGGCTATCCTGATAGTATGCAGAGCGAAGCCTGCTCACCCAAAATCCATTCTCTTCAAGATCTACAGTACGCGCCTGACGCTGTTGCTCCTGCACTCTTGCAATATAATCTTCCGAAATACCATCACGCTGAATTTCTTCAATGGTCTCAAAAACTGCACTGGTCAACTCTTCCACACGCTCCGGATCACAGCCAAAAGCGATTGAAAAAGTAAATCGCTCTTGTGGACGTTGAATCGCCGTAGCATTTACGCTCGCACCATAAATACCGCCTCGCTCTTCCCGTAATTCTTCAAACAATACAATATCCAGCAACATTTCCAGAGATTCCATATGATGTAAGGTCTCGCGCGAAGCAGAATATGAGCCATTGAAGGTGATATTGACACGACTCTGTGGTTCCTCTCCCTTATGAACAGTCTTGACAACTGTGCCGTCAGGAGTTTGTACATTTATATTTTTCCAGCTTTCTTCCCTGTCCGTTACAGGTAGCGTACCAAGATAGGTCTGGGCAAGTGCAGTCAGCGTATCAACCTCAAAAGCTCCGACGAAAACAAAAACAAAATCATCCATATCTTCGAATCGCTCCCGATAGATTTGTAACGCACGATCCATATCAATAGCTTCCAGTTCTTCAATCGTACGTGGCCTATATCGCAGATGATTTTTGTATAGCGTGGTGCGAAGGGTATCACTGAACGCAGCATCAGGGGAATTATTTCGATTCTCAAGGAACGTACGATTCAGGTTGATCTGGGACAGGAATGATGACGAGTCAAGCCGGGCTTGTGTAGCACGAAGGTGAATCAATTGAAACAAGAGTTCCAGATCCTCCGGGGATGCATTTCCTTGGAATCCTTCAAATAACGAGCTGATTGATGCTCTTACGGATGCACGCTTTCCTGCCATCTTTTTGCGTAATGCCGTCTCATCAAACATCCCAACCCCGCTATTACTGACCGTAGCCGATGCAAATACTGCTGCGTGATATTCATCGTCGTCATACAAAGACGTTCCACCTTCGCTGAAGGCAGTAAACTGAACTTCATCCGCGCGAAAATCAGTGGGTTTCATCACAACACGAATCCCGTTCTCGAGTGTAATTTCTGTAATTCCAAGCTCCGGAATTGAATCTTTATTTGTGACAGCTACCGGAGTCAGTTCTACGTCAAAAAGAGGAGCGTCTACAGCGGTGTCAACATATGGCTCCATTTCTGTGCCACTGTGTTTTTCGAAAATGGCAGCCAAAAGATCTTCGGTGACCCATTCTAAAGATTCTTTCTCAGTGATATCTACAGTGATTGCCCGATCCTGACTGCTTAATGCTTCAGGAAGATATGCACTTACTTCTTCCAGTGTGATCGTAGGAACCAACATTTGGGCAAGCTCATATTCATTCACGACACCCGGGATTGGCTCATCTTCAAGAAAGTGAGAGACATACGAGGATACAAGCCGGGCTGATGGCGTATTGTCACGCTCGTTGTAGGCCTCTTCAAGCGAACGCATGAATGAATCCTTGAATCTAGAAAATTCCCCCGGGGTGAAATTATGCTGTTTGGCCCGTTCTGATTCGAGAATCAGCGTGCGAAGTGCCGCGGTCAGACTGTCCTCGTTCGCAAAGGCTTGCAAATTGAAAAAGGATGCGCCGCGTACCATATCCCCAAGGCCTGCATTTGCAATGAGAAAAGGAGAACGTGTACCATCCTGGGCAATCTCGGAAAAACGTCGAGAAAGCATGCCCCTTGCTATGGATCCCACAAGAGATTGGCGATAGTCACCAATAGTTTTCATGTCCATTTTTGGCTGCCTGTATAGCACGGAAATGATTGGAAAAAAATCATACTCCGGATCGCTTACAACTTTGTATCGTATATCCTGCATCGGAATATCATACGTCAAACGCGGCACAGGGTCTTCAACGACAGGAAGCGTTCCAAAATGTTCTTCCACAAGAGATTTCATTGTGTCCATATCCAGCGCTCCAACTACAACAACGGCCATCAAATCAGGCCGATACCAGATCTTGTAGTAACGACGTACAGACTCGTAGCTACTTTGTTTGATGACCAGTGTATCACCAATGGGTAGTCGCTCGGCATAGCGGGAATCACCCAAAAGAGTCGGAATTAGTTCATCTAACATGCGTCCGGAGGCGCCGCGTCCACTGCGCCACTCCTCAATCACTACACCGCGCTCCAAATCAATCTCTTCATCACTCATTGTGGCATAAGCCGCCCAGTCCTCCAAGACCTCAAATGCCTTGCGCACAATTTCCATACTGTCCGTGGGCACCTGAAGTTGATAGACGGTCTCATCAAAGCTAGTATATGCATTCACATCTGGCCCGATTTGCATACCAACACGCTGCAGGAATTCCATCAGCGTTTGTTTAGGATAGCGCCTCGTACCATTAAAGAGCATATGCTCTACAAAATGAGCCAACCCAAGTTGGTCCTCTTCTTCCAGTATACTCCCTGCATTAATAACCAGTCGAAGTTCAAGCCTCGACTCCGGCTCATGATTCTCACGCAAATAATAGGTTACACCATTTTCAAGTTGACCAATCGTTACATCACTGTCCATTGGAATGGGAGCATCAAGCGATGATTGTGCCTGTAGATTTGTAGCCCATAGAGAAACTGCCAAGGGCACGAAACAGAATAAACGGATGGCTTTTAGAGATAGTGACCGGGTGAACATTGGAAAAAGATATTTAGACTAAGATAAAAATGAAGTATTACCTACACTCAATGCAGATCCGTGTTCCCATTGCGAGAACATCTGTATCCCTCTGCCGCCAAGGTTGGCTGGCTGACAGCTGAATCGAACCTAACTGGCAGGAAAAATCCTGATTCAATAACCGAATTATCATGATGTAAATTCTGTCGATCAAAATCCGAGGTAAATCAATACAGGTTCGGGCAATATGTCCGTACTCTCTGAATGAGAGACAGAAACGTACTTGTTAGAAATCCGCCTTGATCGTGTTGATCAGATCATCAAAGGCTTCCAGTGGTTGTGCTCCGCTCAATAGGTATCCATTCACAAAAAAGGCAGGCGTACCTGTCAAACCGAACCGCTTGGCTGTTGCGGTGGAAATATCAACATCGAGTGAAACTCCCTGATTGGATGGAGCACTTTCGTCGGAGGCACATGCCCTCCACATATCAAGGTCAAGGGTAGTTTCTTCCAACCAAGAACCAATCTGTTCCAACATTGACTCACTCGTGACTTCCTTCTGAAATTTGAATAAATTATCGTGTAGAATCCAGAAAGCTTCATGACTCTGCCTTGATGCACAATCAGCAGCGATTGCCGCCCGCTTTGCCCAGTCATGGATATCCAGCGGAAAATGCAAGTAAACAAAACGAACATCCTCTGGATATTTTTCAAGGACTTTCTCAACAACTGAACTGGCCCTTGCACAATAAGGGCATTGAAAATCACTGAATTCGTAAATTGTGATTGGAGCATCTGCAGGTCCTCTACTCGGTTTCCCTTCTGCAAATCGACTTAATGCTCTGTGCGACTCCGCGGCAATCAGAGTTTCCTGCCTCGCCTGCTCTTCGCGCTCCATGGCTATTTGATCCGGTGTAAGGCTGACATCTATCGGGGCTGCTGTAAGAAGAATCAGATGCATCTGTTCTTCCGAAAGCAAAAATTGAACCGTTTGTTGGCCATTGATCGTGAGCGCTCCTTGCTTGAGATCTCCATAAGGACTGGGCTCTAATTCTCCAATCGTTAATTCCGCCTCTTGCAGATCAGGTATGCGAAATCGTAAATTTGCCAGAAGCTGCTCCTGATCTATTTCCTGCGCAGTAACAGAAAATGCAACAAGAAAATTCATCAGTAGTAGAGTCCAACGCATGGAAAGCCTGTATATTTGACAGGAAAACAACCTTGACCATTAAATGTTGCTTCATTAAAGCATGAAAGAGATTATCAAAGAAAACCTCCCGCGTGAAGTCTTTGACTTGTTTGACAGCTATGTTCACAGTCTGATCTCACGAAGACAGTTTTTGGATCAAGCCTCCAAATATGCTGTCGGTACGATGACAGCGTCTGCAATGCTTGATTTTCTCTCCCCAAAATACACATCTGCCCAACAGATCCGCAGAGGAGATTCTCGACTTTCTGAGGAATATATCACCTATGATAGCCCTGACGGAGCCGGCACAATGCGTGCTCTGCTCTGCATTCCAAAGGATGTTTCTGGAGCATTACCTGGTGTTGTTGTAGTTCATGAGAATCGTGGATTGAATCCACATATAGAAGATGTCTGTAGGCGCGCCTCTTTGGCCGGATTCATCAGCCTCGCACCGGATGCACTAACTCCTTTTGGTGGATATCCCGGTACGGATGATGAGGGTCGTGAATTACAGCGGCAACGTGACCGCAATGAGATGCTGGAAGATTTCATTGCCGGATACGAATATCTCCGCACACATGATCAATGCACGGGTCGCGTAGGCGTTGTAGGGTTTTGTTTTGGTGGGTGGATTTCCAATATGATGGCCACACGTCTTCCCGGCCTCGGCGCAGCCGTTCCATTTTATGGTGGACAACCCGACATAGAACTCGTACCTCAAATCCGGTCTCCACTCCTGTTCCATTTTGCTGAAAACGATCGACGCGTTAATACCGGCTGGCCGGCATACGAAGCTGCGTTAAAAGAGCATGGCAAAGAATACACCGCCTATATCTATGAAGGACTACAGCATGGATTTCACAATGATACGACGCCTCGCTTTGATGCAGAGGGAGCCAAGCTTGCCTGGAAACGAACCGTGGCATTCTTTAACAAGCATCTTCAAAATCAAGGGTAACTTTCTCACAGCATCTCTGTATCTCCTCCCTCCGATAAATAACCTTATGCTGCCTGCTAATTCCCCGGCGCCCAAATCGAAAGAGATTGTATAAGAAGTTGTCCAGTCTCCGAGGCGAATATTCGGCGTGTGTGCCAATGAACCCGGATTGATAATATCACATCTTCGGAGATAAAAAGTTGATTCATCATTGCACCTCAATATCAAAGGAGCATCAAGTTGGCAGATCAAACTGGGTCAGAACATCATGGACCAACGTTTCTGCCTCGGAACCGGTTGGAGCTTCAGCGTAAATCCGAAGCACAGGCTCTGTGCCCGAAGGACGGATCAACAGCCATGCATCTTCCATCAAATGCTTGAATCCGTCAAGCAAGTCCATTGAATTTACCTTACGCCCTCCAATTTGCCGCAGACCGCCCATTCGACGCAAGTCTGCAATAATTTCCGGCTGTTTCTGTGTATGTACATCTGAGCGATAATAGGCATGTGGCCCGAATTCATCAAACAACTCCTGAACCAATGCGGTGAGAGGCTTCTGTCGTTCCGCCAACATGTTCAATAACACAAGAGCCACGTATATCCCGTCACGCTCCGGAATGTGCCCTGCAACTGCAATGCCACCGGATTCTTCACCACCGACTAAAACATCCGTCTCTAAAAAGCGGGGAGCTACATGTTTGAATCCGATCGGATAGGTTTCCACCGGTATCCCCCAAGCCGCCCCCATTTTTGTCAGAATTGCAGAAGTTGCAAACGTCCGTACAATTGCTCCCTTCAAACTGTGATACTTATGTAAGTGTGCAGCCAAAAGTGCCATTACCAAATGGGACGTGACAATATCTCCACGCTCATCTACAACACCAATTCGATCTGCATCTCCATCATGTGCAATGCCAACTGTCGCACCTTGCCGTACAACGCTCTCCATCAGTTCTCCCAGATTTTTCTCAATCGGCTCCGGTGCTATACCACCAAACCCCGGATTGATTTCACTACGAATTTCTGTAACACATTTACTGCTAAGAAGTCTGGAAAGAATCCCCTGCCCTGCCCCGTACATCGGATCATGGACAAGTCTTACATCTATTGAGCCCAAATCAAATAAACTGCGCAAATATTCTGTATACTCGGCCGTGATATTCCTCTCTTCTACTAACTCACGGCCGTGCCTTCGCGAACTCGGTGCATAAGGCTCCATCAACTTTTCCACTGCACCGGTCATCATATCCGTAGCCGGACCACCAAAATGTGTTTTGATCTTGTATCCACTATACTCCGGAGGATTGTGGCTCGCAGTAATGACAACGCCTGCGCTGATCCCTTGACGAGTTGCCGCCCAACTGATTGCAGGAGTAGGTGTGGGGCCGGAAGCGAGGATGACCGTTGCACCTTCATTTGCGAATTCCTGTGCGACATGCTCTGCAAATAAACGCCCCATGAATCGTGTGTCGTGGCCAACAACGACACGGGGGGCAGGGTTTGACAGCTTGAGCCATTTAACGGTTGCTCGAGCCATTCGGCTAAGGTTTGCAAACGTAAACTCCCGTCCAATTACAGCCCGCCAGCCATCTGTGCCAAAACGTAACGAGTCAGCCATTCTCAAATAACTCGTCATATTGAGAGAGCCTCCTTTACAATAGATTGTGCTTCCTCCAGGATCTGATGTAAATGCTCTTCGCTCACAAAACTCTCTGCATAAATCTTATACAAATTCTCTGTTCCAGATGGCCTAGCCGCAAACCAGCCATTCTTCGTTGTCACTTTGAGGCCACCAATTGGCTCATGATTTCCCCGTGCTTTCGTGAGTTTCGCTGTGATCCGATCTCCTGCCAGCTCCTTGGCTTTCACATTACCTACTGATAACTCTGCCAAGATTTCCCTCTGATCCGATGTAGCCGGAGAGTCAATTCGTTTATAGTACATTTCGCCATGTCTATTGATCAAATCTTCATAGATCTCTCCTGGATCAAGTTCGGTGACGGCAAGCATTTCCGCAGCCAGCAGCCCCATAATGATTCCATCTTTATCCGTAGTCCATACTGTACCGTCCCTGCGGAGAAATGATGCGCCCGCACTCTCTTCGCTGGCAAACCCACAGGTTTCATCGTACAACCCATCCACAAACCATTTGAACCCGACTGGCATTTCAAGAACCTTGCGACGCCGCCTTTTTGCAACTCGGTCAATCATAGAGCTTGTTACAATTGTCTTTTCAAAGTGAGCATCTGCTGGCCACTCAGGACGATTGGTGAGTAAATACTCGCTGGCCGCTGCCAGATAATGATTTGGATTCAATAACCCACTGCTCTTGGTGACGATTCCATGCCGATCCACATCCGGATCATTGCCGAAAGCAATATCAAAAAATTCCAGCATGCCTATCAAATTCTGCATTGCATACCATGAAGAACAATCCATTCGGACCTTATCATCATGATCCAGTGGCATAAACTCAAATGCAGGATCGATTTTATCGTTGAACATGCTAATCTCCACATTATAATGTTCAGCAATCCTGCCCCAGTAATGCACAGCTGCACCTCCCATTGGATCCACTCCAATTGCCAGATTCGCAACACGAATTGCCTCCATATCAATCACAGAAGATAAATCTTCGATATATGGCGTCATCAAATCCTTTACAGAGGTTCTCGAGGCATTCAGTGCCTTTTTGTAAGGAATTCGCTTAACTCCTTTTAATCCAGACGCCATCAATTCACGAGCCCGCTCCTGAATTCTCCCTGTACAATACCCATCCGCTGGCCCACCATGTGAGGGATTATATTTCAGTCCGCCATCCTCTGGGGGATTATGCGAAGGTGTCAAAATTACTGCATCAATCTCATTGATCTCATGAGCAAAGTTCCATTTCAGCAGTGCATGAGATACCACCGGGGTGGGTGCATAGCCTTCCGCTAGAATCACATCAACACCGTTACCGGCAAAAACCTCCAGTACAGTCCTAGAAGCCGGCTCAGACAAGGCATGCGTGTCCTTTCCTATGATGACTGGCCCCTTTGCCATACGAATCTCGCAGATCGCCTGACTGATTGCCAGAATATGTGCTTCATTAAAGGTACCATTCAGTGAGGATCCCCGATGACCGGAGGTTCCAAAGGTGACCTCCCCTTCCGGAGATTCAGTGTAATAGGCACTTACCAAACCGGGGATATCTCCGGCAGTGATTAGTGTATCTTCAGATTTCATGGCTGATATTCATTAGCTCCCGGGCACTCTGTCGGGCGGCATCTGTGACCTCTTTACCCGTGATAAGCATTGCAATTTGCTCCAACGATTCTTCATTCTGGAGCTGTCTGATTCGTGTTGTAGTTCTCGCATCAGAGATGCGTTTTTCAACTATGTGATGTGTGTGAGCCAATGCAGCAATTTGAGGCAGATGAGTAATAGCAATAATTTGATGACAGCGGGCTAAATCCTCCATGCTCCTCCCCACTTTGCGTGCAATGGCTCCACTGATTCCAACATCAATTTCATCAAATACCAAGATGGGAAGCTGGGCACTCTTTGCCAGAACACGCTTTATTGCTAACATAATACGACTAATCTCTCCCCCAGAAGCTATCCGCGCTAAAGGGCGGGGAATTTCTCCTGTATTCGTTGTAATCAGAAACTCAACTACATCCATCCCATGACGATAAGCTTTATATCTTCTTTTCTGATTTCCTGGATCTTGTGGTGTAATCCAGCCGGCAGGATCTTCCTGCTTCTGCATCTGAACACGAAGCTGCCCTGATGCCATTCCAAGACTGGTAAACTCTGCTGTAACAGAATACTCAACCTTCCGAGCTACTTCGTATCGTTTGCCTGACAACTTGATTGCAGCGTGAGAAAGTACCTTCTTAGTCTGTACAAGCTCCTGCTCAAGTTTTTCAAGAGCGGCATCATAATTGACTAAATCATCATACTCCGCTGCAATCTGCTCACGATACTCAAGTACCGCAGCCAAGCTGCCACCATACTTTCTTTTTAGAGTATCCAAGTCCCCCAGTCGATTACGTATTTCTTCCAGCCGGGAAGGATTAAACTCAATAGACATATTGTATTCCTGCAGGAATGAAGCATTTTCTTTCACCAAGATATATGCTTGGTTGATCTCCTGACTGGATGCTTCCAGTATCTGATCAATACTTGCAAGAGTCTGGAGCTCATTTAATGCGGTCACCAATTGATCTGTGACAGAATGATCGCGAGCATAGAGGATGGAATGAAGAGATGCTGTGGCATTATAGAGGTGCTCTGCATGTTCAAGTCGACGCATTTCTCCCTGGAGTTTCTCTTCTTCTCCTTCCTGTGGAGCAATGGTATCAATCTCTGTAATTTCATAAGTCAGCCGCTCCCGAGATGCCTCCAAGTTATTCTGACGTGCCTTAAGCGCCTCGTGCCTATCTATTAGGTTCTCTACTTGCTCATATACTTCCAAGTAGGTTGAACGCAAACTTGCAAGCCCGCCAAAATCGTCTATCAACTGCAGATGAGTCTGCACCCTGAGCAGGGACTGGTGTTCATGTTGACCATGCAGATCAATCAACTGTGCTGCAACATCTCGCATCACAGGGAGCGTTGCAGGTGAATCATTAATGAATCCTCGACTATGGGTTTTAGCTACTTCCCGCCTCATGATCAATACAGGCTCAACCGGAATTTCATGTTCCTGAAGAAGCTGTTGTAACTCTGGTAACGCCGCGTGATCAAAGACTCCTTCCACAATTGCTTTTCTCGCACCCGAACGAATCGTATCCGATGAAGCACGTTCACCCAAAATCAACTTAAGTGCACCAATCATGATGGACTTCCCCGCACCAGTCTCTCCTGTCAGAACGTTGAGACCAGGCCCAAATTCGACCTCAAGCTCATCAATGATGGCGTAATCCCGAATGTAGAGGGAACGCAACATCAGATTTATACCTATATGCGTCCGCAGCACTGCTTATGTTTCTTCCCACTCCCGCATGGGCAGGGTGCATTTCTACCAACATGCTGTCCGGCCAGAACAGGTTGCCGTTTTGCACTTGGGTCACGGCTCGCACCATTTGAATTGGTTGCTGCGATTCCAAATGAAGCAGGAGGAGATTGTTGCCTCGCCTGAGCGCGTTTGTGATCCAACCGACTGGTCTGCCTTGCATTACCTCCACGCTTTTCCACCACAGGCCCTGCCCGGAACAGAAAAGTCACCACATTTTCCCCAATCTGCTCAATCACTTCTGCGAACAGACGAAACGCCTCCATTTTATACTCTATAAGCGGATCTCTCTGGCCATATGCCCGAAGACCAATCCCCTCCTTCACTTCATCGAGTGAGCGTAAGTGCTCGGTCCAGTGCTCATCAATCAACGAAAGCATCGCCGTTCGCTCGAGACTATCATTGATCTCCTGCCCTTCTGATTCTACAACATCCTCAATCCGAACAATCGTTCGGAGCCTGCGATGGCCATCCGAAAAATCAACAAACGCACGTTCGGGCTTATTCTCTGCATTGCTTTCCTGAACCTTCTTCATACTCTCAAAAAACGGAGCCGCGAGTGCGCTGCGCTTGGCCTCGTAATACTCAACTGCTTTATTGTATGCATCCTCAGTCACACCATCATCACCAAGATCAAAGAATCTTTTACGATCAATGTCATAGTCAAACGATAATAGCCGGCGGAACTCATCACGCAATTCCTCCATTTCTCCTTCACCGTGATAGCGCTTTACAAGCCGTTCAATCAGTTTGAAAAGCATATCCAGAATCTCCCCTCGAAATCGCTCTCCCTTGAGTGCATGCATCCGGCGATCATAAATCACTTCACGCTGAGAATTCAACACATCATCATATTCAAGCTGCCGTTTTCGAATGGCAAAATTGTTCTGTTCTACCTTTTTTTGCGCCCGCTCAATGCTCTTGGTAACCCATGGATGTGTGATCACAGCCCCGGGCTCGAGCTTAAGTCGATCCATAACTCCCGCTACCCGATCAGGTCCAAAGAGTCGCATCAAATCATCTTCGAGCGATACATAAAACTGGCTTTCTCCAGGATCGCCCTGGCGTCCGGATCGCCCTCTGAGCTGAAGGTCAATGCGGCGACTCTCATGACGTTCAGTACCAATAATGGCAAGACCTCCAAGTTTTACAATTCCGTCTCCGAGTTTAATGTCTGTACCACGGCCGGCCATGTTAGTGGCAATCGTCACTGCACCACGCTTTCCTGCCTCTGCTACGATCAGAGATTCCTGCTTAGCACGATCCCGCTTCGCATTGAGTACGTTATGCTGTATCCGGGCACGTTTGAGCATCCGACTCAAGGTTTCGGAAACTTCAACCGAGGTAGTTCCCACGAGAACGGGCTGTCCCTTGTCGTGGTACTCTTCAATTTTCTCAATTACCGCACCGTATTTTTCGCGTTTTGATCTGAAAACGAGATCATCGAGATCGTCTCGATCTATAGGTTTATTGGTCGGGACGACTACAACATCCATTTTGTAAATCTTATGAAACTCTTCGGCCTCCGTTTCGGCAGTTCCAGTCATACCAGCCAGTTTACTATACATCCGGAAGTAGTTCTGTAGCGTAATTGTGGCGTAGGTCTGAGTGGCCGCCTGAACTTTTACGCCTTCTTTCGCCTCAATGGCCTGATGCAATCCATCCGAATATCGACGTCCAGAAAGTACACGTCCTGTATGGGTATCCACGATTTGCACTTTCCCATCCTGGACGATATATTCCGTATCACGTTCGTACAGAGTATACGCTTTCAAAAGCTGTTCAATTGCGTGCAATCTCTCCGCTCGATCTGAATATGTGGAATACAATTTACGCGTCTCCTCATCAAGCTTATTTTTTAGAACCCGCAAATCATTCTGCAGCTTATGCTCTCGTTTCTCATCGGAAAGATCTTCACGGTCGCGAATGGATTCATAGAGTTTCTCTTTCTGAGCTTCGTATTCTCGCTTCAAGCGCGCAGTCTCCTCCCCTACATCTGGGAGAATAAACAAATTCACATCTTCACCTGCAGCCCGAGCAATGAATTCGCGCCCCTGATCGGTAGGTTCAAGTGCGTGTTGCTTTTCGTCAAGGGCGTAATGCATTGCATCATCTACAATCGGCATTCTCTTGGCATTATCCTGCAGATAGAAATATTCTGTTTTTCGCCTGAGTTGCTCAACCCCGGGTTCCTGCAAGATCTTCATCAATCGTTTATTGCGAGGAAATCCCCGTGCTGCCCGGAGCAAACTCAGACCTGCCTCTGACTCAAGCTCTTTCGCTTCTTTCTCTTCTCCACGTTCTAGAGCAAGATCTCGTTCCTTTAATTTTTTTTCTGCCTCAGATACAAATCCCGCGACCAGTCGCTTCTGCGCATGTACCAGTCGATCTACAGCCGGTTTGAGTTCATCAAACCTACTCTTGCTCGACTGCGGGACCGGGCCACTAATGATCAACGGGGTTCGGGCTTCATCCACCAATACAGAATCCACCTCATCTACAATTGCAAAGTGATGTCCTCGCTGGACGAGCTGATTTGAGTCAATGACAAAAGAGTTATCTCGCAGATAATCAAATCCGAATTCATTATTTGTGCCGTAGGTAATATCTGCCCGATAGGCAGAGCGTCTCTCTTGGGAGTGTGCATCATATTCGTCAATCACATCTACCGTTAACCCCAGAAACTCGAAAATAGGGCCCATCCACTCTGAGTCACGCTGTGCGAGATAAGGGTTCACTGTGATCAAATGTACTCCACGGCCAAGAAGTGCATTCAAATATACCGGCGCTACCGCAACCAAGGTTTTGCCCTCTCCTGTCTTCATCTCCGCAATATTACCATTATGGAGAACCACTCCACCAATTAACTGCACATCATAGGGAATCATTTCCCATTTGATGATGGTGCCACCCGCTTCCCATTCATTAGGCCATATGGCCCAGGAACCCTGAATATCAGGATATGCGCGACGACGACGGATCTCGTGATCGTGCTCAGTGGCACGCACCTTAAGGGAGCCTCTTTCCGTCAGGCGGCGACAGACTTCCTTGATCAATGCAAAAGCATCGGGTAGAATCTCATTCAATGTATCTTCTGCAACATCCAGCCACTCATCTTCTAATTCATCAAGCTCCTCGAAATAATCCTGTCGATCCTCCAGTGTGAGCGCATCTTTCCTCTCTTCATCGGAATATCCCGTACGCAGGATCGTCTGGATTTCCTGTTTTCTTTCTTCTATTTCTGCGACGGCGTCCTGGATCTGCGCTCGAAACTTTTCTGTGCGGTCACGCAGTTCATCATCTGACAAAGCCTTTACTGCAGAAATAGCTTCGTGGATCTGAGTCACCACGGGTTCATACTTGCGACGAATCTCCCGCTGATTCTTATCACCGAATAGCTGGTTGACGAAATTCAACATGTTGCTAAAGGATTATCAATACTCGCTTGGAATGTTCTTAATACCTGATTGGAGAAAATTTGACCAGTTTGGTGTGATGGAGTAAACTCGGAACGTTTGAAACGATTTAGCGTGAATTCGTTCAACTTCCCTGGGATACACCGTGTTCTTCGTGTTTTTCAATGATGAGCAGGAATTTTGTTGTTTTCTGGTTGATTGTACTGATGATCGCCCTGTCTGGAGCCGTGAATGTGCGGAGCCAGTCGCTGTCCAGTTTCGACTTTCTTCGACTTGCTCCTTCTGCGCAAGCTGCGGCTCTCGGGGGAACCCTTCTGACATCTACTTCCTCCCAAGCTAGTGCAATGTTTTACAATCCGGCCTTGTTAGATAAGAAGGCTGATGGGGCCCTTTCTATTTCATGGCTCAACCACCTCAGCGATCTCCAGGCAGGTACAGTCACATATAGCCGTGACCTCGGCGTTCTTGGCATGGCGGCTGTCGGTACGCGATTTATTTACTGGGGCCGAATCCCTCGATCTGATCAGTACGGGGAATCCAGTAGCTCGTTTTCTTCAGGTAATATTGCTCTCACGGCCGGACTGTCCCGTTCATGGCTCCCCCAACTTCGCTATGGGGCAAATCTGCATATCGCCTACACCTCCATTGCAGAGTTCAACGCCCTTGCCGTTGCAATAGACGCAGGAATTGTCTATTACATTCCTGAACAAGAATTTACACTTTCCGCGGGGGCTTCAAACATCGGGGTAACTCTTTCAAGCCTTGGTCAAACAAGGGATGAAGTCCCCTTGGATCTCCGCATTGCCGTATCCAAACAGTTGAGATACATCCCTGTACTCGTCGGCCTGACCCTGAACAACCTGCAAAACGTCCATCAAATTACTTCTGTCGACAAGGGATTTCGTCATGCGATATTTAGCCTGGAATTCCGAGCAATTCCTGTTTTCCATTTACGCTTGGGCTACAATCACCGTAAACGGAATCTCAAGTCTGACCAACGGCTTGATCTGGCGGGAACGGCTGTTGGCTTTGGGCTTCGAATCCGCCGGTTCCACCTTGACTATTCATTCAGCTCTTGGTCATTCGCCGGGTTGCACCAGTTTACTGTCATGACCCATTTCAATAGGAGGGATCAATAAGTCCTCTTGACTTGAGATATTCAATTCGATGAAAGAGTCTCCACGGACGAGTACGCTCACGAAGTTGTTCTCTGGTGACCCCATTCAAAATCTGCAAATAAATAGATGTGTGTGATAAACTCTGGGGAGATACTTCGGTACGTAGAACCTTAGCTCGATCCAGCAACACGCGCATACGGGATCGTACAGATCGAACCTTCAGCCGTTCGCCTACTTCTCGCGGTCCATGGGATATAAACAGTGGATCTTGGGATCGAAGTGTTTCATTTCGCTTCGTGAGATAGGCCGTCAGACTCCGATAAGTTCTCTGATCTAATGGGATGCACAGAGGACCTCCACTGCCGCAGATACGCAACTCTTCTCCCATCAGAGTATGTTCCAAATCTCCATAATTACAATTGCTGACCTCTGTTTCTGTTATTCCTTCAAGGAGCATGCAGCACAGAATGGCTCGATCACGTAATTTAACGATCTGTTCCCCTTTTGAAGCTTCAAACAAAGATTTAATTTCTTCCTTCGTCAGAATAGCTCTGGCCTTACCCTCGCCAGACGTGTCAGGTTTTATATTGAGATTCACAAGCGGGTCGTGATGTAATAACCCCTCTTTTGACAGAAAAGTGAAAAAGCCCCGCAACGCGGTCAGGTAGATTTTGATGGTTCTGGAGGTCACTTTTCTTTGCGTTCTCAAGTACACCGGATACTTCTCCAGATTTTTCTGTGAAAGTTCTATACTTCCACCTTGCTCATCCACCCACAGAGTGAAAACTCCCAGTGATCGTCTATATGTATCTACCGTTGACTTGCTTCTAGTATGTGCCAGAACACTGATGAAGAAATCTATTCGTGCGAGAATCGTATCCGTTGTCATTTTTTTGACTAAATCGGAATCTTTTGGCATGGCTACAGATTCTGTGAAAAGAGATCATCCATTCACAACTCCATATTTGGATCAAGGTTTTCAATCACTTCCGCGTATCTACGAAGAAATGCAATTCCCATTGCGCCGTCAATAATCCGGTGATCATACGATAGCGAAAGAATCATCATATGCCGTATTGCAATACTGTCCCCCAGTTCAGGATGCTCAACCACTACGGGGCGTTTTTTGATTGTTCCGGTGGCTAAAATTGCTACTTGAGGCTGTAAGATAATGGGAGTTCCCATCATTGATCCAAGGGAGCCAACATTCGTCAGAGTAAAGGTGCCGCCCTGGAGGTCATCCGGAACCAATTCTGAATAGCGGGCACGGTGTGCCAGATCATTCGTCGCATGTGCAAGTCCTGTAATACTCAATCGCCCTGCATGGCGAATTACGGGGACAATCAATCCTGATTCAATTGCGACTGCCATCCCAATATGATGATTCTTCCGAATAAGAATCTTGTCTCCTTCTACAGAACTGTTTAATATTGGAAAATCTCGAAGAGCTTCTACAGCAGCGTACACGAGAAACGGAGAATAGGTTAATTTTATCCCATCTCGCTGAAAAAAATCCTTCTTGTTTGCTTCGCGAATCCGAACCAGACGGGTCACATCAATCTCTGCAAACGAGGTAACATGAGCTGAGGTGCGGCGCGATTCAATCATATGCTCCGCGATCAACTGACGCATCCGATCCATCTTCACAACCTGCACTTCGTTGGATTCGCTGACCGTATGAGGTGTAACCAGTGGCAGCCCTTTTCTTCGGGCAGGTTTGGCCTGGGGCTTGATTGACTTTGGAACCCGCTCACGTGATTCCAGATGATCTATTATGTCTGTCTTGGTAATTCGACCATCACGTCCAGAGCCCTTGATTGTGACCAACTCATCGCGTGAAATATTTTCGGCCTGCGCGATACTGCGCACCAATGGGCTCAGGAAACGACCATCTTCCAGATGTCGATTACTCTCAGGCTGTGCTTCAGATGCAATAGACTGTGTGCTCTCAAGGGTTGACTCGGGAGGAATCTCTGCGGATGTTTCTGGTATCGGCAAAGGAATAGGCTCACTCCCTTCTACACCAATAATTGCGATAGTTGTCCCCACTTCGACCGTTTCTCCTTCCGAAACCAGAACTGCCTTCAGAATGCCCCCGGCGGGAGCCGGGACATCCGTATCTACCTTGTCCGTGCCGATTTCCAGTAGGGTTTCATCCAGTTCCACTGCATCTCCCACCTGTTTATGCCATGTAATCACAGTCCCCTCAGTGATACTCTCACCCATCTTAGGCATTACGACAGGTGTATCTTGGGTTTCCGTGTTATTTGATTGTGCTATTTCGGGCGAAGGGGGTGGTGCTTCTTTTTCTGAGCCATTTATCTCTTCTGCCTCGGTTTGAATCAGAGCGATCACATGTCCTACCGGAACGGTTTCTCCTTCGGGGGTAAAAATTTTTGCAATCACTCCTGTTGCGGGTGCAGGAACATCGGTATCAACTTTGTCCGTCCCAATTTCCAGGAGTACCTCATCCAGTTCTACAGAATCTCCTTCCTTTTTATGCCAGACATTTACATCTCCTTCAGTAATACTTTCGCCCATCTTAGGCATTACGACTTCTACCTTGGCCATGGCACCATATTATTTGAAATTAATTTTAAGACTGATTGAAAGAATCATCACTGATCTGATCGTATCCACAAAACAAGAATTCGTAAAGATAGATCTTCGGCGTAATCTGTCATGATTGGCAAGTTTGTTCCTACGACAAACATCGTCATGAAAGCAGTCGAAGTGAAGTTTGTTTGCCCGCAGCACATCCCAATTATTCTTTGTATGCCTCTATGTGTTCCTTTGTGATCAAGGCGAAGGGAATGAACCTCTGTACCTACCCCCATGTGCTATATTTGATTGAACCATCCCGATCTATACCGAATGCCGGCCAGAAATGTGTGGTCGCTACGTCGACAACTCTCTTGCCAGCAAATACTTTCTGAATATCAGATCTTGCCTATCAATTGAAGAATACTAATACCTCTATCATAATCTTTCCCGGGAAAAGATCCAATCTATTGCAAAACCTCCAAGATTGAGTACAAATATTGCTATGAGAATATCTGTGGGGATCTTTTCTGTCTTAAAACAGAGATTTTGCAAGAACCTCGATCAAGTAGATTACTTGCGGAGGTTCACATTCTGCTCAACAGATGATTTTATCCAGGTAGATGGGGGTATCTTTCCTGACGATCTATTTTTTCCGCAGTATCAGGCGCGATGAGATCTCGTTAAGGCTTCCCGGTCCTCTGGGGTTATGCAACGTATAATAATTGTAGTTCACATAATCCTGCACATGCAGGTCATAGAAATAACTAAGTGGATTGCCACTCTGGCCACCCGCATAAATCCCGAATCCACGTGGTGGATGCTCAGTGAAATCTACACCCATCCTCCAACTGGCACTTTGTGTGACCTCCAGTCCACCTCCTGGCCCCAATGTCTCATCATAACCGGGATAACTGTATGGCCCTCTCCATAACACATTCAATGCAGAGGAGCGTGTAAGATGGCGGAAAATAACTTTATGGTTGGATTTCCAGCTCCAATCTTCTCCGTATTTACTCTGCAACGAATCTGCAGCTTCCGCAAGAGCAATTGCCATGATCATTTGGGCATCCTCAATTTCAGGTGTCCCTTGAATATCAAGCCATCTCGATCCCTGCTCAAGAAACGTGACCAGAACTACTTCACTTGGCTGTGGAAGATCTTTAAAGTGGGGTTCATCCCAAGTCAGACGCTTTAATGCGCGTAAGTATTCATGCAAAGCAAGCGGCCCAGTCGCCTCCCCTACTGCGATACCATCCCATTCTTTCAATGTCCTTCGGACCATCTCACCTTGTGGTGTCAGCGACTGTATAGAGTCTAACAACGGCACGAAAGTATGATACTGACCTACATATACATCACCCTGATACTCCATCAGATCTTCTAAGCTATGCTGGTCTTTACCCGAAAGAAGTGCATCAATGCGCAGTGATCGATAAGCTGGTGTCCAGTTATGACTCAAATAGTACGGGTAATCTTCTGTGGTTGGCTGCTGATTGGTTGCAGTAAGATATCCATGGGCGGGATTTTGTGAACTTGGCATCTCCTCAGCAGGAATTATCCCAATCCATTCGGTATCACTGGTACTGCCATCAAGAAATCCTATCCCATGCCCCGAAGCTCGAATTGGTATCTTGCCGGCAGTCCTGATGCCAAGATTTCCGTTTACATCAGCATAGAGTATGTTTTGAGCTGGTGAGTGCCAGTGCTGTAGTAAACTGTCAAGTTGAATCGCATTCTTTGCATGGTTCATTTTCCAGAGCGTACTGATGACATGTCCCTTTTCCTGAGCGATCCACTTAATTGCAAATGCAACGCTTGAATCCCTTACAACGGGCCCCAAATGCGATAGCACCAACGTATCTATAATAGACTGGGCCCCTTTTACATGAATCGTATCCGGCTGCATTTTCAGGGGAAGCCATTCTCCATCAAACTCATATCGAAGACCGTCATCACTTAACTTCAACAGATAATGATCTATCGCATCAATTTCGGAATTGGTATACGCCCAGGATACGTGATCATTAAACGCCTCAATCGGCACCGGCGTACCGGGTGAAGCCACACCATAAGTATTCATTGATGGGGTAACCATATGTACTTCATGCCAAATGGCAGGCAGCGAAAGTGACAGATGCATATCTCCCGCCAAAATAGATGCTCCTGTGGCTGAGCGATGACCTGTTACCCCCCAATTGTTAGATCCCTTGGAGGGTTGAAATCCTTCAATGCCATGATCTCGCAAAGTATCATGCACACGCCTCAACAATGCTAATCCATCCGAAGAGGCCAATGGAACAGGCTCTGTATCTGGGGCAGATTCTTTTGAAATTGATTCCTCGGCAGGAATAACCGGAATGTATCGCGAGGAAAACCGTGGGTACAATTTGGCATACTCCTCAGAACCAAAACGCTCCAAGGCAATACCGTATGCAGGATCATCGGATTCAAATGTCAGATCGAAGTTGAAGTACTGTACGAGTAGCAGAGAATGTAGGGGGGTATACTGCTCCGGAGAGTACCCGAACAACTTGAATTCAAATGGCCACTCTGCATAAGAAAGATTGTCAATGTATGCATTTGCACCATCTGCAAACCACGTAAGTAGCTCATAGTCAAAGCTGTTCTCTGCAATATGTGCTTCTGTGATCTGCTTTGCCGCCCATCTCATTCCAGTTGATCGCAGGTATTTATCTGCCTCAATTGAGCCTGCTCCGAAAATTTCAGATAACCTCCCTCCCGTGACACGGCTCATAAAATCCATCTGAAAAAGCCTATCCTGGGCAGTGACATATCCCAGTGCAACGACTGCGTCCTGGTCACTATCCGCGAAGATATGAGGAACACCTCGTTCATCTCGCTCAATGATAACTGAGCTGACAAGCCCCGGGATACTGATTTCATCACTCGCATCGTACTCGGCAATACGTGCATTATGATATAGTCCATGTAAGGGATCTATAAGGTCTCCCAAAGGTGCGAGCCCACCCGGCCCATAATGCAGCGCCCAAAGTAATGCAGTGGCCCAGATTACATGCAATACCGGTTTTAACATGATCCGATTTGTTTCTTTTTTTCAATGGAGTCAACGTACATTTTATAACCCCAAATTTAATTATTGCGTAACGATACGGAATGCAGAGTCAGAGATTGACGCGCTACTCTTAGGGTTGGCGAATATTCACGAGTGGAAGGCAAGACCGAATGACATCCATAACCATGAATCAATGTATCTCCCATAGCTACGACTACCGTAATGACTACTTCAAATTCCTCGCTCCATCTCAATCAATCTACCTGAGCCTCTGACGTAATGCACGGTATCGAAGACAGACTTTGAAGCGATCCTCGTATCCAATAAGGTCCGGATCAGTGTTATTATAATCTCTCATGAGTCGAATAATACGATTGCGAACACCCATGCCAAAATGTTCTATATACCCATAGTCTCGAAGTATCTCTTTGATAAGCTCATTACGAGCTACTCTTACGACACCTTGTTTCATTTTTTCTACAGTCACACCATTCGGAAGCCCCCCGGGAGATATGATTTCAAGCCGATCTGTATACATGGATATTTCGATATCAGTGCCTTCTCGAGAGTAATCTCGATGAACAACTGCATTTATAATTGCTTCACGCACAGAATCAAGGGGAAGTGCCTTCTCTACTCGTCGTATTCCACCATCAAGCCACGCCACACTCCCGATATTCCGCTTAACAAAATCTATTGACCGATCAATCACACCTCGATAAGTCTTGAAACCATCCTCCGATTTGATTGGGGTCAGTGGACCACGGATTCTCTCTTCGTCTATCGTATTATATTCTTTTTCGGTGCCTGGAAATACTACCGCCGTTACACCTGCCTGTGGTAACCGACGGTTCGGAGTATGTCCAAAGAGAAGAAGTCCTGCAGCTGACGTACATATATCGTCACCGCATTGAATGAGTAGATCAGAATTCAGAAGCAGTTGTTGCCAAGCATTAATGTTTTTTCGATCAGGAATCGCATCCATTTTCAGAATTGTGCGATAATAGTTCTCAATCCTGTTGATATCCAGATTCTCGAAGCTCGTGTTCAAAACAGGTTTCGTCTCATATCTCACCAATCGTGCGGCTTGATAGAGCCTACCCTCTTCCTCGCGTGTTGCTTCTCTTGAGGTGCTCCCAATACGTACATAAGTAACCCAAGCCTTGCCTTGTTTTGCCTTATAGGGTTTGCTTGGGCTATCAGAATGGAGTTCGATAATACCCACCAGTTTATCTTCATTTATCTTGATCGTGGTGAATACCGGTATGATCGAAGGTTGAATATTTTGACGTGCAATATTCATCACCCATTCTTCTGTGATCTTCGTATCTCTTATCATCCCGGTAATTTTACCGTCATCTTCTACGCCCAAGAGAATTATCCCTCCGACAAGATTAAGCATTGCCGATATCTCTTTGGCAAGAGATTCAGGAGTTACACTATCATGCTTGAACTCAACGCGGGAATTCTCACCAGTCGCGATCACCTCCTGCAGGTTAGTCACAGTCATCAATCAGAAGTAATATTTTCGCAGCAGTTCCCACTAAGTCGAAACCACACCTAAGATAGGAAGTCTTGACCTTGTTTTCGCGCCTATTCTCATTACCTTATGGCGCCCGGGATACTTTGATCCTATACCTGATTCCAGTTATTTGGTTTTATACCCGGATCGGCCATGTCATACCCTTGCTCCATGCCCTTTCAGAAAACACGTAACCACGCTATAATTTTACTGCCTCAGGCATTTCTATACTGAGATCATCAGGGAGCTACCTACCTGATGAACGTGGGATGTTTTCCACGATATTACAACAATGGTGCAATCACAAGAGCAACGACTGCAATCAGCTTGATCAGAATATTCAGACTCGGGCCGGATGTATCCTTGAATGGATCTCCTACTGTATCTCCTACGACAGCTGCTTTGTGTGCCTCTGTACCTTTACCTAAAACAATTCCATTGATATCCATTCCTGCCTCAATACGCTTCTTCGCATTATCCCAAGCGCCCCCAGCGTTGGACTGAAATATTGCAAACAGAACCCCTGACACGGTAACACCGACTAACAAACCACCCAACATATCAATGCTGATGATACCAATGATCACCGGCAATAAAATTGCTAGCAAACCAGGGGCAACCATCTCCCGGATCGCGGCAGCCGTCGAAATATCTACGCACTTGGCGTACTCCGCAGTGGCCGTTCCTTCACGTAACCCGGGAATTTCATTGAATTGGCGCCCCACCTCCGTAATCATATCCGCCGATGCACGCCCAACTGCAGCCATTGCCATTGCGCTAAACACATAGGGAAGAGTCGCTCCAATCAGAAGGCCAGCCAAAATATTGGGCTGAGCTACGTTGATCGTTTCTAAACCTGTTTGCTGCATGAATGCGGCAAACAGTGCCAGCGCAGTCAGAGCTGCGGAACCGATTGCAAACCCCTTTCCAATTGCAGCAGTTGTGTTTCCGACAGCATCGAGCGTATCGGTCCTCTCTCGAACTTCCGGAGGCAGGTGAGTCATTTCAGCAATCCCGCCTGCATTATCACTGATTGGCCCATAGGCATCAACCGCCAGTTGAATCCCCGTAACAGACAGCATTCCGACGGCAGCAATCGCAATCCCGTATAAACCTGCCGTGCTGAAAGCACCAATAATTGCCAACGCAAGCACTAATGCGGGAACCCCGGTAGAATACATCCCTGTACCCAACCCTGAAATAATGTTTGTCGCCGCACCGGTGATACTTTGTTTTGCAATCCGGTAGGTGGGCTGCGTGGTCGTTGCAGTAAAATATTCTGTCGCTAAGCCAATCAGAACTCCTGCTGACAATCCAATCAACATGGCCCAAAATACTCCGAGTGAAGTATAGGCTCGCTCCCCTACTATACTGGTGGATGCTACCCATTCACTCGGTAGCATCCATGAGATTACAAAATATGCGATTCCTGCCATGACGAAACTCGCACCAAATTCGCCAAGGTTCAACCCTCTTTGGGGGTTGCCGCCCTCTTTTACGCGCACGAAGAATGATCCCAGCACGGAAACGATAATTCCGACCGCCCCAAGAGCTAATGGCAACAGCACGGCGCTCAGGCTCCCCAGTGCAGCACTGGATCCATCAAAGACGGCAAGAAATCCGGTTCCCAGTACCATGGCACCAATGATTGAGCCCACATAACTCTCAAAAAGATCGGCACCCATACCGGCAACATCCCCAACGTTATCCCCTACATTGTCGGCAATCGTGGCGGGATTACGCGGATCATCCTCCGGAATACCCTCATAGACTTTCCCAGCGAGGTCTGCGCCAACGTCTGCGGCCTTGGTGTAAATCCCGCCTCCGACACGCGCAAAAAGAGCAATCGAAGACGCACCAAGGGAAAACCCGGAAAGCACCTCTATAACCCGAATGGTCGACCAATCCGTCAACTGATCATAGGCCAGAAATAGACCTCCAAGTCCCAAAATTCCGAGTCCTACCACACATAAACCCATGACAAGCCCGCCGGAAAAGGCAATATCCAGAGCTGGAGCAAGACCGGTCCGAGCTGCGTTTGTGGTCCGCACATTCGCCTTCGTAGCTACCCGCATTCCAATAAATCCTGCAGCACCACTACAAAGCGCTCCGACGAAGAAAGAGACAGCAACCATCGGAGATTGCCCTGACTCCGAATCGCTCAGAAGACCGCTAAATACCAAAATCGCAGCCACGGAAGCCACAAAGATGGCAATCACACGATATTCGCGATTCAGGAACGCTTGTGCACCTCGAGCAATATAGCCCGCGATCTCAATCATTTGCTCCGTACCCGGATCCTGCTTGGAAATCCAGCGCGCCCGAATCCAGGCAAATAAAAGTGCAATTGCGCCACAGGCGCATACTAAAAGAATCAGATTGACTTGCATATCTATCAGAAAATTCAAATGGATTCCGAGGAGTCGAGAGAACTCATCAATAATCCGGAATCCATGGCGATGTTAGTTGGTCTTAAACTCACTTGAAGCCGTCTCGGTACATGTTTCGAGCAACCGAGTACGCCGATTGAATCGGTTCATGGCCGGAACTATCCCTTCTACAATGAACGCCAGTGCTGCATCCCGAGCATGATCAAGTGTATCATTAACTATAATTTGTTCTTTCTGAGCAAATGGAGACAGTACGTAATCTGACTGCGCTCCCCGCTCAAACTCCCCTCCAATGCCGATGCGTAACCTGGGAATGTCCTCGCATCTCAAAGCATCAATAATATTCTGCATTCCGTTATGTCCGCCAGCACTCCCATTCTGACGCAACCGTAATGCACCCAATGGTAAATGAATATCGTCTACCACAACGAGGAACTCCTCCCCGCTAAGTTTCATTCGTCGCTGAAAACTGCGGGCCGATTCGCCACTTCGATTCATCCAGGTCAGAGGTTTAGCAATTACAAAAGCTCGCCCCTGCCAACGGCCTTTACCCATAATCGAGTTGGTCCGAGAATTCGTTTTCAGGGTAATCCCACATCGCTCGGCAATCCTGTCAATCACTTCATAACCGACATTGTGGCGTGTACCTTCATACGGCCGTCCGGGGTTGCCCAATCCAAGGATTAAGCGCTGTTTCTGTGCCATCACAGGACGAAACCGATTGCCTAGGGCACTTATTCCTCAACCTCACTTTCTTGAACATCACCTTCTCCTACATCCTCTGTACTATCATCAGTCTCCTCAACAATACGCGGACGTACGACAGACATCAAAATTTGATCTTCCGGCGCGAGAAATTCCAGAGACTCTTTCTGAAGATCTCTCACAAAAATAGATTCACCAATCTCCACCTGGTGAACGTCGACGTCAATTTGAGTGGGAATATCTCGAGGAAAACAGGTGACCGTAAGTTCATTCAATACGTAACTCGGAATTCCACCCTTGGATTGCCCTACCGAAACACCTACAAAATTAATCGGCACTGAAAGTGTCACTTTCTCACCAGCCTGGAGTACCTGAAAATCAACATGCATGGGACGGTCCGTAACCGGATGGAAGGCTATATCCTTTATGATGCATTCCCAATTATCATCTCCAATACCCACATTGACAATGTGGGTTCTGTTGGTGTAAATCAGAGGATGGAGGCTCCGCTCACTCGTTACAAAAGGATGTGGATTCACATGGCGTCCATAGAGAATGCACGGGACATTTCCATGCCTGCGTGCTTCCCGAGCAGATGCTTTGCCCGGTGTGCGCGCCTGTGCTGTAATTGAAATAACGTTCATAACTAAATCTTAGGGATTGAACAATGTTGAGACTGAATCATCCGTTGAGATCCGTCGAATTGCATCTGCAAACATCTCTGCAACACTGACGACTTCTATGCGATCAGATTTCTGCCTGAGAGGAACACTGTCCGTAACAAGAAGCTTGCTCAAAACGGAAGACTCAATCCGATCGTAGGCTTTTCCTGACAAAAGCGGATGTGTGCATGCAGCCATGATCTCATGGGCTCCGGCCTCTCTGAGAGCATTGGCAGCATTTGCCAAGGTTCCAGCTGTATCAATAATGTCGTCAATCAGAAGTACGTTCCGTCCTCTGACTTCGCCAATAATATTCATAATCTCTGCTTCATTCGGGTGGGGTCTGCGCTTGTCAATCACGGCAAGCTCTGCATCCAACTGATTGGCATAGGCCCTTGCCATCTTGATTGCCCCCACATCAGGAGCCACAACTACAAGGTTCGTTAAGCGGAATTTTTTCAGGAAGTCCACGAATACTGCTGAGGCATACAAATGATCCACAGGAACGTCAAAAAATCCCTGAATTTGTGATGCATGCAAGTCCATCGTGAGCAGACGGTTGATCCCTGCGGTCTGCAGCAAATCTGCCATGAGCTTGGCGGCAATTGGAACTCGGGGCTGATCCTTTCGCTCCTGACGTGCATACCCAAAGTATGGAACCACTGCATTGATCCTGGCGGCAGATGCACGTTTCGCCGCATCAATCAGTAGAAGCAACTCCATCCAGTTGTCTGCATTGGGATATGTACTCTGCACAATAAAAAGATCTCTTCCCCGAATGGATTCCTGATATTTTGCGTATAATTCTCCATCTGAGAAAACAACACGATCCAATTTACCCAATGGCTGTCCATAGGCTTGTGCAATCTGTTCGCCAAGAACCGGATTACTACTTCCCGTGAATATCCCAATGGGTAATTCCCGATATGACATAGTGCTATTCAGCATATTCTATCCATCAATGTTGCCCGGGGAGGACTCGAACCTCCACCGACGGCTCCAAAGGCCGCTGTCCTGCCATTAGACGACCGGGCAATGCACTGAATATGTTGAGTCAGGGATGATGTTAAAGGACCGTAAAGATAAAAACTATCTCGCATTTACTCGTACAAATTGAGCAAATTATGATGAAATTCCCCATTATTGGCATTATTGGAGGCATGGGACCACAAGCAGGACTAGACTTAGCTTCCAAAGTGATTGCAGAAACTCAAGCAGTCACGGATCAGGATCACCTTCCAATGGCCCTTCTCTCCTATGGACATCTCATTGGAGATCGTAGTTCATACGTGTTTGGGGAATCGATACCAAATCCTGGAATTGCCATTGCTTCTGTAGCCCGTGACCTTGCCAAGATGGACATCAAAGTTGCGGGTATACCCTGCAATTCCGCTCATGCTCCACAAATCTTTAATGAGATGATACGATTGCTCGATGGTGTGAACATCCGTATTTTGCACCTCATTGAAGAAACGGTGAAATATCTGAAGAAATCTTTGCCCGATATTACCCAAATTGGTTGCATATCTACATTGAGCGTTCATCGGTTGGGGATTTACCATTCTGCGCTCGAAAATGCTGGCTTGACACCTGTAATACCCTCAAACCAAGTTGCAGAACATCTTGTGCATCGAGCGATCTTTGATCCTGAGTTTGGCATCAAAGCCAAATCTGCCCCCGTTACAGCACAAGCGAAGCAAATGGTTCTCGATGCAGTATATCACTGCCGAGAGGAAGGAGCTGAAGCAGTCATCATGGGATGCACGGAATTGCCCCTTGCAGTGCCCCGTGCAG
>JAPOTE010000101.1:4051-4370 GCA_026709335.1 Bacteroidota bacterium | reverse complement strand
GCCACTTTTTTGTCATAAGGCGCAGAAATCAATCTGGCAGCTTTTGATTCGGTGCTAAACTTCTGAGCATGCTCCGGCTCATTTACTAAAACAGGGGAGTTGATGGAATCTGAAACCATCAAGCTCATGAGAACTCTAATATTCATTCAGGCGCATGATAGATATATCCTCTGGTACACTCCCTGCCCCCATTCCTGCGATATAGTTCTGCCAGATATTGAATCAGATCTTATAGCAGAACGGTTCTGATTGGTTTGCGCTACCTTAGCGCTCATCTATTTACGAATCAACCGAGAACAGACCTGCTAAAAGATCTAAA
>JAPOTE010000101.1:0-4041 GCA_026709335.1 Bacteroidota bacterium | reverse complement strand
CCGGCGAGTGTCTGCGAGGAGAAGGTGCTGAGCATGCCGCCGTCGCCTCCGCCGTTACAACAGATTAAATTCGTTTGACTCTCAACCTCAAAGCTCATCCAGAATATTCCCTAAATATTCTTCGCATCTATTTTCTTGAACCTGTAATAGCTGGCCTGTTGAGCAGGGAGGACATGGTCTCTACAAGAGAGATTGCACGCCCATAATCCATACGAATGGGGCCTAATAGTCCAATGGTTCCTGAACTCTCCCCAACAGTATATCGCGCTGTAACGATTGAATAGGGGCTCACCGATTCATCCTGAATTTCACTACCAATCCCTACAGATACCCAATTATTTGTATCCAATTGACTACCTGGGGCCTGTTCAAAGAGTTGTACGACATATCCCTCATTCTCAATCAAGTCAATCAGTTTCCGAACTTCATTCATGCCCTGAAATTCTGGCTGTGCAAGTAATGCTCCTGCTCCTGAATGGGTGAGTCGACCCTCATTGGAATCCCCGAAAAGCTCTGCTGATTCATTGAGGATTAACTGCACAATGCCAGTCGGATCGTCATCAATATCCCTTGTACGAACCGCATAGTCCTGGCGAATTTCTTCGAGCCTCAATCCTGCTAATCGTTCATTCAAAATAGATACAATCCGATCAAGATCTTCGCGACGGATATCCATATTCGTTTCGTAAATAATCGTTTTTACCAAGCGACTCCGTACGCTGATCACGATCATAATATTCGTCTCTGACAATGGCACAACATCTAGTCGCTCAAGTACCCCTGTTGAAATTTTAGGACTAAGAACCACCCCCAGAAGGTTGGACATTCGCCCGAGTAAACGAGAAGTTTCTCGGAAGAGCGTATCTGCATCTCCCATCAAGCGATCCAGCCTCCCCTTTAGCAAGCGCCGTTCAGGTGCTGATAACTCAGGAGTTTCCATCAATTCATTCACAAATGCGCGATACCCCAACTCCGTTGGCATACGCCCCGCAGATCTGTGAGGATGCCTGAGATATCCCTGCTCTTCCAGATCAGAGAGCGTATTACGAACGGTGGCTGGACTCAGGTCCAGGGAGTATCTCTTAGCCAACTTGCGAGATCCCACAGGCCCGGCAGTATCAATAAAATTGCGCACAACCAATCGAAGAATCGCACGTTCACGATCCGTTAGCAATGGGGAGAGCTTTCCGTGATATGTTGATTTATCAGTGCTCACAAAATTATCTGACACAAATTCCTTGCCATATTGATAAAATGAAAACAGCGCGAATATTGACGATCGCTTTGTTCGATTTTACTCAATAGATGTCCCCCTGCTCCGCTGAACCTTCCAGAATATGATTTCGGTAAAACTTATAGTCAGTCTCAATCAAGAATTTCTACCTTCAAGATACATTTTCTCCCAGCCAAAAACTACTCATTCAAAATAATCAGTGCTGATGGTATTAAAATAATTCAGGTGAATACAAATGACCTGAACCCTGAGAATTGATGCTAACATCTCAATTGCAGGAACATCTCCACATACCTGCTGTTCCAAACCACATAGTAGACGACCATCGCCGCACATCTTCGAAACTTCATCAGCCAAGTATTCCTTCAGGGCATGATGAATAAACTATGTAGTAGGGTTTGTTTTCTGACATTCCCGAAGCAAGTGACGAATTAACCAGTAATTATTGATGTCTTCCGTCAAATTTTTTCTGCGGCACGATATACCTCATGGAACAATTAAGGAATATCAAATCCAAGATTCTTCTCCCTCGGCTCTTACAAAACGTGAATGAGCCTAAATCATTATAACAAGTTGCGTTACTTTCTCTGAATCATATGCGTTTCTTTTCAACCCTTATTGCCAGTGTTCTCGGCACATTCATTGCTGCCGGACTTCTGCTGTTTGTTGGTGCATTGATCATGACAGGAATCATCACATCAACCATCTCATCCAACGGCGTCTCTATCTCAACAGGATCTGTATTGCTTTTGGATCTCTCAGGACCGATTGAAGAGCATGGAGTTTCAGATCCGATCTATCAGATTCTTGATGTTCCACAACCGCAGAGCCTGAGTCAAATCAGAAATGTTCTCAAAAGCGCTGCTGATGACGAGAGTATAGAAGCAATATGGCTCAAACCCCAGGGAGCGTTCGCTGGATGGGCTACGCTAATGGAAGTCAGAGAGTCCTTGCTTGAATTCAAAAAGAGTGGAAAACCGGTCATTGCTTCCGCCTCTGGTGACTTCACTATGCGTGAATCTGATTATTTTCTGGCTACCGCTGCCGATAGCATCTTCGTATCTCCAAGGTCTTTCTTTGAATTCAATGGTTTCTATTTGAGTGTATCCTTCTACAAAGGCCTCCTCGACAAACTGAATATTGATCCCACAGTCTTGCGAGTGGGTAAATACAAGGGAGGGATTGAACCTTATACACGAGAAAAACTATCCAACGAGAATCGTGCGCAGTTGACCGCTATTCTCGAGAACTGGAATAAGCTGATGACGAGTACCGTTGCCGAGGCGCGAAACCTGAGTCAGGAACAAGTTCTGGATCTAATGCAATCAGGAACGCTCCTGACTACTGAAGATGCTTACAGTTATGGCCTTGTGGATGGATTACTCCAAGGCGAAGAGGTTGAAACTGTCATCAGCAATCTAATTGGCACAAATGGCGACGACCTTCAAACTGTCAGCTTAGAGCGTTATTACCCGTCAACCGTGAGAAAACCATCTGATTTTGAAGGCAAGATCGGCATCATGGTGGCGTCAGGTACAATTATCAGTGGGAGCAGTAGTGAACTGAATGGATATCTTGGAGCCACGAGCTTCCAAAAAGCCATGAAGAATTTCAGGGACGATGAGAATGTTAAAGCGGTTGTACTACGCATTGACTCACCTGGCGGAAGTGCAACTGCCAGTGAAACGATGTGGCGAGCTGTTAAGGAAACTACGCTAAAAAAACCAGTCATTGTCTCGATGGGAGATTTGGCTGCCTCCGGTGGATACTGGCTCGCAACAGCTGGCGATACCATCATAGCCTCACCTCACACCGTGACAGGCTCTATCGGAGTCTATGGCATGCATTTCAGTATTGGTAGAATGATGGATACGAAGTTGGGAATTACATCGGATCAAGTGGTCACAAGTAATTATGCAGATATGTTTTCGGGAATGCGCCCTCTGCGTCCATCTGAACGCGCAATGCTGGAACGTTCACTAAATGAAATTTATGAAATGTTTCTTGAGCGTGTTTCGGAGAGTCGGAATATGGCCGTGGAAGCTGTACATGAAATTGCTCAGGGGCGCGTTTGGACTGGGGAAGCTGCACTTGAAGCCGGATTAGTTGATAGACTGGGGAATCTTGATGATGCAATCAGAATCGCCGCCGAAATCACGGGCCTAGAGGACGGAGCCTATCAAATCAAAAGACTACCTAGACCTGAGACACTTATGGATCAATATCTGGACCTTTTTCTCACCAAAATCAGATCCTTCTTTGAATCTCCGATTGAAGCACAACTCCGTGTCGAAGCTCGACTACTTGAAGAAGTAGCTAAGCTACGGGGAATTCCCATTGCCCGTATACCTCTTGATCTAAACTACTTTGAGTGACTCATCTGTTCCCTCTTCAAATCTATACCTCTATACAAGGAATAGCAGTATATCTTTTCGCATTGATTTTGAATCGCTCGCTAATTTTTAAATTCTTCATTTTTATGAGTGGGTAAACTGTCTCCAGAAGCCTTCTGGAGACAGTTCCAGTCCTCCGAGATAAAAGTAGATCGCATTGGCAAATTGTTCCTTATTTCGGAATCCTGTCCCCTTAGGAAAATTATGAAATATGACATTTTTCTGTCCAATATTTTGGCTGAAAAGCTCAGGGTATAAGGACCTTTCCAGTCATTCTCTCTGGGATTGGTAAGCTCATAAGTCGCAAAATTGTAGGAGCAATATCTCCTAACTTCCCTGACTTTATGGGACCAGAAACCCCCTCTTTAATGATCAGATGAGGTACCAAGGCGGTCGAATGGGCAGTATTTGGGG
>JAPOTE010000067.1 GCA_026709335.1 Bacteroidota bacterium | reverse complement strand
AGGATACAGAAGGTTTGAAAACTTCAGAGTCGCAATTCTCTTCTTCTGCGGAGGCTTAGATCTTAAACCACACAAAGCTCAGTAGAACCAAAGAATGAAGCAACCTCTACTAAGTCAATAGTATCCGTTTCTTCTCTCTCGAACAAATCGTTTTACAAATTTTCCTCAATGATCCTCTCTTGATTTGAGATCCAGAGAATTCTCGCCACAACCCGTGCTGCGCTCTCAAAAAGACATGGCGAATTGCTTCATAGAAAAGTGGATTCTGTAGAGTTTTGTGTGTTCAATCTGTTCAAATTAACCTTGAACACGATGAATTCATTTGAGTAGCATATCTCGCGCATAGAACTCCTGAAATAATTCTAGAAAACAATTACGAACCAATTTGGCGAGCCCCCCAAAGATCATGAAAAATCAGTAGAACTGTGTCTTGATGGGATATTTAGCCCTAAAGAATTTGCAGACAGTGTTAGAGCATTTGTTGGTCTAATCAACGAAGTGTCTGAAGCGATATCTCCTCAAACTGGAGCTTCAGATTGGACGATCTGTGTCAAGGAAGGTAGTATGATTATTAGGGCAATCCCTGATCCTAGAAAGAGTTCCTCAAGACAGACGGTGCTCGGGGCCATCCCCGTAATCTCTAAGGGATTTATACAACTAGAATCAGAATCCAGCCAAGATATCCAGCGGCCAAATCTTTTTAATGATAAAGCACTAAAGTATGTTAGAGATATAGCAGATATAGCAGATATATCTGTCAAAGGACAAGAAAAAAAGATATCCATCAATTCAAATGGTAAATCGACCCTATTGTCTCCACGAATTACGAAAAGTGTGCGCCAGCTACTAGAACCAAAGAAAGCTCACTCGGCGATCGGCAATGTTGAGGGTGAACTAAGCACGTTAACAGATCGTCGAGGCTTCAAAATGGTGGTGTATCGCAGTCTTGATGGATTACCTGTAGATTGTGTCACAGACGACCCTCAGCTTATATCCGAGGCCATAGCTGCATTCAGTAAACGTGTCTCGGTTCATGGTACAGTCAGATACAATAGCAAAGGCCTACCCACAAGCGTCACAGCAGAGCAAATAAAAGTGTTTCGCCCTGACAATGAGCTGACACCATTATCTGAAATAAAAGGCATTCTCCGATGAGCAAGCCTACTCTCAGATATTGGGACAGTTGCGTGTTTCTCGCTTACCTCAAAGAAGAACCCGAAAGAACAGTACAGTGTGATGCCATACTTAAAGCAGCCCAAGATGGTAAAACTGTCATCATAACCTCAGCGGTAACATCGTTTGAGGTACTGTGGCTGGATGGAAATCAACGTTATGACGAAAGCTCGAAACAAAAAATTAGAGATCTTTTTGAGTACAGTTTTATCAAAATAGCGGACTTGACCAGATCTGTCGCTGATCGTGCACGAGAATTGAAATGAGAATATCGTGACATACAGATTAAAGATGCTGGCCACTTGGCAACAGTAATAGAATCAGATGTACCCCTGTTTGAAACGTATGATCAAAAATTACTGGAATATGACAAGGAATTCAGAAACAAACGTAGCCAAGAGATCAGAATCGTTAAACCATTCATTACAATAGAACCTGAATTGCCACTTTAAACCGTGTAGAGCCCTAACCCATCCTTTTGTATGTCGTCTAACCTTTCCACCACAAAGACTTCGAAAATTATATAGAAACGAAATTTGGGCTTATACATCAGAAAAACATGCTCGCCTTTGTGTCAAATCTCTACAGTTTATACTGTGCTTTTCATCAAATACGATCCTGAGATTCTTTATCCTGGCTACCATAATTGATACTGCACTCTCAGAAAGAGATGACGAGTCGCTGCCGGAAAGAACTGCGGATCTCCGAATCCTGCATTTCCATACAGAAGCACTTTTGAATCCAGAACATTGTTCACGTCAAGCGAGAACATCAGCCCGCTTAGTGTAGATCGATCACCGAATTCCCATTGAACCGTAGCTGATACTAATGCGTAAGGATCTACTTGAAAATTGTCATTCTTGGCACCCGTGGCGTCACGCCCTCCACCGTTATCCACGTACTGTTTTCCTGCCAATCGAGCATCTGCCCGAAGCGTCAGGCCCTCGTACTCATAGGTGAGGCCCAGATTCCCGCTCCGTGCAGGGAAGCCTGCAATCGGATTACCAGCTCTGTCTATGGGCGCGATTGAAAAGTCCGGCAGAGTGACATACTCCACAAATTTTATGAGCCGGTTCCGACTGAAAGTCGCATTGGCAAACGCGTTCAACCTAGGTAAAATACGTGCAGCTGCTTCTAGTTCAATCCCAATATGCCTCGTACGATCTGCATTTCCAGTCCTTGGAACCCCAAACTGATCCAGCCCTCCACTGGGTACAATTTCGTCTCTGAACTCCATCCAGTATGCAGACAAGCGGAGCTTCAAAGATTGGCGTTCATACTGTCCTCCGAGTTCAAAATCGATCAGGCGCTCCGGCTTCACGATTGGATTGTCATAGTCAAAACTTCCATCTGATTGTAGTTCAAACTGTGGCAAAAAACCCGCTCCTGCCTCTTCGCCATCATAGAGCGATTTCATTCGAGGCTCGCGATTTGCCAAAGATATGCTCATATAGGCACTGAGTGGCTGCTCCGGATTGAGTGTTACCCCTACACGAGGGTTTACAAATAGATACGGAATCCGGAATGAATTCCCGAAAAACTGCTCTTCCAAAAGCCGATATTGCCGCCAAGTCAGTTGCAGGTCCGCCTGAACGGCCAATCGTCTGTGCGGGCGTATTAGATGACTTGCATACAGCGAACTGATCCACTTTTCCCCACGCACACTGTAAACACGATAATCATTTTCGACTCCGATCACTTCAGCGGGAAGGCCTGCTGATTCCTCCACGCGCCCCCAGCGCAAAGATCTGTGAAGTCGCAACTCTCCCCCGAGTGTTGTCTCTGAACTAGAGCGAACGACCTGGTAACGGGGCGTCCAACCCACCTGCCATTGATCCAATGTGGCTCGGAATAACACCGTCGCATCCGGTGCACTGACAAATAAGGGATCCAATCGCTCTGACACGGACAGTCCTCGCCAGTTCGCAGGAAGCCTAAGGTAGTCCGCACTGCGAAAAGTCCCTCCAAAGTCAAATTCTCCAATTCCTCTGATCCAGAAGAACGCCTGTTGAAAGGTTTGATTTGAGGATGGAGTGTAGCTGTGAAGAAGTTGTACATGCGGTTGATGAAATCGCTCTATATCTCGGGTTACCTGACTGAAGTTATAGCGTCGATCAATCGTCCCGCCAAATCCGTCATCAACTGTCTCTATGTTTGCTGCCTTTGGAATTCCCACATACGCCAGACCATCCTTTTGAGGCCCCCCATAGGATTGCAAGGTCCATGTATGCTGCTCCCCATAGCGGCGAACCCCAACAAAATATCGCCAAAATTCGGCCCAGGACCAATCCCTATAGCCATCCGATGTCAACCTGCTGACTCTTGCATACACTGCATAGCGGTCACCCAAGAGCCCTGTATTTGCCTGTGCTGTATAGCGCTGTGTATTGTAGCTTCCATATCCTGTCTCCAATCGAACATCTGTAGTGGACAGGTAAGGATCCGTGATTATATTGATAGCGCCTCCTATACCGGTAGATCCATAAGCTGCTGCCCCGGCTCCGCGTTGAATCTGAATATCCTGTATTGAACCCTGCAAGTCAAAGAAATTGATCCAAAATACATTATGCTCCTCTGGATCATTCTGCGGAATGCCATTGATGGAAACCGCTACCCGCCGCTGCCCGAACCCGCGAAGTCGTAAATATGAATATCCCAAATCATTTCCGTTTTCGCTATAATGCGTGATAGATACAGAACGTGCCAGTGCCGCTGGCAGATCCTGCATGGATGGGAGCACTTCCAGTTCGCGCGCTGTAATGTTGCTATAGGTGATCGGAGTGAGTGTTTTGCGTGCGCGGCGGGTTTCCGCTACAACCTCACCACCGTACAAAATTCCGGCCCTGAGAATAAATTTCGCTTCCACTGCAGTCGTCACTTCTATTTGCTGCCGAAGCGTTTCATATCCGAGAAAGCGGATTTCTATCGTATAGATTCCGGGAGCAACAACCAAATTGAAGTCGCCCCTCCGGTCTGTCACTGTTGAATACTGGGCAACCGGTGAATTTTCCTGAAAGAATTGTATAGTTGCTCCGGCGAGAGGGACACCATCAGAGGATTGAACGGCTCCCGAAAATGGGATATTAAAAAAGAGGATCCAAGAAAGCAGGAACGAAGTCAGCATAATGCAACACAGTTTAGGCCTGCTTGGCGGCTGCAGTTGCACTTCGCATGCATTTCCCTACGCCGGCATGATCCGGTTCAGGTACAAAGGGTCTGATCTCAGCCTCCTATTCAGGAGACACCCCCAAGCAATTTGGCAATCTTTAAGTAAGGCAACAAAGGCCAGATCCAATCGGACCTGGCCCTGCTGCACGTGGAAATCCTGGCGCCGACCTACTCTTCCACCACGAAGGGCAGTACCATCGGCGCTGCGGGACTTAACGACTCTGTTCGGAATGGAAGAGGTG
>JAPOTE010000052.1 GCA_026709335.1 Bacteroidota bacterium | reverse complement strand
ACTGCGATCTGGGATGGAGGCGCCCCCTCCGTAAGCATTACCGGCGTTCCAGACAAGATTAATGATCGAACTCCCTTCACGGCCACTTTCACCTTTGACGAGGATGTGACTGGTTTCGTCAATGGCGATATAACGGTCACCGGTGCAGTCAAGGGGGCCTTTACCGCTAGTAGCGCAACCACCTATACGCTGCTCCTCACACCGATTGGAAATGCTAATGTGGTTGTCACCGTAGAAGCTAACTCCGCCACCGACGGTCTCAACACTGGCCCCACCAACAACGTCTCCAAAACTGCGATCTGGGATGGAGGCGCCCCCTCCGTAAGCATTACCGGCGTTCCAGACAAGATTAATGATCGAACTCCCTTCACGGCCACTTTCACCTTTGACGAGGATGTGACTGGTTTCGTCAATGGCGATATAACGGTCACCGGTGCAGTCAAGGGGGCCTTTACCGCTAGTAGCGCAACCACCTATACGCTGCTCCTCACACCGATTGGAAATGCTAATGTGGTTGTCACCGTAGAAGCTAACTCCGCCACCGACGGTCTCAACACTGGCCCCACCAACAACGTCTCCAAAACTGCGATCTGGGATGGAGGCGCCCCCTCCGTAAGCATTACCGGCGTTCCAGACAAGATTAATGATCGAACTCCCTTCACGGCCACTTTCACCTTTGACGAGGATGTGACTGGTTTCGTCAATGGCGATATAACGGTCACCGGTGCAGTCAAGGGGACTTTTACCGCTAGTAGCGCAACCACTTATACGCTGCTCCTCACACCGAATGGAAATGCTCACGTAGTCGTTACAGTAACTGCTAATTCTGCTACCGATGGCCTCAATACCGGCCCACTTAATCCCGTTACCGCCACTGCAATCTGGAATGCAGTTATCGCTTCCTTGAGCATCGGAGATGCCTCTGCCAACGAAGGGGAATCAATCACTTTCACCGTAACTCTGATTGGAAATGTGCCGGACGGCCTGACAGTGACCCAGAATTTTCTGGATGGCACTGCAAACTCGGGAATAGACTATAAGGAGAATACTGCATCTCTATCCTTCGAGGGTACGGCAGGAGAGGCACAGAGCTTCACGGTCGAGACGATCGAAGATGTAATCGTGGAGGAAGATGAAACCTTTACAGTCGGTCTAACGGTCTCCGAAACTACATGGTCAGTAGCCTCTAGCGACACGGGAACAGGTACGATTATCAATGACGACATAGTATCTCCGCCGAAGGTAAGTTTATCAGTTACCCCAAATCCAGTTGACGAAGGAGAAACTCTTACCGTGACAGTTTTGATGTCCAAAACTATGTCAAAGACAATAACGGCCCCGATTATACTTACACCGATTACTGCTGAACCGGAGGACTATACGCCGATGACACAGGTTGTGATCGCCGCTAACGCAACGAGTGGAACTGGCACTATTACAACTCTCGAAGATTCGGATCAAGACGACGAGGCATTTACTATAGAACTTGGCACCTTGCCGGAGGAACTCGAAAAAGGCACCCCCTCATCGATTGAGGTAACGATTCTTGATCATACTTTGCCTCCTAATCGGCCACCAACTGTAACAATTTCATGTATGCCATGCAAAGTTGAACTCGGAGGTGTGGTACACATGACGGCTACAGCTACCGATCCCGATGGAGACGAATTAACTTATGAGTGGAGTGCGCCATCCGGGAGCTTCGATGGGGCACTCGATGAACCAGCCACAACTTGGACTGCCCCAGGTCAACCTGGAATTTACACGATCCGCATTGAGGTTTCTGACGGATTTGGAGGCTTCGCATCTGCCGAAGCAGAAATTGAAGTCATCAATTATGAACCAGAATTTGGGCAACCCTCTTACACCTTTGAGTTACCCGAAAATCTGGATGGCCGAGTCAATCCTGTCGATCTCGGTACAGTATCTGCCACAGATCCCGATGGCAACGAGCTGGTATACTCAATAGTACTTGGAGATCAAGATCGGTTTAGGGTGGGCAGACATGATGGAGTGGTCCGCTATATCGGGCCTGGCGAGGATTATGAAATAGAGCCGAACTTGTTTGAATTAACCGTACATGCTCAGGATGAGTTTGGAGGAGTTGATTCAGTAAAGGTCTTGGTAAAAGTCATTGACTTGAATGAGCTTCCCATGGTGACTGCCACCTGTACCCCGTGCACGGTGCCTCGCTCCGGAGAAGTACAACTAAAAGCGATTGCGACAGACCCTGACGGAGATCCGCTTACCTACTCTTGGAGTGCGGATATTGGGAGATTCACGGCGGCTGATACCCCCATGGCATATTGGACTGCACCAACCGATACAGGCCGCGTTGAAATCTTGCTTGAAGTTTCCGATGGTCGAGGAGGATCCGCATCGGTATCCGTGAACGTGAATGTCGCCAACCGCTCTCCCGTTTTCGAGCAACCTACCTATTCCTTTGAATTGTCAGAGAACTTGGGAGGCCAAACTCAACCTGTTCGGCTCGGTACGGTTATCGCAGAAGATCCTGATCAAGATGCGTTGGCTTATGAAATGATATCAGGAGAACTGCAATGGTTTACGGTGGATAAACTCGACGGAGCGTTTCATTATATCGGGCCCGGTGAGGATTATGAAATAGAGCCGAACTTGTTTGAATTAACCGTATGTGTTCAGGATGAGCTTGGAGGAGTTGACTCAGTGGAGGTTTTGGTGGAGGTCATTGACTTAAATGAGATTCCCACAGTCACGGTTACCTGTACCCCGTGCATAGTGCATCGCTTTGGGGAAGTGAGGCTTGATGCGAGTGCAATGGATCCCGATGGAGATCCGCTCATCTACGCCTGGAGTACTGACGCGGGCGAGTTTACAGGGGAAGATTCTAGACCCGTAGTACACTGGATTGCTCCAAGTGATACTGGACGAGTTGACCTCCATGTGGAAGTTTCGGACGGGCGTGGGGGATTCGCATCTGCTACTGCAACTGTCAAGGTTTTCAACCGCTCCCCTTCATTCGAGAAATCTGCCTACACCTTTGAGTTAGTCGAGAATATGAGCGGCCAAACACAGCCCGTTCCTCTCGGCACCGTTGCCGCCTTGGATCCTGACCGTGACGTATTGAACTACGAACTGGTGTCTGGTGACCAACAACGTTTTGTAGTGAGTATGCAAGAAGGAGTAATCCAGTATATTGGTACGGGAGAAAGCTTTGAAACCTTGCCCAATCGCTTTGGCCTTCGGGTACGCGCAAAGGATGAATTCCAAGCCGAAGCGTATACGGACGTAACGATTGAAGTGACCGATATAAATGAGAAACCAGAGGCAACCAATGATGTGGCAGTGACGGCGGAGGATCAAGCAGTGACCATTGATGTACTTGCTAACGATACGGATCCCGAAGGTGATTTCTTGCGTGTCCAATCCACGACGGAAGCAGTTCATGGAGTGGTAGACATCGATTCGGAAGGACATGTCATATATACACCAGAACCTGACTTCCATGGAACTGACGCGTTCAGCTATGTCGTTTCGGATGAACAGGGATTTACTGATCACGCATCGGTGGAGATGACGGTACTTCCAGTCAATGACACACCGATTGCCGTCGGCACAATTCCTGATCAAATTCTTGATGAGGGCGGCGAGGAGGTGCACTTGGATTTGTTGCCATATTTCCTTGATATAGACGGAGACGTGCTCACCTATAGTGTACAATCAGATCCCGGTGTGCTCCTAGTTAAAGTAACAGAAACCATTCTCACGCTGACTCCGATCAGGTATGGGCCGGCTACAGTCCAAATTTCTGCATCTGACCCCGAGGGGTTCTACGCTATCCAAAGATTCGATGTGAACGTCAGTGATCACCCACAGCGTGCAATCATTGAACACCTGTTGGCGGCAAATGCACGAAATCACTTGTCAAGCCTACGCATGGCTTTGGGCCGCAGAATGGAGCTTGACACTTGTAGAGCATCTTGGCTTGAAGTCATGGGGCGAAATGTGCCACTAAACCGAGAAGAGGCTGCGGGGATACCTATGCAGATTGGACGTACTGCTTACTCGGCAGTATTTTCTGCGCTGAAGCTCAGAGAAGGAGTCGATGAATCTTCGCATCTCACACACTTCTCGACATTTCCAGGCACGTATAAGCAACTAAATTCTACACTCCATTCAATTCCAAGTCAAGTACTTGGAATTCGAAACACTCCCTCCACCGCCACAGCGGACTTCCTACTCGGCTGGGGTGACTTAGAAATAAAAGAGGAGCGGTGTCCAGTAAGTAGGCGTTGGTTCATATGGGGGCAAGGAGACATACAGGAATTTGAAGGGATTCCGTCTGTCCATGGATATAATGCAGGCTACGATGGAAGCCTCTCTACTGCGTATTTAGGCCTAGATACACGGCTGGGGCGACGCTGGCTGGTTGGCGTGGCACTCTCACGAAACAGGAGTGCAGGGGAATGGTATGTAGCAGCTTCGGGTGGGCGGCTGACCCAGTCGATGATGGCCATTCATCCATATGTGCGATGGGCTACTAGGTCCTCATCTGTTTGGGCTTCAATTGGTGCCGGAAGCGGAGATACACGCAACACGCGAAACACTGGTTGGATAGGCACGAGTCAGGCGAGCCTCCGACTTTGGCTGATTGAGCTTGAAAAACAATTTGGCACGGGAAACAAATTTGGATTCGCTATCCTGGGCGATATCGGCTCAGCTAAGTTATGGACCGGGACAGGGAAAGAAACCATTGACGGCCAGAGCGTTGTTGTGAACCAGGCTCGAATCGGGGTAGATCTATCACTCCCTGTGCGCTTTGGTGGCGCTGAATTGAAGCCGTTTGGTACTGTGCATGCACGCCACGATGGTGGAGCAGGAATTACCGGAAATGGTATTGAGATCGCCGGAGGATTCCAAGTTGCTCTTAATATTATACGCATCGATGCCCAAGCGCGAACCCTTGCCTATTATTCGGTAGAAGGCTACGATGAGCGTGGGGCAGCAGTCACATTTACCTTCGGGGAGCAGCGTAGTAGGGAAGGCTTTTCTTTCTCAATATCGCCACGTTGGGGCAGTTCGGCACGGTCCAGTGATAAACTCTTTCGGGATCAAAACCTACTTGGCGAGCACCTCAACATCAAAGAAATAGACCGCTGGATTCTTGATATGCGTGCCAACTACACCGTCCAGTTGCCCGCAGGATTCAAGTTAAATTTCGGGGGTAGCTACGAGAATGAATTCGGCGGTCCAGGATTTAGTATGAGTCTCATCCATTCCACACCCACTAAAACTACAACCATACCCTACCAATACGAAGAGCTTCTAATTCAGGAATGACGCAGTACATTTGAAGCATGAATATTTGTTTTTCAAATCTAATCCAAACCTAATTTAGGACTGGTGAAAAAATAACCTATCATCAACATTGCTTTGAAAGCACGTGAGAGAGTTTTTTCTGTCTGAAAACAGAGATTTTGCAAGAACCTCATTTGTGAAGTTTAACCATATCTCTATGCCGATGGCACAATTGCGGCAATTACTGGTCTAATCGTTTAGGTTAGACCAAGGCTGCGCAGAATTCCTGATTTTGTACATAATGTGTTCCTAATACTCCTATGACTAAAGCTAAACTGATTGAATCTATTGCCCGAAAAACCGGCTTGACCAAAAAAGAAACCACAGCGGCGTTTCTTGCATTTTGGGAAACCATCGAAGAAGCTCTGGTACGAGGGGAGTCCGTTGAACTTCGAGGGTATGCTTCATTTAGGGTTCATCATCAAGCGGCCCGTAAGGTACGTAACCCTGCCACTGGTGATTCCATGCATCTGGAAGCTCGAAAGGTTCCTGTCTTCAAACCTTCAAAAGAATTGAAGGATCGTATTAAAAATAGTACTCAAGAGTAGGTGGAGATCTACTCTGAACGCCGTGTCAAATTCATTAACAAAGGATTTACGCTGTGGTTTATGCAACTGATAAGTAGAGTTAATTAATCCGAGGAAACTGATCTACAATCAAGTCGAAAGTATTTTTTGCAACGCTTGTGGTTGGGAAAATCCACCCGACTCCAATTTCTGCTCCCGATGTGGTTCCGAGTTGCAACAACTGGCTCTGAATCCCCAGCTTCTACCTGATGAGCCAATGAAAATTGATAGGCGTGAATGGGCAGCAACAGAGGAAGAGACAGGTGTAGTCGCACAGCCTCCTCCCAAATCAATGAAAGTTGATAAGCGCCCTGCAAATGTTGAATCAGGAATGGGGGTGCAGATTTTTGCAATCATCGGAGTTGGTGTACTTCTGGTTGTTGTATTATTTATAACCACCATAGTAAGCAAGCGTATGCCTCCGACTGTATCCAGCACTGCATCGACCTCTTCTTCTGTTACTACAGAAGAAATTCCACTGTCTGGGGATTTAGCTGAGCGAATCAATGATTTAGATACGGCGATTGCAAGTGATACTAGTGCTCTCTCGTTTTTACTTCAGCGCGAAAAAGTTTATGTTCTCGTTCAAGGGGGGCGCCTTGATTTGGCTGCTGACCTACAATCACAGATTGCTGAAGAGACAGGACTTGCCGAAGATTGGAAAACAGCAGGCGATTTATATTACGAACAGATGACCGATGAAACCCAACCAGAACTGCGTAGCCGGAGTGCTAACTTTGCAGTGAGTGCTTATCAAGAGGCGCTGTTACTGAATCCGGAGAATCTTGATGTTCGTACAGATATGGCCACAGCTTATCTGAATACAGGTAGCCCAATGCTGGGGGTCACAGAAATCAAAAAAGTCTTGGAGATGGATCCAGATCACTTAAATGCTAACTTCAACTATGGGCTAATGCTTGCCCGGATCAGCCGCAATGAAGATGCAATTGATCAACTTGAACGAGTACTTAGGCTGGCGCCTGATTCTACTTCAATGCATTACCAGCGAGCGGTTGCATTGATTTCATCCATTCGAGAACAAACCAATCTGTAATGCGACTATTTCTGGTCGCAGTTTTTCTGGCCGTTGGATGTAGTTCACAATTTGACTCATCGGAAAATTCAATCACTGTCTTTGCTGCGGCATCCTTGACCGATGCGCTCCATGAATTAGTAAGACTCTTTGAACTCCAACAGCCAAGGACCATCGTCAATCTCCATATTGGACCAACATCTCTACTTGCAAGACAAATCCAACAGGGCGCTCCTGCCGATATATTTATGTCTGCCAGCCCTGAATGGACGAATTATCTGCGCCAGCAAAACTTGATTAAGGAGAAAGAAATTAATTTTGCGAAAAATACTCTTGTTGTTCTTGGAACTCCAGCAACCCCGGCAATCACCGATCTTTCTGAACTCACAACTAATCAGAAACTTGCCATGGCAGATCCTTTGCATGTACCTGCAGGCATTTATGGTAAGCATGCTCTTGAATGTGCCGGGAAATGGAATGCTATGGAATCATCTATAATCCCGACGCTTGACGTTCGAGCTGCGCTAGCAGCCTTAAGTAGCGGTGCAGCTGACCTAGCAATCGTTTATGGCTCAGATGTAGGGCTAGTACCTGAGTTGAAATTCATGTTCCAGGTACCGGATTCGTGCATGCCGGAGATCAACTATGTAATCAGTACCCTGCAAAGAACTGCAAATCTTGATGCTGCAATAGCTTTTGTCGACTTCGTTACTGACTCATTACAGTTGAATTTGTGGACAAAGTTTGGGTTTAGCTCTTAGCGTAATGGATGATTATTCTCCAGAGTGGCCTATCATCCTGTTATCTGCCCGAGTTGCATTGGCTGCCACGGCAATTATGACCGTTCCCGGAATCCTGACTGCCTGGTACTTAGCTCGAAGAAAAAACCCTATAACTTTTTTTGTTGAGAACCTTGTTCAGCTTCCGTTAGTACTTCCACCAGTTGTCACTGGACTTCTATTGTTGATGTTTCTTGGGCCACGAGGAAAAGGCGGGCAACTTTTGAATGATCTATTTGGGATAGAATTGGCATTTACGAGTGCGGGAGCTGCAATTGCCGCCGGGGTGATGTCCTTCCCTTTACTCGTACAAACTTTTCGCATTGCCATAGAACAGATTGATCCCGAGTGGGAAGAAGCAGTATCAGTTTACGGGGGAGGGCGCTGGGCTGCTTTTAGATGGGTCACGTTTCCACTCTCAATAAAGGGAATCATTGCGGGGGTTGTTCTTGGATTCGCTCGAGCAATAGGTGAATTTGGAGCGACCATTGTCTTTGCGGGTAATATTCCAGGACGAACCCAAACCATTCCGCTTGCCGTATTTACCAAGTTAGGCCAAGTTGGTATGGAAGCACCACTGATCAGGTTGGTGCTTATTGCTGTAGTTTTGAGTGTATTTAGTTTATCCATACATGCTTATTTATCATCACGCTTGACACGCACATAGTCTTTTGTATTCCATGAAATCCATTTTGACCGAAGCTGAACTTGATCGGATAAAAGAAGCCGTCGCCACTGCTGAAAAGCAGACTTCTGGCGAGATCGTTCCCTATATCGTCCAAAAAAGTGCAAGGCACGAGGTGGCAATCTGGCGAGGAGCCGGATTATTTGCTCTTCTGGCATATGCCATTGTTTTGGGAATTCGGTGGTTTTCAGGTTGGGGAGGCACCCAACTTACCGAAGGGATCACACCTGTACTCCTGATCATCGTAACGGGTTGCATCGGAGCCATGGTTGTGCATTGGATCCCGGGAGTAAAACGTTATTTTGCAGGAAGAGCCCGCTTGGCCTTCGCCACACATCAGCGAGCGATGCAAGCTTTTGTGGAAAAAGAAGTGTTTCTGACTCGCGAGCGGACCGGAATTTTATTGTTTGTATCCCTGTTTGAACATCGGATTGAAGTCGTAGGAGACACCGGGATTAACTCCAAGGTCGACTCAGATGATTGGGTGGATATAGTTGCTACCATTCAACGTCACCTCAAGTCTGGACAATTGGCCGAGGGACTGGTGGAAGGTATTCAACAGTGTGGTCATCTTCTTGAAAAAGCTGGTGTTACGATTCGATCAGATGACACCAATGAACTCGCGGACGACGTTAGCTTTGGCGTTTAGGTGGGTTTGGAAATTTGGTTTTATCATAAAATGGCAGTGGCTGTGCTTATTGTATGCAGTGTTATTTATCCCCACGGCATTCACACAGAACCTGCAAACTAGGTCGGACACTTTAACTGGTGAACAACCATTTTTTCTTGACCTGTTTGTCATACCGAACACTGTTAGTATCTCGATTAAAGACCTGAAACTGGATTCAAGTGAATTTCAGTTTGATCCGAGGTCGGGATCTCTTCAAGTCCCTTCCCTTGCTACCGGGGATACCGCCATCGTCAAATATGGGATTTGGGATTTAGCCCTTTCTAACCGATATACAAGGGTTCTTGAGTCGTTGCCCATTGTTGATTCAACGAATGTAATCCAGTTCACAAAACCAGATGCAATACAGCAATCAACTACTTTACTCAGACGGAGCGGATCAATTACACGCGGGATTTTAGCAGGCAACAACCGTAATGCAACCATAGAATCAGGGCTACGCTTGCAGATGTCAGGGCAACTGGCACCAGACATACATTTGAGAGCAGCCCTGACAGATGAAAATACTCCCATTCTACCAGAGGGAACTACTCAGAGACTCAGTGAACTTGACCGTGTATTTATAGAAATTGACACACCATACAGTTCAGCTCAATTGGGCGATTTTCAGCTACGACTAGATCGTAGCACATTTGCTCAATTAAATCGAAAAGTTCAAGGAATTGGAATTACAACTCCATTACCCTTCGGCGTATCAAAAGACTCATTGCGTGCAGCCGGGGCTACTTCAAGAGGGATATTTAAAGTACAGGATATTCAAGTGAAAGATGGGGTACAGGGCCCCTATCGCCTGCAGGGCAATACGAATGAACCGTTTATTCTAGTCATTCCTGGATCTGAATCAGTCTACCTAGACGGTGTACGCCTACAACGTGGAGAATCCAATGACTATGTAATTGACTATGCCACAGGTGAGTTAATCTTTACGGTCAATCGCCTGATCAAATATCATCATCGAATTGCCGTTGAATTTCAATACCGGACGACGGAGTTTACACGCACTCTTACAGCTATGGAAGCAGCCATTTCCACAGCCCCACGAGATTCTGGCCCACCATTGGCTTCATTTGGGATTACCTTTATTCGTGAGGCAGATGGTAAATCTTTTGATCAAGAGTTTGGTCTTACAGATGCCGACAAAGAATTGCTCAGGCAACTAGGAGATCAGGATGCATCTCGCAGTGGCGCTACTCCTGTAATCTATGACCCGGATGCTCCATGGATACATTATACACTTCAGGATACTCTCATTGCAGGCCGTAATTATTCAATCTATCAGCCCATTACAGAGATCACTGAACGTGAGGCATTTCGAGTTGAGTTTACCAGAGTAGGGCAGGGGATGGGGGATTATGTGCGCCAAGGCCAGACCGCCAACGGAATCGTTTATAGTTACCGTGGACCTCAACAAGGAGCATATTTACCAATTCGCGTATTACCAAAACCGACACAACAGAGAATGGTGGACCTGCAGGGAAGCTTTGCTCCAATTCGCTATGTAGAAGTCGCTGGAGAATGGGCATATTCATTTCGTGATGAAAACAGATTTTCCCCTATGGATGCAGCGGATAATACTGCACATAGTTATCTAACCTTACTGCAAATCGTGGATCTTCCTGTGGGATTGGGCAATGTTAATGCTGTGATCAATCGACGTCATACAGGAAAAAAATTTGCCACATTTGATCGGACTCAACCTGTAGAATTTGTTCGCTCCTGGAATTTACCCATTCATCGAGGGCTCATACAGGCGCATCAGGAAACGATCGAAGAAGTAAACTTGGGATGGCAACTTTCAGATGGTTCTTCAGTGACAGGCGTTCTTGGCCGATTGGAGCGGGAAGATGTATTTCATGGTGACAGAAGGGAAATAGATTTGACGATCAACGAGCTTGGCGTACCTCAACTTAACTATCGGTTTATTCATATTGAAAGTAATGCCGATTCAGTTCGAGGAGAGTGGGTCCGGCAAGAAGCATATGTCAGCCAATCATTTATCCAGAAACGGCTGACTATCGATACACGCCTCATGACCAGTCGTCGCCATCAATTTATCCCCCAAGGACTTCGACACGATTCACAGCAATACTGGGAAATTTCTCCCCAGATAGGGTATCGAGAGAATTGGGGGACGCTTTCGGCAGGCTTTGATTGGCGTGAAGAGCATCTCTGGGCCTCTGATTACAAACTGATCCCCGGTAGACGAACAGCAACAACCAGCATCAGCTTTGCTTCAAAATCTCAACAAATTTTTCAAAGCCAGGGACGTCTTGGGTTGCGTTACACCAGTTACACAGATTTTTTTCAGACAAAACAGGGATTATCGGATGAACGCTCTGTCGTCATTCGATTCCATGGCCGCTCACAGCTGTGGAATCGTCTCTTGCGTTTGAGCTGGCTCTATGAAGCACTCTCGGAGCAAACCCCTGTACTTCAAGAAATATATATCCGTACGGGGCCCGAATTGGGAGAATATGTTTGGAATGATGCGAATGGGAATGGAATTTTGGAAATTGATGAATTTATTCCCGAGGTTACCCAAGACGAAGGAGAATACGCTCGTACACTGATTCCATCTGATTCGCTACAATCTGTGACAGGCCTAAAAACTCGGTTAAATATTCAATTTGAAGGAAGGCGACACTGGAGTAATTCTCGGACAACATGGCAAAAATGGCTTCGCCATATCACACTTAGAAGTAGCCTGGAAGTACAAGAAAAGAGCACGGACCCTCATCCTGTTAATATTTACCTTCTACGACAACACAGATTTCGGCATCCTGAATATTCTATTCGCGGTACACTCAACATGATGCAGGATCTATGGCTCTTCAGGAATCATCCACAATATGGATTCCATGTGTCTTGGCGAAAAATTCGCTCCGCTAATGTATTCGCTGCTGAAACTGAGCGGCGGAGTATTGATGAATTTCGAGCACAAATTCGATGGAGTTTAGGCGATCTATGGACTTTTACTTCCGAAGGAGTACTTTCCGACAAGATGAACAATAGTACAACTTTTACTTCCAGGGACTTTGATATTCAGACCAAGTCTGTGTCTCAAGAAACTCAAGTTTCCATTAAGTCAAATATCAGATTATCCACTGAATTAAACTATTCTGTAAAAAATTCAAAAGCGAGAGGCAAGGCAGTGATTTGGAAGCTACCAATAAAGAGCTCTTGGGATCGAGCAGGGCGGACAAACATCAGTGGGCGTTTCGAATTTGCACATACGGGCTTAAGTGGGGGAGCAAGCTCAATAGGATTGGCCCTTTTTGAGCTTACTGATGGCCGTGGAGCAGGACGCTCATTACTCTGGCAGTTGAATGGGTGGATACAACTGACAAATACCCTGCGTACAACAATTTCTTACTCTGGTAGAAGCCCTCAAAATGCACCACAAATTCATACAGTACGCATGCAACTATCTGCAACTTTTTAGAAGATGCATTATATTGGTACCCTGTAGCACCTGTACATTACCTTCTGTTCGCTACTTTACATTACTTATGAAATTTTTTTCAGGTCGATTCGGACTTGTCTTTTTGTTTTTCCTGTGTATTGCAGATCCTGTTGCAGCTCAGGATTCTGAGACTGAGAGACTTGAAGCACTTTTCTGGGCCCGCAAAGACAGCGCTCTCACACGCTTTTCACAGGCAGATGTAGATTTTATGACTGGTATGATTGCTCATCATGCTCAGGCCTTGATCATGTCATCTTTTGCTGAGCCCAATGGGGCAAGCCCTATTATCCAGACCCTCGCCAGTCGGATTATCAATGCACAAAATGATGAAATCCAACTCATGCAGGATTGGCTTCGTAAACGAGGTCAGCCAATTCCACATATCATGATAGAGGGAAGCTCTCTGATGATTCATGGTACACATGACCACAAGATGCATATGCCAGGAATGCTTTCTGATGAGCAACTGAAAGAGCTTGAAGGAGCCGAGGGGAATGATTTCGATCGGTTATTTCTTGAGTATATGATCATGCATCATGAAGGAGCCGTCTATATGGTTCGAGAACTATTCAAGATAGATGGAGCCATCACAGATGATGATATTTACAGATTGGCATCTGACATTCATGTTGATCAAATTACGGAAATTGAACGCATGAAACTGATGCTTGAACAACTTTAAACTTCAAACTAGAGTAAACCTAACATAAAATGAATACTCGGTATCTACTTGGGGCCACGTTCATGGTAATAGCCCTAATTCCAGCACAAAATAGCTTTTCTCAGCAGGAAATGGTTTTTGATGACCCGAGAGTTGGTCTTGCAGCCGGCCTTTTTGACGCAGAAGAAGCAATTTGGAATTTAACTAAGCTGACTACTGTTCGTCCTCCCGAAGATTTTATTGGAGCAACCAATACTGACCTTGCTTTCAAAGATCACTATGTGTTCCAGGGGAATTACAATGGGATTCAAATATGGGATGTATCTGATCCGGCGAACCCTGTTCTCGCAAAAGAATATTTATGTCCAGCTTCTCAGAGCGACGTATCTGTATATGAAAATCTGTTATTTGTATCTGGAGAGGGACTCGGGGGGCGCCTTGATTGCGGAACGCAAGGGGTAGATGAACAGATCAGTGAAGATCGCCTGAGAGGAATTCGGATCTTTGACATTACTGATGTTCTTGATCCACAGTATATCCATAATGTACAGACTTGTCGCGGATCTCATACGCATTCCCTATTGAAAGATCCTGAGGATGATGAGAATATATATGTCTACGTTGCTGGATCAGCACCAGTAAGGCCTGCGGAGGAATTACCTGGATGTTCGGGTTTGTCTCCAAGTGAAGATCCAGAAAGTTCTCTCTTTCGTATTGAAGTCATCAAAGTGCCCTTAGCTAACCCCGTCGAAGCAGCCATCATGAGTTCTCCCCGGATTTTTGAAGATTTAGCCGCTCCGCCTGTCCATGGCCCCACTGAGGCTGAGAAAATTGAGTTCGAAGAAGCACGAGCTCGAGGAGAATTTGTTGTTTCGATTGGTCCACGGAACTACACTCTCCCTGATAGATACGTTGCACCGATGATTGCTAACTATTTTTCGCAGCAGGAAATCACTGAGCCAACTTCGTCAGACACAGCTGCATTTCGTGAAGCTCTTCCGGAGATCATGTCAGCGATGATGGGGGCAAACAATGACGAGGACCGCGGCCCCGATCAATGTCACGATATCACACTGTATCCTGAAATTGGCTTGGCCGGTGGCGCATGTGAGGGATATGGCCTTCTTCTGGATATTTCTGATCCACTCAATCCGGTTCGAATAGATGCAGTTGCTGATAGCAATTTTGCCTATTGGCATTCGGCAACATTCAGCAATGATGGATCAAAAATCCTCTTTACAGATGAATGGGGAGGTGGAAGAGGAGCAAAGTGTCGCGAAACCGATCCGATGGAATGGGGGGCAAATGCATACTTTACGATTGATGAAAATAATCAGATGACTTTTGTAGGCTACTATAAGTTGCCTGTTCCCCAAACAAAAACAGAGAACTGTGTTGCACATAATGGATCACTGATTCCGATTCCAGGCAGAGATATTTTTGTTCAATCATGGTATCAGGGAGGAATATCGATTACAGATTGGACCGATCCAACCAACGTCATCGAAATCGCTTACCATGATCGTGGACCTGTGAGCGATGAAGAGTCTGCAATGGGAGGGAGCTGGTCCGTCTATTGGTACAATGGCTATATATATAATAGCGAAATTGCTCGTGGACTGGATGTTTTTGAGCTCACTCCCAGTGAGTTTCTAACAGAAAATGAAATTGCAGCCGCAAACACCGTCCAAATGGAATACCTGAATGCACAGAAGCAACCAACCTATGTATGGCCTCCTTCATTTGCTCTTGCACGTGCACACGTAGATCAGATGGAAAGAAACCAAAGAGCGACCGCCGAAGAAATCGCTTCCTTGCGTGCAGAAATTAATGAAGCGGAGCAACAGGAAGACCTGTCAATTGTGGATCGGATAGAAGAGTTGATTCGAAGTCAGAATTAATCTTCATCTTATATTCTGTGATACAATCTGGCAGTTCAATATGGGTGAATAATAAATAACTGACGCTAATTACCTTTCAACAAATATGAGATTCAAATGAATATAGGCCTTGTCGCACGCCTAAGTCTGATGATGTTCGTGCAATACTTTATCTGGGGAGCATGGGCCCCCACTTTGGGTAATTACATGAACACGATTGGTGTTGGAGAATTGATTCAATGGGCCTATGCATTAGGACCGATTGCCTGTATAATTGCTCCATTTTTTCTTGGAATGATAGCTGATCGGTTTTTCGACTCAGAGAAGTTGTTAGCGGTACTCATGTTGGTTGCCGGGGCAGCAATGTGTGCCATGCCGTTGGCAGCCGGTTCCTATCTTTTCCTGCCGCTTCTGGGATTACATGCGTTATGTTATTTTCCGACACTTGGATTAACTGCCTCACTGGCATTTCATCACCTGAAAAACCAGGAAACTGAGTTTCCGATAGTTCGAGTATTCGGAACCATTGGCTGGGCTGCAATTGGTCTTTTCATGGGATATGTTTTGAAAGCGGATGCCACTGCTACGCCATTGTATATCGGTGGAGGCGCAGCTCTCTTTCTTGGTTTGTATAGTTTCACATTACCGTACACACCGCCCCCGTCAAAAGGCCAAACTACATCCTGGAAGCAAATTGCAGGAATTGATGCATTTAATGCTCTAAAAAGCAAATCTTTTGTGGTATTCCTGGCGGCCGCAATGCTCATCTTCATCGCTTTTGGCACTTACTTCCCGTATGCACCACTCTATTTCACTGCAATTCATGAAGAATTTTTCTCTGGCACAGGATTTTTCGCCAACCCCAGCGGAGAAATGGCATTTGGCCAAGTAAGTGAAATTTTCTTTATGCTCCTAATTCCTTTTTTCTTTCGTCGTTTGGGAGTAAAGTGGATGCTCCTCCTGGGAATGCTTGCCTGGGTCGTGCGCTTTGCAATCTTTGCTTTGGGGGCAAGTGTCGGAGTATACTATTTTATTCTTATTGGTATTCTTATTCATGGTATCTGCTATGATTTCTTTTTCGTTACAGGCCAAATTTATATTGACAAGAAAACCGCTCCGGAGGTTCGCGGTCAGGTACAGGGCCTGCTTGTTCTGCTGACTCAAGGAATTGGATTCTTTTTGGGAACTCAGCTAAGTGGAGCTTATGTGAATACCCTTGGAGTGAATGGGCAGTTGGATCCTGGTGGATGGGGAGTCTTTTGGTTAATTTTTGCCATCGCTACATTTATATTCTCACTGGCTTTCGTATTATTATTTAATGATCGAATAGCAGATCATAACAAATCTGCTGAAACTCAACCTGGATAGTATATCCTTAAATATGTATTTATTGATGATTTGTCGAATATTTTTTATTGTTGCAGCGGGTTCTCTGCTTTGTATGAATTCTTACAGTGCTTTACAACAAGATGCGACTGAAGAAATGACTGAAGAATTAACCACCATGGATTCCACTTGGCAGGAATTGGGAGCGGATCATTGGCGTCTCTATGCAGGAGAGGGGTTGCCCGAGGCATGGCATGTAATGGATGACGGGACCTTGCACTTCTCAGCTGATGGGAAAGGAGGTGATATTGTAACTGTCGATGAGTACGAAAACTTTGAGCTGGAACTGGAATGGAAAGTCTCGCCCGGTGGCAATAGTGGAATTATGTTCAGAGTTTCTGAAGAGCACGATGCGCCTTGGAGGACCGGCCCGGAATATCAAATCCTGGATGATGAGAAACATCCGGATGCCCAACAGGGTGGTGATCGCCTTGCTGGTGCAAACTATGATATGCACGCCCCTTCAGTTGATGCGGTCAATCCTGCTGGAGAATGGAATCAAGCACGCATTGTTGTAAACGGAGCCAACGTTGAACATTGGTTGAATGGTGAAATGATTGTTTCATACGAGTTGTGGAGTGATGACTGGAAGGCCACGATTGCAGAAAGTAAGTGGGTTGACATGCCCACTTACGGCATGAACAAAGTAGGGCATATTTGCCTTCAGGATCACAGTGACCCCGTATGGTTTAGAAATATTCGTATCCGATCTTTACCTGCATCGGATTCATAGAATACAGTGACGCCGACTGAGAGGTCGCTGTTCGACTTTTAATCGGTTAGGAAACTTCCATTTCAGGGATACTCTGCTTGTCGAAGATTAGGGATGTATACTCGGTTAATCATCCCGAATATACATCAGTTATCTTCAATTTGTCAGCGCGAAAGCTAGATAGAAATTCCCCGACTTTGTGCCCATTTTACCGCCACCCGCGGCAATGACCACGTATTGTTTTCCGTATACTTCATATGTTGCTGGAGTTGCATAACCACCTGCCGGAAGCTGAGTCTCCCACAGAACTGCTCCGGTATCTTTATCAAATGCTCGAAAACGTTCGTCTTTTGTCGCGGCAATAAATATTAATCCCCCAGCAGTAACCACTGGACCACCATAGTTTTCTGTACCCGTTTGCGGAATACCCTTCGCGGTAAGTTCTGGATATTCACCGAATGGCACAGACCATTCAATCGTACCCTTATTCAGGTCAATTGCATTCAGTGTCCCCCACGGAGGCTTGATCGCGGGATAACCGTCCTGGTCAAGAAATCTATTATACCCTGTATGCCCGTATGGGGAGCCTGCAAAAGAACTGCTCATTTCATGACCGGATAGTTGGATAGATTCATCCTGATTCAGCTCTACATCACTAAACAGATAATCGGTAATAGCGGATATTTCATTTGATGATAGAAACCCAAATGAAGGCATAAAGCCGATACCTTTTGTCACCCTGTCCATGACTTCATCTCGAGTCATGAGCAATTCTATATCTGTCAATGCAGGCATATCGCTACCAGCAGATCCATCCAGTCTGATACCATGACAACCTGCACAATAGCGTGCATATAAACCTCTACCTGTTGTCACTCCATCGGGATTTAAGGGAACCATTGTGAGAATCCATGGCATCTCATTACTGTTGACGTACAACATACCTGTTGTTGGATCATAGCCGGCGCCTCCCCATTCTGCGCCTCCGTCAAATCCCGGGAAGATCATTGTTCCTTCCACACTGGGAGGAATAAATTGACCATCTGAGCGAACCTGATGAAAACGTTCTCTTACATAATCGTGTGATTCCTGTGAAATATTTGTTATATCCTTCGCGTCAAACCGTTGGCGTGCGAACGGAGGAGGGGCAAGCGGAATCGGTTGGGTTGGCCATGCCTCTTCGCCTTCCAGATCAGACGGCGGGAATGCTCGTTCCTCAATCGGAAAAAGAGGGACTCCAGTTTCCCGGTCAAGAAGAAATACGTGACCACTTTTGGTTACTTGAGCCACAGCATCCACTCTTCGTCCCTGATATTCGACGGTAACCAAATTTGGAGCTGCCGGTAGATCACGATCCCACAGATCGTGACGAACCACTTGATAATGCCATTTACGCTCTCCAGTCATCACATCAAGTGCAAGGATGGAATTGGCAAACAGGTTTTCCCCGTGTCGATTGCCGCCCCAAAAATCAAATGCTGCCGACCCAATGGGCAGGAAAACAATTTCTCGTTCTTCATCCAAGCTCATTCCGCTCCAAGCATTAGCTCCTCCAACATATTGATATGCCTGCGGCGGCCATGTTTTATATCCAAACTCACCTGGATGTGGAATGGTATGAAAGATCCATTCAATCCCTCCTGTGCGAACGTCATATGCTCGGATATGGCCTGGTGCTGATCGAATTCCTTCGGATAAAGATGTTCCCTGAATCAACAAATGCTTGAAAATTATTCCAGGAGTGCGTGCAGATACGGATAAATCATTCACATCACGCCCCAAACCCTCTCGTAAATCAACGACTCCGCCTTCGCCGAATGACTGGATTAGCTTTCCAGTCCTTGCATTCAGGGCAAATAATTTGGATCCGGCCGAGTATAGGATGCGCGATACATGTTGATCATTGCCCTCCCAATAGCTGACACCTCTGTTAATTCCAGGCCCCTCAGCGACAGCACCAGATTCGAATGGATCAAAACGCCAGATTTCTTCACCTGTAACCGCGTTCAAGGCAAGTGCTTTTAATTCTGGCGAAGTAGCATATAAGACAGATTCTACAATGATCGGATTGCATTGTATCTGTGTACGATCAGTGCTATCTGCGTCCCCAGAATTGTAGCTCCAAACAAGGGTAAGTTCATCTACATTATTCCGATTGATCTGATCGAGCGTAGAGTAGTGGCTACTTGTGGCATCACCCAGGTAGACAGACCATTGAGTATAGGCCTCACTGGTTTTGATGTGGTTTTGTTTGGAGACGCAGCCACACAGAATAAGTAATATCAACGACGAAGTAATCGCGCGTAGCATCGATCAAAGGTTCGTTCAAAAATGGGGTGACATACGATACGATGCTTAATCCGCTCATGCAGTCGCTGTGAGAACTGCTTTCAGTTGCAATTCTATATCTTCCATCGAATTATACACGGCATGTGCGCCAGCTTCCTGTAAAGTTTGAGAGGAGAAGGTTGTTGAAATACCAAATACATGGCATCCCGCTCGCAGTGCGCCAAGGATCCCATAGGTGGAGTCTTCAATTACGAGGCATTCTGTGGCCGATACCCCCAATTGCGTAGCGCCTCTCAAAAATGGCTGAGAGTCAGGCTTGGGACGTGTGACATCTTCGACTGTGACTACTGATGAGAAGTAGGGACTCAGATCAAAATTGGCAAACGCTCGCTCCTGATCTGCTTTTGTTGCAGAAGTAACAAGGCCCAGAGGCAGACCAGAGCTATGAACAAATTGAAGCAAACGTAGTGCTCCTGGCACCATTTGAAGTTCATCTACCAAATCGGCATAAGTTGCATGTTTTGCTTTGATCAATTCTTCTACAGTCGCAGGCCCTGTCCCAAAATTTTCAGCGATATACTCATAGACTCGTTTTTCTGTCCATCCCTTGAAGATAGGAGAGACGGACTTGGGAACATTCAGTTCGTATTGTCTACAGACAATATTCTGAGCTTTTTCATGTATAGACTCCGAGTCAACGAGGACTCCGTCCATATCAAATAGTATGGCTGAAGGAGCTTCAGTGATTTAGGGCCTCCAATGATCTGGTATGCAGCACCTGTCGGGTAAATCCTTAGCTATTACATTCATGACTTGGATATTTGCCATAAGATATGCAGGAGGGTATCGTAGCCATCACGGAATTGCTCCTTTGGTGAGTAGTGGGATACGGAGCAGGTACATGTTAGCTGTGATGTATAGCATGCTTCCGTCGTTTCCGAAAGCACAATTGGCGGCAGGCTGAGTAGTGTTGATTGTTCCCAAGTGAGTTCCATCAGAACTGATGATCAAAATTCCCCCGGGCCCTGTCGCGAATATATTACCATCTAAATCCACCTTCAAACCGTCAGGTAATCCAGGAAGTCCTTCTTTTACAAAACTCGTTGCATCAAAAAGAATTCGTCCGTTCTCTATTCCACCATTATCCATCACATCGTAAGCCATCAAGATCGCACGTTCGGGATCCGAATTTGAGACATACAGTGTTTTTTGATCTGGTGAAAAGGCCAGGCCATTGGGGCGACTTAAATCGGATACCAAAAGTGTAATCTCACCATCTGGAGTAAAGCTAAAAACACCTTCAAAGTCTAATTCCTTGCCAGGATCTTCAGAACGTAGCTGAAGTCCATATGGTGGATCTGTAAAATAAAGCGTCCCATTTGAGTGATAAACAAGATCATTGGGGCTATTTAATCGCGCTCCCTTGTACTGATCTACAACTGTCTGGTAAGCTGGCTCAGGGTTCCATGGATTCACTACTCTCAATCGAGCAATCCGGCGGTCGCCATGTTGAGCAATAATTAGATTTCCCTCAAAATCCAGTGTGAGTCCATTTGATCCAAGAGATCCTCCTCTTTCTTCAGATCCAGTATATCCAGAGGGTTCCAGAAATACCTGAAGATCATTTTCTTCGCTCCATTCATAGATTTGGTTGGTCGGTACATCGGAAAAAAGCAAATATTCTCCATCACTGATCCAGACCGGCCCTTCTGACCAACTAAATCCTTCTGCCAAAATTTCTAACTGCGCATTCGGAGCAACCAACTTCTTCACTGATTCATCCAAAACCTGAACTGAACCAATTAATTCCTGACCTGAAGCTGTAAAAACTTGACATACTACCAAACACAGCTGAATACAAAATAGACGACGCATGAATATAGTGGCTTGATTTAATTTGTTCCTGTGGTATCTCTGGGAGAAATGATAAATCCAAAGGAGCCTGGAATTCCCTGATTGATCTCATCTTCTAATTCTTCGGTAGTCCAAGCTTTCTTCCTGTCATTGGTTGCTTCTCGAACAAGTCGAACTTCGTTTTCAGTGACAGCTGAAGCATCGTTATCCCAGGCAGTCCGAATATAAGTAAGAAGTGCGGCCATTTCCTGGTCATTTAAAAAGGTTTTCCAAGGCGGCATAGCGCCAGTATAGACCATATCTCCTACCTGTAATGGTCCCATTACTCCATCTAATACGAGTCGAATCAGGCGTCCTTTATCTCCTGTGACCCAATCTACCTCATTTAAGGGGGGGAATACGCCGGAGATTCCTTCCCCGTTAGCTTGATGACAGGAAGCGCACCGAGTCATGTAAAGTGGTTCTCCGTCTGGCACTGCAGAGTCCTGTGCAATGCCGCCTTCAGCCACTACACTCAAAATTAATCCGATAAGAATGACGAAAAAACAGTGTTGAAGGCCAGATTTGAATTCCATTTAAATTTTGATGCCTAAAGGGTTCGGCAAAAGGGGGATGTTACAAATAGTTCTAGTGATTTCTGTTGCAACTTTTACACAGCTGATTCACCAACATATCCTGTCTCCAGAAACAATAACTGTCTCGGAACCATCCTTGTTCATTCATCAGAATCTGAGGATGAATTAGTTTCCCGAATCCAGCGATATCTTGTAACCTTCGCATTGGGGCCAGCATCCCAGAAACCATCAAATTCAGCCAAATAAATACTTCCATCCGGTCCAATTTCCATAGAAATCGGAGCTGTATCCCGAAGTGTGTCAAACGTTTTGATATTCACGAAGCGTTTTGCAGGAATTTGAATTAGAGGAACATCCTGTCGGACGTCTTCTTCTTGATCATTCTCGAAAGTTGCATCTACGAGTTCTCCATACTTGATCCAGCGCCTTGCCCAATCAAACACGAAGAGTTTGTTGTCTAGAAGCGGCTCAAAAGCATACCGGCCATGAGAACGATAAATCGGCCCAACCGTAGCCGATCGTCCTCCATGTTCATAGGTATACTCCCAGAAGGGAGGCACAAAATTTGAAATCAACTCAGGTGTCCATTCATTATAGAACAATTTCCCGAGAGTACGAGGCCAACCGAAGTTCTCTCCTCCATGTAGTGAAATGTTATATTCGTCATAATCATAAGATGCGTCCGGCCCCACTACACCGATATATAATGCATTAGTTTGGGAATCTACCTTAAATCGATAGGGATTTCGCAGGCCATAAGCGTAGATCTCCCAGCGAACACCCGGGATTCCAAAAAACGGGTTATCGTGAGGAATTGTCCCATCCCGGTTGATGCGAAGAATTTTCCCGCGCAGATCCTGCAAGTTTTGCGCAGAACGTTCAGAATCTACAATACGTGCCCAATGGTAATCTTTGAGCGCATGGGTTTGCATGAATTCAAATAGTTGTTCCTCAGACAGCTTCCATCCCGGACGAACTTCTGACATACCTGTATCACCCGTAGAAAGATAGAGTGTCGAATCGGGCCCCCATTCCAGGTCGCCAGCCTGATGGCAGCATTGGGGCTCGGTTGGAACACGAAGGAGAATATGCTCAGAATTCAGATCCAAAACTCCGCTTTCATAGATAAATCGTGAAAGCGTATTGATAAATGTATGTGGCTCTGCATAGTAGAGATAAACGAATGGGGAACCGTCATAAAATTCCGGATCAACTTCAATTCCATACAGCCCATGCTCTATATTTGTGGGATCAGTGGTTGGTAAATGTGCAACCTGACTCACTTCATCTGATTGGGCGTCGTATCGATGAATTTTTCCCCGTAATTCTGCAATCCAGACATTGCCTCGCTCATCCACAGCAATGTCATCCGGCCATACATTATCCGCAATGACTTCCTTGACCCGATGTCCAGAAAAATCTACATCTGTCTGCCCTGCAACCATCCGTAAGCCCTGAACAACATGTTCAATGAATGCAGGCGTTTTCCAGGTATCGGCAAAATGTCCGAGCGAGGTGACAAACACCCGCCCTCCGTTATGTGTGCGTATCCAGCTCAAGGGATAATCATTTGGTTCAGACCCTGCAAATGATTCTGGTAGTTCAACCGTTTCTGTATCGAGGGATAGCAAAACCTTGGAATTCCAGCGAGGATTAACGTCCAGAACATAAATCTCTTCATGAACCCACAAATCTTCTCCAAGGTGGCGCGTTGCAGGTGTATCCGGATTTTCCACTAATACTCGAACACTCTGTGTCCACGGGTGACTCTCAAACAATCCACCGCCAACCATTTGACGATATTCTTCGGAGTGATAGAGCGCATCCAATCCTGCGTGTGCAACAGCGATTCCCTTACCATCTTCAAGAAATGATAAGATTGCTGCAACATGACTAGAATCAATCGTTTCTCCTTCAAATTCAGGCTCTCCAGTCTGAAGCGGTCCATCAAATGACATCTCACCAAGATTACTACTGGTAATAACGCCATGAATGCGATCATCTTTGAAGATTCCTGACGCATAGAAATCTCCAAACTCATTCAGGTTAAAGTGGAATTGAATAGAATCCCCTTGAAGGACAAGGTCATTGAGTGGTGTTTTTCCTTCAGGAAATTCAAGGCTACTCTCAGTTCCCTGTAAGGTCAAGAGAGCATCTATGGAAGCCTGTGGCGCTGTGATCGTGATAGCATAGTTCATTGGAGGAGGAATGCTTGCAACCCCAACCACCGGAACCTCCATCTCTCCCATGACCATCAAGCCCGATAATGAATCAGTTTTTATGCTAAGCTCCATATGTGCGACCCCCATTGCTCCTGTATCCCACTGAAACTTCAGTGAATCATCCTCCAATTGAATATTTGTCAAATACGCCGGATCAGGAAACAAGTTGAATTTTATCAATCCTGTCAGGGAATCTGAACCTTCACTGATTCCAACCTGGCCCTGAATTTCATTGTCTGGCACCATCAATGTGAGATCAAAGTTGGCAAGAGTTCCGGGTAACATAGCTCCTTCCAGTTCTGGCGATGACACTCCTTCGGGGCGAGGGAGTCGCAATGTGGAGTTAGCCAGAAAAAGAACATCATAGTCCTCGAGAATATCAGGATGTAGCATGGTAACATCCTCAGTGGTATCAACTTGAATTGAAGTTGCCCTACTGAGGGCAGTCATTATCTCTTTCTGAGCTTCAATTGCAGCTCCATGTCGAAAAGCCTGCGTGGTAGTTAACATGAGCACTCGAATTTCCTCGCTTGATTCTGGAATAGCCATCATTTTAGCGAGCGATTCATATTCTTCTTCCAAGATGGGGCGAATCCTGACATTTTTGAATGCAACACGCGAGCTGTCATCATGGTTTTGAAACCCGATAAAACCTTCTCTCCCTCGATTTCCTACATAATCATTTACTTTAATTCCATTATGCCAAATCTCATACCTTTGTCCGGTTACGCGAATACGAAAATCATTCCATTCTCCTGCCGGCCGGGCATTTGAACGAAATGGTTTGCTGATTGAAAAAATACTTCCAGTCTTATGATCGGGATCTCGACTGTCATCAATCTGAATTTCATACCCTTCATTCACGGCAACCCAGGGATCGTCTGTTTCAGGGAATCGTACAAATACTCCACTGTTTGCATTGTATTTGTTAGCCATCCACTCAAGTTCTAGTTCAAAATCCTGGAAGGGCTGAGCGCTATAATAGAAGAGTCCCATTCCGCCACTACTGATCATAGATCCATCTTCACGTAGAGTAAACTGTCCGGGCCCGATCTGACGCCATCCTTCTAGCGTAGAGCCATCAAAGAGTATCTGCCACTGAGCCTGCGCGGGGTATACCGCACTGAATATGATCAGAAGGCTAATTAGAGTAGAACGAAAGGTGTCGGGAATTGTGATAATCATTTTCCTATCTCCTAAAAAATCCCTAGATATTCAGCGTGCTGAATTGCCGTATTAATTCCACCTTCCATCATTATTGGAGATATAATTCCATCTTCATTTTCATCTTCCCCCATTCTGCATTTATCCAAAAGAATGGTTAAGTCACTGATGTGCTCCCGGGCCAGCGAAAGATTCCCGCGATAGTCTGTTTTCAGAATATTTAGTGCTTGCGCATAGACCTCTCCCAGCCACCCCGTATCTGCGGTTGAATTCCAGAAGCGAGTAGGGGCATCCCACACATGAGTAAGATCAATTCTTGGTTGGCGTTCGCCTTTGGTGACCCCATCACTAAGACGCATCCATCCAATCACATTACTAAGAGATATTATGACATGATCGGCATGTGCTTCATTGCTCGAATCCGAGAGCATACGAATTATCGCGCGACCTCGCCCCATAACCCCAAGCTGTGCAGGATCAAAAATTCTTGGTGCATCCGAACCGTGACGTTCATAGTGAGCTTGATCAAACTCCGTCCCGTCGGTTTGCCACCTTGTTTTCCAGCCATGAACCGAGGCAGCGCCATTCTTTGTCAGCAAGCCTGAAGATATCCCCCAAATACTTTCGATTACGAAGTCAGCCTGTGATTTGATTGCTTGGATGTCGGTGGATTGTTCTCCCTGTTGGCTAGCCGAATATGCACTTTCAAGAAGGTGATCAATATCCTGCAAATAAACCCCTGATTGATTCTGGGCTTGGGAAAAGAACGGTATAGCATATATGGCTACCCCAAAAATCATACGAACTAACTTGACTCATGAAAGGAATGTATGAATTAGATTCAATTAGTAAGGGTTTACTGATAAAGGTCAGTAATATCAGCCGAAGCTAGTTTGACAAGAAATGTTCCCAATTTTTGTTGCAATGCTTCAAGAAAAAGTTTCCCCTTATTCCCAGAAGCTCCTTGTGGATTGCCCGCCCCCGTATCCTCAGTCACTTCACTCCAGCGGCGCTCAGCCCATGCCCAACCTTCCCGTAATTCGGGAATTCTCCATGATCGTGCATAGCCGGACCCTGCTTGGTCAAGAGGAAGAACCAGATCTGGTGCAATTTCAAGAATCAGGCTTGTTTCAAGCTCGCCGGCATGATCTCCGGGATAATTAAAGTAATGCGTTGGATTTAGCACCTTAAACCAGTTAATCTCAGTGATAAACAATCTGGAATAGTGAAACCCTACCTCACGAATAATTTGACGGAAGTTGTTTCCCCCATGCCCATTCAGGATAACCAACTTCAGGATGTTCTGCCTCTCAAGAACACATGCGATATCCTTCATCAGTGCCTGCTGGGTGCTGGGCATCATATTCAGATCGAGAGTAATATCCGGTTGACCAGTATTCACACCGAAGGGGACAGTTGGTAGAGTGATCACTCTGGCTCCCTGATCCCATGCATATCCGCAGGCATCGGTAGCGATTCGATCCAGTTGGATATTATCAGTTCCGTAGGGGAGGTGAGTATTATGGGCTTCGGTAGCTCCCCAAGGAAGTACAGCAACCTGCCAATCAATTTCCTTGATTGATTTCCAGTTGGTTTCCTGAAGAACGTATGGTCGGGCACTCACTCTATTGGGTGACAATCAAAACCAAATCGTATTCATGATCAACGATTTGAAGAGGATACTGATAATAAGGGACTATAAATCTGCCTTTGCTGTCACGGGATAATTCGGTGGAATTGAATGTGAGCATTCCGCTGTCGCTAGAGCCCTGAAATGTAAAGTCTTGCATGATTCGATTAGATGTGACACTTCTCTCAATTTCATATCGACGAACTTCATCAAAATTCTGCCCTACGTGCAACGAAACGTTTGTAATCTCATAGTCGCGTCGAATACGAACAGTTGCCGGGGTTGTCCCTTGCTGAGATCCCTCTACAAAGATCCATGCTCGCTTTATCTGGACAGGCCCAGAAGAGGTTGAATCTTTGGGTGCCCTTGAAGTGATAGTTACTCCCAAAGGCGTCGTAATGCAGCCCCAGAACAGGATTGCCAGAAATACAGCCGGAATCAGGAAGAATTTCATAAGCATCTGAGAAAGAAGCGAATCCCTGAGAACGGTCGCAGCAACTTATTTTACCCACAACCAGCTTAGACCGGGTTTAAGCCGATGTTTCCAAACTTGTTCCGCAATAGGAGTTTGAGCTTGGGTAGATATACAGTTTGAGATGATCTGCTTCGGCAGATTCCAATCTCCAGTTTGGGACGATAGAGAGGGCACCGTCAGGTACTGTTCGTATCACTGCGACGACGAACACACTGAACCCTTTACGCAAGAGGCCACGTATTTCATTGGCGAGCGGGAATACATGATCCACACGCATGACACTGACGCAGCGTTCCAGAGACAAAGGTGAGAGTTGAGACATCGCGTGCCATCCGGGCTTGTTCCAGAATCGGATGGTTTCGTATCCCAAGCCCTCGTGGTGACCTTCTCCTGGGTTACAAGCGATCTACGGAGGTGAATCAGCTATCTATGAATCCAAAAAATGTTTGTTGAAGCGAGCGAATACGGTCATTGCAGGGATCTACTGGTATTCTGAGCCAGCTCTGACAAAATTTAAATGGGCACCGATACGGGCCTTTGTAAATCGTTGATCTAACAAAATCGAGAGTAACTGAACGTGCCGATAGTTCGCAGGTTTACTGCAAAACAGGCGGCGAATGTACGACTGGATGTGTTTGATGTATCGGGTGCAGGATAGTGATAGCCACGAATCAACTCTGCGGGAGTGGCTTGCACCAGATACAACGGGGATGGAGATGCCTTACCGAGTGGGATATATTCTGCGCGGGCGGATGGAAGCCGATGGGCGTGCAGAAAATAATTAAGTGGTAGGGTAGAGAGTCAGGGGCGATCCAAGAGAAAACATTCATGAACCCTATCACAAAGAACTTCAGACTAGATTGGTATTCATCCAGAGAAACGGCACTTCGCCTTCTAAACATGACACGACGTGTCTACAATTAATCGAGCCTTACGGAGCTTATGACGGTAACTCGCCGAAATCTTGATACAGCTTCGAAAAAAGATAGAAATCTATACCGAATGCGAATTTTTGATGAAGGTTGACAGATATTGAAAGAAAACTCATCTTCAGTAGTGTGCTATGAACCTCGTTATTACTTCCTTTAAAAATATCCGATATTCTCATGATGCGATACGTTAGATGTAACCTTATTCTGTCGGTCGTGCTTCTGCTATTTTCGTTGGGAACATCTGCTCAGTCAGTAATTCATCCTACCAAGGAAAATATTCCAGTTTCCTCAGATCCTCGTTTTGAGTTAGGACATAGTGATAACGAGAAGATGTGGAATTGGGATATGATGGACGTAATAGCAACGGTAGGCGTTAATGAGGGGCATGCGTACGAAATGATTGGGTTATTGATGAATTTTGATATTGATCAGAATGGTACTATGTACTATGTTGATCTAATGTATTCACAAGTTCGAGCCTACGGTTATGATGGTGAATTTATTGCTGATGTGAGCACTTCTGGAGGGGGGCCTGGTGAGTTCCGTCAACCCTTGGGGCTCTCAGTTATAGAAGATGGTCGTAAGATAATTGTGGGGGACATCGAAGTGGATCATGTATTCCGGCGTGAAGAAGATATATTCAATCTGATTTCTACAAATCGACCCGCATACAAAGGACATGCGCTCTGTGCCATGAATGGATATTACTATAACCAGAGTTATGTTGAGGAACAACATGATGGCGTGATTCACAAATATACGCTGGACGGTAATTGGGAAAATTCCTTCGGTAAACCATACAATTACAAGAAGCCTTTTATTGTATCCATGATTATGTTGGATGCAATGCTTGCGTGCAATGTAAAGCACGGTGTGATTGCTCAGGTCACCAACCATATTCCTGTAATGACAGGATATTCGGAAGATGGAGAAGTACTCTGGCAGGTAACGTTTTCAGATTATCGTAGCGGCACGGTTCTAGAGAGTGTAGAGAATGGGAGGATGTATCACACTGTTCTGCTAGAAGATGGTACGTCAGTATTCCAGTCACTTTTTTCTGATGGGAATTATTTCTACGTAACCTATGGTTTTGTAGAAAAAGATTCGGGAAACATGCTACCTCTCAAATTCACGGAAAATCACATATTTCGTATTGATGCACGAACAGGTTTGGGACATTATCTGGGTACTGGTCCAGAACCTAGTGAACATCTGTTGGCCGTAGACGGTGAATATCGTTTCACTACAACGCAAAATGAGGGGTTTCCCCAAATTCGGGTTTACAAACCTAGATGATCTCGATGATTCGGGAAACTTCTCGATTTTCTAGACGATACATGAGATCCGATCTGGGCCTGCCCCGATTTACCACCGCAAGAAACTGCGGATTGAGGCGTATCTGTTTTTGTGCATTCTCGCCTTTCATACCGCGCATCTGATTCGGAGTAAACTTGGGGATCATCAGATCCACAGCAGCTGGGGAACGATCAAGGTCAAACTCAATCATCAGAACCGGGTGGCGGCCGTTCTTCCGCAAAACGAGACCTACTGTATCCTGCTCAAGCAAGATGCAAAACTGAAGCCGTTTGCGCAAAAAGTCTTCCAAGCAATGGGGCTAAGATTGGGCAGAAATGTGCAAAAAACCAAGGCAAAATGTCCGACAGAAAAGGAAGAGGAAATGTAGAAAAACACCGAATTAATGGTGTTCAGGACAGATTCCCTGAAAATGGAAACCACCAAAACTCATGAAAAATTCCACTACAAATTGCAAAGTTGCTGTAATGAAAATGTGACTACAGATGTTTCAGGGGCGGGGGAGGCCTCGGCTAAGAACAAAGTGTAGTAATTTTAAGGCAGAATCAAAGCGTGCGAGTACGCTGGTAGACACAACAACCGCTTTTACCGTTCGCCTTGTGATTTTGACATCCTGACCGCTTTTGAACGTTGGGGTGTTATAAGTTTTTCGCAAGGTTAGAACCGCCATTCCGAGCGCCCATAGGCAGAAGCGACGAATACCGACTTCATGAGCAGGGATGAGAAGAGTATATTGGAGCGCGTTATTGAGATGTTGGCGGGCAACCGCAATGAGAGTGTTCATTCCCCGTGTGAATCCAGGATCGGTATGATCTGGAGAAAGGGAATGAAGATCAAAGCCATTCTCCTGAAAAACACTGCGTGGTAACCAGCAAGCACCACGACGATGGTCCTCCCAGATGTCTTTGAGAATATTCGTCATCTGGAGGCCCTGTCCAAAGGACGAGGAGAGTGTAAAGAGCGCGTCCTTGTGTGTTGCGATTTCATCGGAATAATCACAGAAAAGTTCTGTCAGCATTTCACCAACAACGCCTGCAACATGATAGCAGTAGCGATTAAGATGGTCCAAATCTGTCAATCCTTCGAGACTGGCGTTCTGTTGGAATACGGCCATGCCATCGGCCATGATATCCACACAACGCAAAAGTGCCTTCTTTTGCGGCTCGGAAAAACTGTTTGTAATTCTGACAACCCTATTTACGTTGTCAATTAAATCAATTTCTCGTTCTGTTGCAGAGAGAGTGAGCAATTTGCCCAAATCTCGGGAAAAAGTCTCCGCATCAGTGGTTCCCTTCAATACATTAAACCAACGGTCAGAGAATTCACGTTTCTGTTGTGCGGAAAGCCCCTCCTCATCTTCTATTGTATCCGCGATTCGACACAAGAGATAGCCATTACCAACGACGATTCGTAGCTCAGAGGGCAGCTCGGGAATCGTTAATGCGAAGGTTCGAGAGACATCCTGTAGAATTTCTGTCTGATAAGCCAAATCTTCTTTAAGATGGGAATAATCAGCTGCCATCTAAATATCAATATAAGTGCGTTAACTGTTGATTCTGATCAATTTAGCGCGAATCGGAAACATCTTCGAGATGGTACTGATTCAACTAACGTATTGGCGAAGAGTGACAGGCAAAAACCATCAACTGAGGATGCAGATCACCACGCGGTCACACTTAATCTAACATATACGCAACCCCGCTGACGTTTCCTATGAGTTATCAAAAAGCTGATGGTAGTTGCAATACGCCCCCATAACCAATAACCAACTATTTACCAAACCAGGGAAAATCTCTTCACAAATTCTGTTTGTCTCTAGTTATCAGAAATTTCTTATCTTTCTATTAGGTATGATAAATGTTGAAGTTACGAATAGTTTATAAAGAAATGATGGTTCCGTAGCCGTTTCTTGGATTTAATATTTTCGGAATTGTCTGTTACAGATATCTCGTCGAATTGTTGAAATAATATTATTGAAATAGTTTATCCATCACAAGAAATAATAATAATAGATGTTAGATAATGGTATTTCCTTAACCCTCAACTCAGTTACTCTCTAGTGTTTAGTGTATTGTATAACTTCCTTGCGTGAGAATGCGTTGCCTGCTTTTGCCCACGGTTGTTGTACTAAATCAGTTTGAGTTGCGTGTACTTGTCTTCTTTTCAAGAGCCCACAGGCTGTTGGTCTCGTTATCGTATGATCCGCGATCTTATGATGTTGCACCTAGAAATCTGTATTGCTTCTTTGTAGTAGATGCCTGATAATCCCATTGTTAATTCTTCTGAATCAAATTCACCTACCAGTTCACCAAATGCACCCTATTTATTGACTGGGGCTGCAGGTCACTTGGGAGCAAATCTCCTGAGACGACTCCTTAGTGATGACGTGCGGGTGAGGGTATTACTACGTCAAGAGGATAATAACGAAGCACTTGAAGGCCTTGACGTTGAACGGGTCTACGGAGATGTTCGGGATCTCGATGCCACCAAAAAGGCCGTAGAAGGTTGCCAAGGCATTTATCATGTCGCTGCAAAAATATCGACCATCGTCGGGAATCATGCCCATCGTCGGGAAATATACGAATGCAACGTAATTGGGACCCGCAATATATTGCAAGCAGCCCGGGAAGCTAACGCAGGGCGAGTAGTTGTAACAGGATCCTTCAGCGCGGTTGGATATGATCTAGATGATCCGTCAGCCCCCAGTAACGAAACGATGCAGTTCTACCCCATGGAGCGTACAATGCCCTATGAGCGTAGCAAGGTATTGGTTGAGCATGAATGCTGGAGGGCAGCGGCGCAAGGACAAGATGTTGTTGTAGCAACATGCTGCGCCCTCATTGGGAGTTATGATTACCTTCCTTCCCGCCTGGGAAGAACTTTATGTGATTACACCCGTGGCAAAATTCGCGCATATGTGGACGGGGGCTTTGAATTTGTCGCGGCTCGTGATATCGTTCAGGGACATCTTTTGTGCATGCACCATGGACGCTCCGGGGAAAAATATATCTTCAGCACCGAGTATAAGACGATTTCCCAAATATTGGACCTGTTTGAGGAAGTCTCAGGTATTAAAAGATCCAGCCGCAGAATTCCCCCCCGCTTGATGCTAGTGGCATCGGAGATTGCAAGTTTTTATCTGAGTAAATTTCACCCCAGTGTCCCACAACGCTTCACACCTGGTGCAATTCGACTGCTGCAAAAACGTCGCCATGCAGATACCAGCAAAGCGAGAAATGAACTTGGGTTTAAGCCAACCACAATCCGTGACGCGGTGCATGAAGCATATGCATTTCACTACTCTCGCAACGCAATTACAAATCCGAAAGCAAAACCTCCAAGAAATCTTAATATTTAACTAACTAATCTCTTCAGATTTAGGCACTATGTCAGATACCAAGATAACATCTCAACCAACACATGATGTCGATCCTTCAACAACTGCTCCACCTCGATTTGAAGAAGGAGGTACTCTGCGCCAGCAAGCTCGTTCTTCCGGGATGCACCCTGACTATTGGTATGCGGTGGAGGAGGTACGCCGAGTTAAACCTGGTACTACGGTAGAGGTCATCTTCTGGAAACGATCCATTGCGCTTTATCGTACCAAAGATGGTTCCTTTCATGCGATTGAAAATCGTTGCCTACATAGACAATTAAAACTCTCCAAGGGAAATGTAGAGGGCTGTAGACTTGTGTGCCCTTATCATGGATGGGAGTATGACCAAACTGGACGTGTTGTAGAAATCCCTGATCTTTTCGGTCGGAAAAGCGTCCCGAAACTTGCGGTTCGAAGCTATCCTGTCAAGATCCGATACGGTTTGGTTTGGATATTTCCCGGTAATCCTGAAATGGCTGAATCTCGCCAAATTCCCGAAATTCCTGAACTCGAAGGACCAGGGCGGTGGGCTTGTGTACCAGTCAGCTTTAAATGTTCTGCTCACCACTCGATGGTTATAGATAATGTGAGCGACTTTTCTCATGCCTATCTACACCGCAAATATCGACCTTTTCAAGGTGCAGAGCTTATACGATTTGAAACGGTTGGTGACAATGTTCATCTCGCTTACAATACCAAAGTCGGCCGAGGCCGTATCTCTAGTCTCTTCGTTGAGCATGATCGAATTGACACTAACAAAATGGACCTCTGTTTTGAGTATCCCTACCAATGGTCAAATACAGATGACGAGATCAAGCACTGGCTTTTTGTGCTTCCCATTGATGAACGCACTAGCCGTACATTCTTTTTGTTCTACTTCAAGTCACTGAAGATTCCTTTTCTACCCGTGCGTATTCCACGTTGGGCCATGACTATGGTATTGAAGATTGCTAATCGTCGATTGATCGGTCCTTTGCTCTCCGAAGATCAATTTGCTATGGAAGCAGAACAGGACGGTTATGAATCTTTTTGGGAGGCACCCCCAATGGAAGTAAATCCGGTAGTGCGTGCATTTCAAAAAGTAACTGTCCGAAAATGGCGGGAGCACTTGGAGTATCGAAATAACGGAGTGAATGGGGTACACGCAACAAGCTCTCAATCTGATGGCTGAGTTACTCGATGGGTTATCAGGAGATGCCTTGCTCAGGGCGACTGCCCTCATGCTGGGGTTTATTGTTCTGTTGTTTATCGGCTCAATTGTATTGCCAGGCAAAAAAACTATCGGACCTGTAATTGACGGAAAAGCCCGTACCTACAAACTGAACGGTCTTCTTCTCTTTCTGATTACTGTCCTCATGGCGGGTGGCCTTCAGGTGGCCAATATATTCTCTCTTTCTACGTTACTTGATGATTTTCTGGCACTGTTCGTGGTAGCAAACCTGTTTGCATTTACACTTTCTGGCTGGCTGTGCTGGCGCGGATCTCGTTCCCAAACTCCCCCCAGAAAATTCTGGAACGCCTATTTTTATGGCGCAGAACACAGCCCTGCCTGGTTTGGAGTAGATTTGAAACTTTTCAGCTACCGCCCATCCCTGATTGCCTTGGCAATATTCAATCTCTCATTCGGAGTAGCACAATATGAAGAGTATGGAGAGTTGAGTCTTGCCATGATACTTTATCAGTGCTTTACTTTCCTGTATATTCTCAATTATTTTCAGTTTGAGTATGGCATGATCCACACTTGGGATCTTGTCAGTGAACGTTTTGGCTGGATGTTGGTCTGGGGAGATTATGTACTCGTTCCCTTTTTCTATTGTATCTCAGGATGGTGGTTACTGAATGCATCGGGATCACTACCTATTCCTGTCGCGATTGCCATCGTTTTATTATTTGTATTTGGATTTTGGCTCTTTCGTGGTGCTAATGAGCAGAAACACCGCTTTAAGCGCAACTCTGAAATTACCATTTGGGGGAAGCCTGCGGAGAGTTTAGAAGGCCGCCTTCTTGTTTCAGGTTTTTGGGGCATTGGACGCCACCTCAATTATTCTGGGGAAATTTGCGTCTACTTGGCATTCACGTTTACAACTGGATTTGTTTCGTGGATCCCATTTTTGTTACCGGCTTGGCTCATAGGACTTTTGTGGCATCGTTCGTGGCGGGATGAGCGACGATGTAGTGCCAAGTACGGTGAGCTATGGGTGAAGTATAAACAGCGGGTTCCATATTCCATGGTACCTTTTATTCATTAATTGAAGTAATGACACAGCAATCTTCTAATGGGGTAACCCCACATTCTGCATCAGATGATTTGATGACTTCTCTATCAGTCGTTCCCGAACTTGATGGGGGGTGGCCTTTGTTGGGACATGCGTTGGAATTTCAGAAGGATCCCGTAGCAATGATGGGACGCGGTTGGCGTGAGCAAGGTGATCTCGCACGCTTTCGGCTCGGCACTCGTGAATTCGTTCTTTTTACTGGTCCAAATGCGCATGATGTCTATTTCAAAGCATCCGAAGCTCAGCTCGATGCCAGAGCCGTCTATCAGTTCACTGTGCCAATATTTGGACGTGGTGTAGCCTATGATGTTGCTCCGGAAATCATGTCGGAACAGCTAGGTTTTCTGTTTCCAGCACTTCGAGAACCTGCCATGCGCAGGTTCGCTCGAATCATGTTCAAGGAAGCGACAATGTTTGCAGATGAGCTGGATGACGAGGGTGAACTTAATTTACCAGAAGCACTCAATCGCCTCACTGTCAAGATTGCCAGTCATTGTCTGATTGGCAAGGAGATTCGGGAGCAGATAGATGAAGGTTTTGCGGATGCATATCATTATTTACAAAATGGGATAAATCTGATCGGTTTTTTTCTCCCTTATCTGCCAATTCCTTCCCATCGAGCTCGTGATCGCGCACGGAAAACAATAGCACATCTTCTTAGTCAAATTATTGAGAAGCGTCGCCGTACAGGTTCTGTGCAGGATGATTTCATGAATACTCTCATGGAGGCAAAGTACAAAGATGGGCGTGCATTAACGGATGATGAGATTACCGGGATTTTACTGACTGTTCTGTTTGCAGGGCAGCATACCAGCACGGTTCTGGCAACTTGGACAGGATTGGAAATGTCACAGGCACCTTCTTGTATTGACCATGTGAGAAACGAAATGCAGGAGGTATATGGTCAAGAGGGCGAAATGAACTATGATACACTCAAAAAACAATTAGCACTGGAGTGTGTCATACGAGAAAACGAACGATTACATCCACCACTCATTGTATTGATTCGTAAGGTTCTCCAGCCGATCCGATACAAAGATCATGTCGTATCCCCCGGAACACTTGCAATGGTGTCGCCTGCAGTATCTCACAGGTTACCAGAAGTTTTTGAAAATCCGAATGAGTTCGTTCCCGAACGATTTGCTCCCCCTAGAAGTGAGCATAAGCAACACCATTATACGTTGATCGGATTTGGAGGGGGCAAGCACCAGTGCATGGGGAAACACTTTGCATACATGCAACTCAAAGCGATCTGGACCGTGTTGCTTGATCGCTTTGAGTTTCATCTTGATTCAGGGATTCCAGATCCGAATTATGGTAGCTGGGTAACAGGCCCTAAAGAGCCGTGTCTCATCCGTTATCGCCGTCGTTCACAGTCAAGTGTTTTCCAATGAACACTTCCTCTTCGTCCTTTTATGACGTAGCTATTGTGGGTGCTGGGCCTGTTGGGAGTGTATGTGCACTTGCTCACGCACAGAGAGGTGCACGAGTAGCTTTACTTGAAGCAAACACGAAAGCTACGAAACGAATGGCTGGCGAGTGGTTACATCCGCCAGCTGTACGGATACTAAAGGAGGTCGGAGTAAACCTTGATGAACATGCGCATTGTACGATAGGAAGAGGATTTGTAGTATTGCCCGAAGATAACTCCGATCCGATTATTCTTCCCTATTCCGATGATGCATACGGCTTGGCATGTGAGCATTCTGTCATCGTATCTTCTTTGCACGAGGCGGTGGAAAGTCAGTCAGGCATAGATTTTATTTCTGCTGCCCGTGTAAGAAAAATCGAGGGCAAGGAAGTCTTTTTTTCTCATGAGGGTAACATGGAATCTGTCAGCGCTGAGCGAATTGTAGGTGCTGACGGTCGCTCTTCTCTGGTACGAAGATCACTGGGAATCGGTATTAAATCCTCTCCGATGAACTGCTCCCGTATGGTAGGCGTGACTGTGAAAAATGTCGATTTACCTATGGAAACATATGGGCATCTATTATCTGGCGGACCTGGCCCAATGTTCATCTATCGCTTGCGGGAAGATCAGATTCGTGTGATTGTTGATATACCTCCTCATTACTGGAATTCCAGCGACCGTGTTGGATATCTGTCTGAGGTATCAGTTCAATTTTTACCGGAAATGCTCCGATCTGCCTTTATAGAATCTCTCCAGGAGGGAGAGTTTCATGGAGCGGTAAACTCTATGAGCCCGCGCGTTTCTTATGGGAGATCAGATCGTGTTCTGATTGGCGATGCAGCTGGATATTATCATCCTTTAACGGCAATAGGGATGACGCTTGGGTTCGGTGATGCCCTCGCGTTGGCAGAATCTGAAAGATTCACCGATTTTGTTGTGGAGAGATTCCAGGCGGTTCGTACGCCAGAGCTTTTAGCAATGGAGATTTACGAAGTATTTGCGGATCAACATGTGGAAGTGACCTCCGTCAGAAAAGCATTATATCATCGTTGGCGCGTAAGCCCATCATTTCGTAGTCGCACAATGCGGTTGCTCGCGTGCGAAGAGATTGCCATCTCGAATATGGCACTTGCTGGATCAAAAGTCCTGTTTGAGGCTGTTGGATCAGCAATCCCTAAATCGTTCAATCGGCTCGATTGGCGTCGGACCTTTGTTATTGTTCATTCATTGACAATTCGACTATGGTGGCTGATTCGTGGGATCCGACTACTCGAGAAGGTAAAAAATGCACAAGGGAAAGGGTTTAGTCAAATTTGGGGGCCATTTGCTCGCGCTCTTCCCCACTCGGTTCCATTACCCTCAA
>JAPOTE010000089.1 GCA_026709335.1 Bacteroidota bacterium | reverse complement strand
ACCTCAATTTATTAGTAAAATGATTATCTTACATGGGATTTTCGTATGCATACCTCGCAAATACTGGCTGCAGGCTGGTGTTTCGGATCGGATTACATTACATCTAGCCCCAGCCTCCGAGACTCTGGCCAAGTTTCTTGATGAGGGGAAAGCGAATTCGTTCGATGTTGCCTTCATCGATGCAGACAAAGAGAGCTATGATCTCTATTACGAAAACTCCTTGGCTTTGGTCAGGCCCGGGGGGCTCATCATGATTGATAATGTCTTGCGTGGAGGAGATGTTGCTAACCCTTTGACGAAGAGTGAGGCCACGAAGTCCATTCAATCACTAAATCAAAAACTTCATCAGGATTCCCGTGTACATATCACACTTGTTCCCATTGGAGACGGGGTAACTCTGGCTCAAAAAATCTGACCTGCTGCAAAGGTCACACTCCGTGTTTGAAGTCGTATCAAGGAACTCGCATTGCCAGAAGCGCCAAAGGGAGCTTGAAAGCTTGGGTTGCATAGCTAGGACGCATGTCTATTTTTCTGGGCTTGCGGTGCTGGTTCTTTTCCTCTGCCCGAGCACCTTTGCACAATCCCCTGAAGAAGGAAATTTTGGAGTCAGTGCATCTGATCTTTCGTACATTCCTAGGAAGACCGAAGAACTTTGGGATCGGCGTATCCAGGCACCGAGGACCACATACTGGAGACTTAGGCTGCTTCTTGAGAAGAGAAAACTGTCCCTCGCCTTCTAAAATTTCCAATGCCTTCATACAGCCAGAAAGCCGTAATTCTCCTTGCATATCCACAAAATCAAACTGCCTGCATACTGCCGGATCAAACGCACTAAAACTCTGGTCAGAGTACAATGCATCTCGAAGAGTGGCACAACTTGTTATTGATTGTGCATGATCAAATGATGCGGGTTGATCAAAAGGCCTCCCCAGAAAAGATTCAAACTTGATGGCCCAAAGGATATTAACTCACTTGCAGGATTTGATTCTCTGAAGGCATGAAAGGAACTGTCAAACCTCAAGAGGAGATTCTTCCATCAACCCACCGAAGAGCTTATTCCCTAGAGGTTCTTGTAAAACCTCTGTTTTCAGACAGAAAAGACTCCCTCAGGTGTTTCTAGGGTAATGTTTATGCTCAATTTCGGGAGTTTTGCAGGAGATTCTTCATTGAAGAAATAACAGTTCTCGCTTAAAAATCCCAATCACAGGAAAAGGGGAATTCCGTATTGCATACACATAGTTTTTGTTCAAACTTGCTATTCGAAGAAGAGGCGGGTGCTGATCGGGAGACGGATGCCGAAACCGTCCCCATTCTTCAACTCCAAGGTAATGTTTCCCTAAATATGTTCCGTGTCCTGACTCTACAGGGATCGAAAAATAATGTCGTACGAGTTCTGCTGTTTTTTCTTCATCAGGTCCAAGGGTTGTATGTGAGATTATGAAAGAATTACTTACAGGGTCCGCAATCAGAAATAGATAAGAACTCTCGCCAGGTAACTGGGGCGGATAAGCAAGAGAAGTTCGTCCTCCCTCGTTTTTGCCCTCCGGCAGATACATTTGAACATGATCTGCAAACTTGACTTGCCATCGAAGCGTACCGACTTCATCATAGGCCTTGAGGATCGGAACAGTTTGATTAGCGTAGAGCACGGTGCCGGATGTCTCACTGCATACTAGACTGCCGTCATCCGATATTATAGACTTAATAAAGGGAACATCCGATAGATAAGGTTGGCCGAAAGACAAAATATACTTGCCGGCATGTGTAACCTTGTGTATGACATGATCCAAACTCTCTGAGTATCCGTGAAGATACAGATGGTCTTTTATCACGCAGATGTCAGAGGCAAGAAAATCATGGGGCATTGAGAACGTGTCAAAGAATTCGTAAGCATTACCCTGTCTCTGGAAAATCTGAATCCTATTACCCGACTGATCTGCGACAAAAAACTTGGAATCATCCCTTGTAATTGCTACTGCTTCCAAATAGCTGAATTCACCGGGAGCTACGCTAGGAGCTCCAACTACCTGTTTTAGAGCTCCTAGTTGATCATAAACACGTGCTTCGCCGTTCTCCCCGTCAATGTACAACAGAGTATTCGTGCCCATGGCAATATCTGAAATGTTCCCAAGCATCTCATGTTGTTCACCTTCGTAGGCTCCTATGGAGAAAACTTCTGCTTTGAAAAAATTCTTTTCATCGACCAGTTTTATCTGGGCTCCGGAAGTATCCTCCCGCAAAACATACCGCATGCCGGTAATCACGGGGATGTTTTCTTCTGTGGGATGGAGTCGTCCCACGACCACCTTGCCCTTTTGATTACCGTTACAGGAAGAAAACAGTACTAACATTGCCAAGATAAAGGCAGTAGTGTACATCGTACGCCGCCGCCACCAGCCGTGACATGAAGCTGAGGAAGAAAAACACGAGACAATAGTTCTGGAGAAAAACCTATGCGCCATTACTCTTCACTATCACAATCAGTTGTTTCGCAATAATGTTTCCCCCACAACCAGCTAAATTTTGCGTCACAGCCAGATTCCTCGTCGGGAGCGTCTATACAAGCAGCAATGTAATGGGAATGGGATATGTGTTGACATATGTCGTTTTCACAGTCCCTTTCTTCTGCCGCATTGGTCGTAATGGCAACCATGGTAGCTCCAACCAGATAACCGGTAACCGCAAGGGCGATGATCAAAGAAAATTTCGTGGCGAAATACGAGATTTTCATTGTCTTTTTTCGGTAGTGTTAAGTTTAAACTTTCGGCGACAAGGTAAAAAATCTGGAACCTCCATTTTTAAGTGGATAAGAGCTGCGGATTGGGATTCAAGAGTTTTTTCTATAACGTAGCCAGTTTGTCTGTACAAGGAATCCTTCACTAATCTGTTGACATGCCAGTAATATTCGTGCCATACCCTGTCCAACAGGTTAATCAACAGTTCTGAGGCCAAGGGAGCGACTGTTTGCAGGATTCGATCAATATATCAACGGTATCCAGTGACTCCGTGTGAGTTGAACGATGGCCCTCGACATCATGAAACGTGCTGTAAAGCGAGGGATTTTTACAGAAAACAGGAGCGCGGACGATTGAACACATCTATGCCAATGAGCAGACACCGTGGCGAGTGTGCTGGAAAAAGATAGTGAAAAATCTACCGGTCGTCGATTTTAGGCCTGTTTCTGTGCGTTCGACGTAAATTGCGGACTAGATGTCATAGTTCTCTTGATTCAATCCCGGAATTCCGCTCATGTAATGGAGAAGGGCTCAGCTGGGATGCGTAGGGAATGATTCGCTCACGAGCATACTTCGAGATCATCCAGGTTCGCATGGATGGGATCGGGGTGCTATAGACTTCACCTTGGCTGTGCAGTATCCCGCGCTCCACTGCTTTGTTAAACAAATTTTTCGCTTTATCTGGATCGCCGCACTCCTGCGATAAAACTTCTATGACATCTTCCTTGTAAAGCCCATCCCTGAATGCAACATTTTTGATCAGCCTTGCTAGACTACCACGTTCTCTTCCGCTGATCCCTTCGGCACGTTGTTCGTAATACGCTTCACGTCTATCTTCCCCCAACTGATATACGACTTCCAATCCCGAAGAGGTCATCTCCCCATCATCATACTGGATTTGCTTTGCTGCGACATCTCCATATGCCGAAATATGCTGAGGCCAACCATGTGTTTTCTGGGCAATCGCATCAATCCATGGGGTCGAGTCGCCCTCGGCACCCCCCTCTTTGACAAGCCAGTCATGGATTACTGCATGTTCAGATTCTTTGCCCAGCGCTCCCAATTCTACAAAACATCCTCCCCGAAATCTTGAAATCCCCAAGTCACCGAAAGATGCTTTTGACACCCCCAACCCCGCCGCGAGCAGGATAGTTGGGTGAGGCAATTCACCATTGTGGAGCTTGTTCAATGTCGATGCCACTGCAGACTCATTCGAGGTATTGAAGAAACGACCAACATATTGGGCTTCATCGAGTACCAAAAGCACCCCTTTCCTAGGATTCATGTTTTCAAGGACGTGGGGCACGCTTGAATCCCCTGCAATTTCTTTGATCCGCTCTGCACCCAACAGCTTTCCATCAGCTTTTATGGACGCCTGCTTGCGAGCAACGTAGGGTTTGCCAAGCGTCTGCGCCATTTGGACGGGATTGTGCAAGTCATCGTAATTGATTTTAAAAACACTCCATCGTTTTTCCATGGCATCTATGGCCATCTCCTCCAGTAGCGCCGTCTTCCCCACACCTGGCGCACCCTGAATTAGCATGGTCGTCCGACCGTCCCTTGTCATCGCAAGCTCTAAAAGATTATTGAAATTTCGCAGGATCCGTGTCCGCCCATGGAAATATCTGGTAGGACCACGGTCAGCAAAAATATCTGATATGTGAGAGAAACTGTGAGACATCACAAGGAAATGCTATCTGGAAGGTTGTTGGACGCAATCGAGGGTTCATCGGTTCCGAAATATCAGTTGCTCCTATTGTTTTGTAGATCAAAAAAAACCAAGTACGCATCTCGCACAACCATGCATCCCAGAAATCGTGAATTCTCCTACCATCATTTCAGGAACAGGAGGATTCGTGCCCAACTTCTCAAATCATTCATGCACATATGGGGTTGATCATCGAAACACAAATTGGACAATCCAAGGGAACCGCAGACGACCATCCCTCGAATCAAATTCAGACTGTGACCAAGTAGTAGTCAGGAATCCCTAGTCAATAGAATTAATCACCAAAGGGTAGAGCAGTTTTACGCGAAATCATTACTCAATTACAAGTGCGATTTTTCAGTCAAATTTCGAGGCAAAATCTTATTTGCTTTAGCATGAAAATCAGACACGACAGAGAGTCGTTCTGAATAGAGAATTGCGACA
>JAPOTE010000018.1 GCA_026709335.1 Bacteroidota bacterium | reverse complement strand
CAAAATCAGTGGCCGTGAGCGGACCGATCTGGTTGAACAATTCAGAGAATTGGATGCGGCTCCCCTGAGACTCAGCTCCCAGGAGGTCATGGCTGCGCATTATAATTCGATTCCGGAAGGCACTCGGGGAAAAATGGGAATTCTTCGTGGAGAAGCACAGAAGAAAACCCGGCACATGCCGCTCCGCAGGCTTTTGAAGGAGGTAGGGGATGCCGTTCAGGCGATCAAGCCTGTTTTCCTGATGAGCCCACTCTCTGTTGCTCAGTATTTGGATCCGGATGGATTGAAGTTTGATCTCTTGCTGATTGATGAGGCCAGTCAGGTGCGACCGGCAGATGCGATTGGATCACTGATGCGTGCATCGCGTGCGATTATCGTTGGAGATCAGAAACAATTGCCACCGACTTCGTTTTTTGAAAAATTGGTCAATATTGATGATGAGCCGGAGGAGCAGGATATGCAAGATGTCATCGCAGGGCAGGTCAAGGATATGGAAAGCATCCTCACTCTCTGCGATGCACGGGGTATGCCGGGATGTATGCTCAGGTGGCATTACAGGTCACAGCACGAATCTCTGATTGCAGTTTCAAATCAGGAGTTCTATGGTAACAGGCTTGTTTGCCCTCCCAGTCCAGTCACAACGAGTACCAAATTGGGGCTCACCTTTGAGTATGTTGGTGGAATCTATCGTCGCGGCAGAGGCAGAAGTGATAATCCCGATGAGGCCAAGGCAGTAATGAACGCGGTGTTGGAGCATGCGAGGACGCGCCCTCAAGAATCTTTGGGAGTTGTTGCAATGAGTCAATCGCAGCAGACGACCATTCAAAATCAAGCGGAATGGATGCGATCCAGGTATCCAGAACTCAATTCTTTCTGCAGCGAGGTCAAGGAAAACCCCTTCTTTATCAAAAATTTGGAAACCGTGCAGGGAGATGAACGAGATGTAATATTTATCTCAATTGGATATGGAAAAACCGAGGAAGGGAGACTTTCCCAAAATTATGGACCAATATCCAATGAGGGAGGCGAGCGTCGGCTGAATGTATTGTTTACCAGAGCTAAAAAACGATGTCAGGTATTCTCTTCTATCAGGCACACAGATATTCAGCATGAAAAAGCTCGACATCGAGGGCCCTATATGCTGAAGTCTTTCCTTAAGTATGCAGAGACCGGCGAAATGGATGTCCCTACAATTACCGGGCGGGAACCGGACAGTCCGTTTGAAGAAGCCGTAGCAGATGCCATCCGCAGATACGGATATAAGGTTGATTATCAGGTTGGTTCAGAGGGGTTTCTGATAGATCTCGCCGTTAGAGATCCAGATAGTGAAGGTGGATACATTTTGGCAATAGAGTGTGATGGAGCACGATATCACTCATCATATTGGGCAAGAGAACGAGATCGGATGCGTCAGACACTTCTGGAGGCTAAAGGTTGGGCTTTCCATCGCATATGGAGTACAGACTGGTTCAATAATCCTGAAACTGAAACTCAAAAAGCTGTGCATGCCATCCGGCAGGCATGCTCAAAGACGGACAAGAGCCTTCCTCGGATTCAGCGCCAACCTCCGGTAGTGAGAGAGGAGAAACCTGCCAACCCCAAAAAGTCCTCAGTGGAGTTTTACCAAGAGTTCGAGCCCAGAGAAGTAGAAAAGTATATCCTTGGAACCTACGGTTCTATTCATGAGGCCGATGTAAAAGATGTAGCCGGTTTGATTGCAGAAATTGTTGAGATAGAAGGCCCCATCCATCAGGATATCGTTGTTCGGAAGGTACGAATGATATGGGGGCATGAGCAGGCTGGAAAACTGATCAAGGAGAAGATTCATCATGCCATTCGTTTGGCAGAGTATCAGGGCAAGATAGAGCGGTCTGATTCAGATGATAGATTCCTGGAAAAACCCCTCGCCAAGGTAAAAGTGCGTAATCGCAGTCAGGTAGAAGAATCTCAGCACAGGAAGCCGGGAATGATTCCTCCTGAAGAGTATCAGCAAGCAATTCTGGATGCTGTAAGGCGATGCCTTGCAATCAACCGCGAAGAGTGTGCAGTTGAGGTGGCCCGCATGCTTGGTTTCAAGTCAACCAGTGCCGTTTTCAAAAAACAGGTAATTGCACAGATTACCTCCTTAATTCGCTCCGGACATCTGGTAGTTGATGCAGATGAGACGATGCACCTCACCGACGAGTAACAGATTTGGAAGAGAACTTGCTGCGATCAATGAAACCTGATCTCGAGTTTCCGCGAGGAAGTTGAATGCAGTAGAGTCAGGACACAAGTTGTGCGTCCAGATTGATCGTTGTACCCGCGTAGAGCTTTGCGATCGGGCAACCCGTGCGCGTCGCCTCAGCAGCATCCTGGAATTCATCATTGTTGACGCCGGGCACATCTGCGCGAACCACCAGATCAATACTGGAGATATGGAATCCACCAGTCGGGTCAGGTCCAAGTGTAACCGTGGCTCGGGTATCAACACGGCTTGCCGTATTGCCTCGTCCGTCAAGTTCGTTGGAGAGAGCCATCGAAAAACATCCAGAAATAGCAGCAGCTACCAAGTCTTCCGGGCCGATTCCGGGGTCTCCCTCAAATCGAGATCCAAATGTAAAGGGAGTATCCAGACTACCTCGTTCGGTTTTGATATGTCCGCTACCGGACTTCAGATCTCCTTCCCAGGAGGCATTGGCATGATTAACACTCATTGCAAATAGGTGGATTAATTTGTAGGTTCTAAGGAATAATGCTGACCATTGATTGACCAGCTTACAGTGATTGTTGCAGTTTTTTCCAGAATCTTGGCAACGGAACAATACTTATTGATGCTGAGGTCTACTGCTCGGCGCACTTTGTCTTGATCAAGTTGTCCCTCAAACTCATAGTGCACATGTAGCTTTGTAAACAAAGAAGGAGTTTCGTGCTCAGCGCGATCGTAGGTGATGATAGTGTCAAACTTCTGGAGATCCTGTCGTTGTTTCTTGAGGACAATGACGATATCAATTCCGCTACAGCCACCTAAGGCCATTGCGACCGCCTGCATGGGGCCAACCCCCTGACCGCTTCCTCCTTCTTCAGGGCCAGTGTCCAGGTGCAACGTATTTCCATTGCTGTTCGCAGCAAGAAAGTGAAATTTGTCGTCCAGACGCTGGAGTGTAACCTTGGCCATTTGGAGGAATTATTTTTGCAAAATGTTAAACATCTATCCCCGCAACAGGATTCCCTGAAATCCATTTTGCAACTAAGGACTAAGATTTACGTAGCTTAAATAGGGTCAGAGATCATCACAGCAATCAATGAAATCTCCATCTAGCTACAGAATCTTTGGATTTGCAATCGTCGCAGTTTTAATATTGACTGCTTCCAGAGTACTTCCTACTGCAAAAGATGTCATCAAGAAAGAATATAAAGTGAATCCGGGAGGCACCTTGATCATAGATTTTGATCGAGGGAACATAGAGGTTGAGACGGGAGGAGAAAATTCTGTGAGAATTGAGCTTGAGCGTCGTGCACGGGCGGAGAGTTCGGAGGAAGCGGAGCGGCTCCTTGAGTCTGCTCATCGCTACGAGTTCAATAAAGATGGAGATGATGTCAGCATTCAGTCAAGAGTGGAAGATGAACGAGGACAAATGCGGTGGCGCAAAGGTCCTGCAATCAAAATCAACCTTACTGTAAGGGTGCCAGACAGATACGATGTAGATTTCAAAACGGGTGCCGGGAATGTAACGATCATGGAAGTTTCTGGAGATATCACAGGGCGTACCGGCGCGGGCAACATCCTATTGGAAGATATAGAAGGTGAATTAGATGTAAAGTCTGGGGCTGGAAATGTGGATGTTTCTGGCAATATCGAGGATGCGGATGTTGCGACCGGTGCGGGAAATTTATCAATCTATGCCCAAGTGAATGATTTGCATGCGATGGTAGGAACCGGAAATGTAACAGTGGAAGTGATCGGGCAACCCCAAGGTAAGACCAAGCTTCGCACAGGTGCGGGCAATGTATCCCTTTCTCTTTCTGAGGATGTTCAGGCTGATGTTCGTGGAACTGCAAGCTTGGGAACCGTCAGCTGTGAATTTCCAATTGAAATCTCTAAAAAGCTTCTGTCTCATTCTTTCTCAGGTGAGATCAATGGGGGAGGGGATGCTTCAATTGTGATGGCGACCGCCGTAGGTAATGTATCATTGCGCAGGCATTAGTGATCATCGGCAAAATTATCCTGTGCCCCGTAGACCTCATCTCTTTGAGATCTCAGACTCTTCACTTTGAGTGGGTAGGCTATCTTCTGGAAGCCTTCAGGGCGGAAGTCCAATCCTCCGAGATAGAAGCAAATTCCGTTGGTAAATCGTTCTTTACTTCGGAGTCTATTGTTTGATCGGGAATAAGGAGTTGGATGCAGGGAAAAGCCGAATATAGATGCTATATTTTATTCTGTCTAAATCCTGTTTGATCGCACCATAACCCGATACAGGGTGCGAGATTTGACCCGGAAATACGAAAGCTAAGCTATTTAACGCTCCGAGTCAAAATCCTTCGGAGGGATTAGGGCGTACTTTCGTCTCGCGGACTGATTCAATACTTTCGCGTCCGTATTTTTCTTTTAACCATGCATGCATGGAGGGAATAGAGATAGCATATTTTCCCTCGTACTCCTCGAGTATCCCCTTCCTGATAAAGAGATCAAACAAGTCCTGTGCTTCTTTTTTGTCATACTCATCTGTCAATGAAAACATAAAATCCTTATACTTGACAAGCTTCCCTTCGACAGCCTCTCCCATCGACTTTATAAGGCATTGTAGCTGATCTCCACGAAAACTAGCTACGCGTTGTTTATAGTACTGCTTGCACCCCTCTTGTCCCAATTTTATGACGGCATTCAATCCTTGCGTCGTCATGATTCCG
>JAPOTE010000019.1 GCA_026709335.1 Bacteroidota bacterium | reverse complement strand
CAGAGTCGCAATTTTCTTTTTCTGCGGAGGTTTAGATCTTAAACCACACAAAGCCCAGTAGAACCATCTGAATTTGTCAGGATGGGCAGCCTTTATCCTGCGCAGCTCCTTGAAATCAGAATCAAATACCGTGGCAGAAGCTTTGATTTCAATACCTGCTAACTCAAGGGCGCCTCGCTCAATGATGAGGTCAACTTCACCCCCATCACGGTTGCGAAAATGATGGAACATATAGGGTTCGTCGGATGAGCTGGCTTGTCGTCTCAACTCCTGATAAACAAATGACTCAACCAGGTGTCCAAATAAAGCACGATTTTCAAGCAACGTATTTGGATTTACGCCTATCAGCCCGTGGATAAAGCAGTTTTTTGACTGCGTATTTCCAAGATTTGCCATTTGTAGTGAAACGGGTTATTTGAGCATTTTTGATCTCAGTTCGGGGCAGGTGAGGCGAATCTGGTGCTACAGGCTTGAATATGAACGTTTTCGCCCAAAAATCAACCCAAAAGGGCCCTCCTACCACCCCGCCAGTGCCAATTGGACGGACATCTCCCCTTGAAGCACTCTGGGTTTACCAACCCCAAGGATTTGGCGCATCAAAATTCCCGGATTCAAGGCTGCCCCTTGTAGCATGATTCGCTTCGAAATTTCAATTTGACCTCATACATGAACCCGACGTAACCCACCCGTCTCCAACAAATGCGCAAACGCCCGCTCCATTTTCTCTCCTCGCTGACGAAGTAAGGACCTCCCACGTGCCCCCTTGATTCGACGCCGATTTGCATAGGTCGGCTGCTGCGCCTCTCTGTTCTTGCTCCATTTGCGACGCTCACGATTCGGCTCGCTGATGGAACTGCGAAGCCCACGCTCTTTCACCGAAACCATCACCGCATTGGAATGATATCCCTTATCCGTCACAACCTCTTCTGCGCGCAACTCCATTGCATCCAGGTGCTCGGTTATTACATCCAATGTCTCTTCAATGGACGCCGTATCCCCACCGTCCATCGTTTGAACCGTCACCGCAACCAAGGCCATTTCCTCTAATAGGGCTGTCTTCCCCGCACTCAATTAGTCCGTGATTATTCGGACATCGGGTGGAATGTTTTCACCATATATCTGGTGTACTTCAGTAGTATCGCAGAGGCACATCAATCAGGAATGTGTGCAGATGGACACCAAGAAAAAGAGCAGACAGAGAAATCTGAACTGCGATTCAGATTCCGAACAAACCACTATTTCGACGAAATAGAATATACAACGATATATGGACCGTATATTTCAGACTCAACACTCGCATACGCTCGCCCTCCTTGTATAGTTTTTAAGAGTAAATTTGAGGGCAGTTCCATTTCGCCGACCAATTTGTTATCTGAACCAATAATCATCCATAGAGCAAGTTCCGCACCAGTGTCAGGGTACTTTCTGATCCATATGTGTCCGTGATCATCAACGACCATTGCATCATATGCTGGTTTTGTTTCTGGTATCAATTCAGATTGAAGTATCACCTGATGGTTTTCCTCCATGTGATTTGAGGCAACGATAGACTCTAGTTCTTTCCGAGTAACAGATTGGGCTTCATGTTCGGCTTTTATGATTTGTATTTGTTCTCCCATATCTGAGATGATAGAGATATTAATCGTGTCATTCCATCCAGCATACAATACTCCGTTCTTAAAGACGAAAAAGGGTGACCTGCCAAAGGGTCGTAGCATCACGGTAATGGATGATTCCTGAGTCTTAATTAAGCGCTCTGTGGCAGGAAGTTCTGCCATGGGGTGTTGTACCTTAACATCTTGCCAATCTATAAAATTTATTACACTAGTTCTAGGATCATCGGGTTCTATACCCCATTCATTCCCAGAAGGTCGGTATGGTGTGTCAAATTTGTAGAGATATCCTTTTTTCGTAACGCCAAGTAATTCAGAGGGACTGGAAAAATTTGATTCAGCGTTAACTGTAGTCCTACTATAAACGTATTGAAGCGTTTTTGGGTCAAATACCACGAGTCTATTTAACTCCCGGTCAAAAACATAGATTGAATCTTCAAGTCCAATGATTACGCTAGTGCTATTTCTGAATTCCCCAGGACCTGCGCCCACAGCACCTAAATAGCCAGCGAAATCTCCTCTGTCTGAGAAAGACATGATGGGAGATTCTCTCCATCCACCTCCAACGAATAACTGGCCGTTACTATTCACAGAAATCTGTGAATGCAAATGAGATCGGAACAGGATAGTATCGCCAGCAGACTCGTCTCCAATTCTAAAAATCTCCGTGAACTGGTACGGAGACTTGTTCACCTGAGCCTCTGTCACTTGATGTAGGGCAAAAGAAAAACAAGTACAAAGTATGGGGAGAAACGAGGTTGATCTCATAGAAGCCTTCATCAAAAACAGGACAGGGAAGCACAAAGCAACATTACTCAAAAGGTGACGCATCCGCAGCTGCGAGTGAATAAAGATCAATTTCATTGTTACAACCCCACAAAGTTGGTGAATAAAGAATAGATATTAGCAGTATGCATACGAATAAAGCGTCCAGGCATTCTGTGACGATCTACCGACAGTTTCAAAATGCGAGCCAATCCTGGTACACGTTGGATTTCATCAAGTATAGTATGATCTGGGCAATCGCTCACAAAACCCAATGGGTCATTCTGAGCAACTAGTAGTCGGGTATCTTTATCGTCAAAGGTGAAATAGGAAAACCCGAGCTTTTTGCTACGCTTTTTGCCAAAGTTGTCTTTCCGCATTGACGAGGGCCATGAATCAGTATGACAGGTGAATCTCCAATTGCTTCATGAAATAAACATCTTATTTGTCGGGGAATCAAGCTCTTTTTGGGCATTTCAGTCAAATTGACAGTAAATGTACCGGCAGATTAACAATATACATATCGGCAGATTAACAATTTCATTGTCGGCGGATTACCCAGAACAGCTGATCAATTTCCTAAAGGATGCAGTTATGCAGGCTATACAATACGTATCTCAAAGCTCGAGGCGCAGATTATAGATGCTTCTGTTGTGAGGAGCCGTTAAGCGATTGGCAGACGTTATAGCGCGCAATAGCTATAAAATTCCAAGAAATAGGCATTGAAACCAACCAATAATCATCCAGATAATGGCTTGCCTGGCAATCAGTATGATTTTGTGGGAACGTAAGGGAGAATTTCAATCTATTTCCCCAAGGGCGCAAGATTGCGACCACGTGCGACACCGACTAACGGAGTAAAGTCGGCATCCCCGTTTTTGTCAAAAGAAAACGAACCATAAATCGTATCTACGTTGCGCATATCGGCCAATTCCTCTCTGACATTCTCACTACTCGGATTTGCGCCTGCGTCTTCAATTGCTTCCAAGAGAAGACCCACTGCCGCATAGGTTCGGGCGTGCTGATCATTCGGGGTATCACCGTATCGTTTTTCGAATGCTGCTACAAATTCTTTACTAGCAGCATGAGTGCTACCAGAAATCCATACCTGGATTGCAAAAATCCCCTCTGTAGCTATCGGATTTGTTTCTCGAGCTAAACGGAGATCAGAGGTGCTGAGGAGCGGGATGATAATCGGTATACCGCGTAAGCCTAATTCATGAGCCCTTAAGATAAAGTGAATGCGGTCAGGCGCCTGTCCGAAAAAGACAAGAGCGTCTATTTTCTCATTTGTGTTGGCCAGTGCTCTGATCTGAGAATCCATTTCAGGGACAATCTCGTCATCAAAACGACTGAATGTCTCTTTGAGATTCAGCGTAACTCCACTCAGTTTGCCAAGTTCTTCAACGAATTTATCACGTGCACTCTTGGAGAATCGGTCAGCCTGATTGGTCACCGTTGCAACATTGGTATACTTTATAAACTCATGAGTTGCACGAACACCTTCCGGTATCAAAATATCGACAGTAAGCGAGGACCTGAAGAGCCACTGAGATTCAGCTGACAAGCCTGCTGCTGCAGAGGCCGGGGCAATTGTGACAATCCCGGATTCGTCAATGAGGGAAGTGACATGTGCAGTATTGGAAGAGGTAAATGGTCCTATTACAAATCTTACGCCATCTGCAATGAGGTTCTCAAAGGCTTCTTCGGCCCCCTCAGTTGTACTTCCAGTGTCCTCAATGATCAGCCTGTAGGGCGGGGTATCTTCGGAACGAGATTCATTCGCAAGTGCGATGGACATTTCGGCGGCTATACGCATGTTTTGGCCAGCTCTGGCCAGGGCGCCCGTTAATGGTGCAGCTAGGCCAATATAGGTTTCTATGGGTTCGTCGGTAGAATTTGAGTCACATGAACTCAAGGACACAACGAGCAAAACAGAGAGGACGAGCGATAGAAATCTCATTGCAACAGGTTAATTATTGGAGATGAAATAACAGGTGTTATAACTATTGTTTATACAACAAAGGCCCCGAAAAGTACAGAAAAGCAAAGGAGAGAATCATAACTGAGGTTATCATCGAAAGATAAACGTAGCGATTAGCCAAAATCAAGAGGTCACAGAAAAGCAAGAGGAACACCTTCTGATCTCATCTGCTCGAAAATAAATTTTCGATAGATTGCTCAGTGTGAAGGAGGTTCCTTGTCGGAAGGCTCAGAGACCGGTTCTGTAATTGCAGGTTCTGTAATTCCAAGGTTCCCGCGAAACTCCGTATCAGCAAACGTCAGTGCCAGAAAAACCACAACAAATACAACTCCAAGTACGACTGCCAATAGATTCACCTTATTATCATACTTCAGAGCCATGAAGATCATCGCAACGAGGATTGCCTTGAAGCCAGCAATGGATAATGCCAGAGGAACATTTAGTGCTCCCAAATCAATTCGTGCGGTGATCACAGTGACTACCGTCAGAACCAGGAGTATAGCGAACACTATACTGAGTGTGCGCAGGGGAATAATGTGATGATGGCCCTGTGCCATAGAGAATACCTCTATATCAGATAAAGTAGTGGGAAAAGAAAGATCCAGATAATGTCCACCAAGTGCCAGTACAAGCCGGTCAGCTCTACCGGAGTATACCACTGAGGTGAAAAATGACCGCGTGCCACGCGCGTAGCAAGCCATCCAAACATCCCCATCCCGACAAGTACGTGGACGCCATGGATTCCAGTCATGACAAAATATATGCTAAAAAATTGCGGTGCAAACGGAACGTTATACTTGGAGTAATCTTTGCCGTCAATAATGCCATGTGGGTCAAAGCCTGCTCCCGGGAAAATTCCATGAGAAAATTTATCTGAATATTCAAAATACTTCACGACCATAAAAGCGGCAGCGCATAAAAGCGTGAGTATAATGAGCAGAAAAACTTTGTCATTTTGTCCTTTTTGTACGTAGTGGATTGAAAGGGCAACCGTAAAGCTTGATGCCAGAAGTACCACTGTATTCAGAGCTCCCAAGCGCCAGTCCAATAATTCGCTGGCCTGAAGGAAGACCTCTGGGTGCCATGATCTGTATACTGCATATGCCACAAACATCCCTGCAAAAAGGAGAATTTCTGTGACTAAAAACAGCCACATACCTAGTTTTGCAGCATCAAACTGCTGCTCGTGGCTCACGAAATAGTGCTTAAGTGTTGTGTCTGCACTACTCATGACTGAGAATTGTTTTTGGGCCCAAAGACATCATCCGCAAGGTGAAAGTCATAGGGGCCACGAGTGACCTGGGGAGTTTCATGGAAATTATGTTCATCAGGAACCGGCCCTGTATGTGTCCACTCCAGAGTACATGCTCCCCATGGATTTGCAGTTGCTTTCGGGCCTCGAAACAGTGAATACAGTGCATATACAAGGATCAGCAGTAACCCGACTCCCAAGATATATGATCCAATGGTAGAAGCCATATTCAGTGCTGCAAATTCGGGGAATGTGTCCAGTAATTCAGAATAGTCATGATAGCGCCGCGGCATTCCCTTTGATCCCAAGAAGAATTGGGTAAAGAAGGTCAGATTAAATCCTATAAATACCAAGATGGCCGCAATCACCCCCGCCGTCTCATTGTACATTCGACCGGTCATCTTCGGCCACCAGTAATGCAGACCGCCAATCAATCCAATCAGTGCGCCGCCCATCATTACATAGTGGAAGTGGGCAACTACGAAATAGGTGTCATGTAGATGAACATCTACTGCCAGAACGCCGACCATAATTCCTGTGAGACCACCAATTGTAAACAGGAAGAGAAACATCAGGGCATAAAGCATCGGAGTACGGAGCCAGACAGATCCCTTGTACATGGTTGCAACCCAGTTGAACACCTTGATTCCTGTTGGTATTCCAATCAGGAAGGTGAGCATTGAGAAAATAATTGAAGAAAGAGCACTCTGACCGGCTACGAACATATGGTGTCCCCATACAAGAAAGCCCAGGAATGCGATGGCTACGGACGAAAGAGCAATGAACGTATAGCCGGAAACCTGTTGACGGGAGAATGTCCCCATGAGATCACTGATTATACCCATCGCCGGAAGAATCATGATGTATACGGCAGGATGGCTGTAGAACCAGAAGAAATGCTGAAACAGGACGGGATCACCACCAAGAGCCGGATCAAAGATGCCGATATGCATCAATTTTTCCAAGAACAGGAGTATCATAGTGATCCCGATAACCGGTGTAGCTAGAACCTGAACGATCCCGGTTGCATAGATGGCCCAAGTAAATAATGGTAGCCGGTTCCAGGTCATGCCAGGAGCACGCATCTTATGTACGGTAACAATGAAATTCAATCCAGTGAAGATAGATGCAAAGCCGGCAACAAAAACTGCTGACGTAAGCCAAAGGACCGCATTGGAAGCTCCGCTGGAGTAGGGGGTATAGAAGGTCCAGCCAGTGTCTACCTTTCCGACAAACAGCCACCCGCAAACCGCCATGATTGCGCCGGCCATAAAGAGATACCAACTGGCGAGATTCAGGCGTGGGAAAGCCACATCGTTTGCTCCAATTTGTATAGGCAGAGCAAAATTTCCGAGGATGCCAGGGATCGCAGGAATGATTACCAGAAATACCATGACGACACCATGGAGGGTGAAGACCTGGTTGTATTCGTCCTGTCCAAGAATTGTCTCTCCGGGCGTACCGAGTTCGGTTCGAACAAATGTCGCGAGAATACCTCCCAAAAGAAAGAATGCACCGCATGCGATAGCATACAGGATTCCGATACGCTTATGGTCGGTTGTGGATAGCCAAGACCAAATGCCCTTCTTGGCGTTCAAATAATTATGTGATTCGTCGCTCATACCTGCTACTGCTCATTTATGAATGCTATTAGTGCGTCAATTTCCTCAGCAGACATCGTTACAGCATATTGCCCGGGCATCACATTGTCATACCCTTCAACGATCTGGGCTGCGGGATTAACAATGGAGGTGCGAAGATAATTGTCATCTGCAACGGCGTTTGTGCCATCCGTAAAATTCCGCATGCTTCCCGCCAAGCCAGCGAAAGATGGACCTGCAGCAACGGATCCATCTAAAGAATGACAGCCGAAGCAACCCTGCAGGGTATACAGACGCTCTCCCCTTTCTGCAGGAGTCATCGTGCCGTCATCTATGTTATCGGCAAGCCATGTATTAAAATCATCCTGAGATTCAACAATGACACGCGAATACATATCTGAGTGAGCGGTTCCGCAATATTCGGTACAGGCAACTAAAAAGGTGTCTTTTCGGGTCGCTTCAAACCATACATAGGAGTAACGTCCATTCAATACATCCGCTTTGATACGAAAAGCAGGAACAAAAAAACTATGGATGACATCTTCACTACTCATCCGAAGTTTGATCGGGCGATTTACAGGAACATGAAGGTCGGGTGAAATTACCCCGTTCGGGTACGTGAAAGTCCAACTCCATTTACGGGCAGTGACATTTACCTCGTAAGAGTTTGGTGGGGCAATTCCCTGTTCCAGAAATACCTTGAATCCCCATATAAAGACGATTGCCACAAGGATTGTAGGGAAGACAACCCAAGAGGCTTCAACGATTCTATTTTCGTGAACCGGAGTGGGGCGGTCATTAGGACTACGCCGCCGATATCGCCAGGCAAAGAATACCATCGTTGCCATGACTCCCACAAAAAGAATCACACTAGTGACGAGAATAAAATAAAATAAGTGATCTACATCCCCTGCAATGGTGGATGCAGCTTCGGGGAGCCAAATTGAGCTTTGTTGATTCATTTATGCTCCGTCTTTTTAGGATCTTTCATCCACAAAATGCTCAGAAATGCAATGAGAAGTACAGCGGTAATCCCACCTCCGACCTGCATAGCACGGCGTGCGACAAGTACGTATGAGTTCGCTGTTGGATCAAATTGAAAGCAATACAGAAAAGCACGATCGAGGAAGCTACCGACTGTTCCGTTTGAAGCTTCCACAATGGCAGCACGGAGATCCCGGCCTTTTGGGGCAATATCAGGGAGATAGCGGGTAATCATCCCCTCATTACTGAGCACAATGACCGCAGCAGGATGAGCATATTCGCCCTGTTCTTCAACCCACTTGAACATGAATCCGGTCGCTTCGGTCAGCGCGGCAATTGAAGCATCATCTCCGGTCAAAAATTCCCAATCAGCATCTTCATGGTCTAAGCGTCTCAGGTAACGGGCACGCTGTTGGGTAGCACGCTCAGGTGTATCAGCAGGGCTGAAAGAAACTGTGATCATTTCATAGTTGCTGCCAGGCGCCCATGGTACTTCTTCCAAGCTACGAGTGACACCGTCGAGTAACGCACTGCACAGCATTGGGCAGGTGTGATACACAAATGTAAGAACAACTGGACGGTCCTGGTGAAAATAATCTCCAAGAACGACGGACTCCCCCCTTGAGTTGGTAAACACAAGGTCAAGGGGGATTTGCTCACCCAAACGGGGAGAGAGGCCAACACCTTCATATGCGATACTGGCCTGTTCAGTCAATTGCGCATACAATGGAACTGAAAAAGCACACAGAGCAAATATGGCGAAGTATTTTCTATACATGCTAAGGTGCCATTTCCTCGGAGATAGATGCGTCTTGCGGAAATTCATCCGATAATCTAAGCATGGCCTGTTCCACGGGAATCCGATAGATTCCCGCATCTAGCATTTCATAGCGATTCAGCTGTTGCATGCCATCGGCGTTTAATCGTTCCAGATTGGGATATGAAGCTTCAATTGCATGCCGATTGTTCACCACTTGTGCTTCCCGATGAAACCAATAAGAAGCCACAAGTGTCAGTATCCCAAGACCGATCAGTAGAGCTACTACAAAGGATATGATTCCAGCTGAAGCCACCGCTTCATCTTGAACGGCAGGTTGATCAGACATCATGGGTTCAGAAGCCGCGTTCATACGGGTATCCTATACGTTTTCAAAGCGTAACGACTTGCCCAGTTGCGGATCACCTTCACATACAATCGCATGGCGACTGAATCGCCAGAGAAATGCAGCCACAAACAAGCTGAACAGTCCAGCCCAGCAACTCAGGTCCAACCAGTGAAATTGTGCTTGTTCTTTATGGAGCACAGGCATTGATTGCCAGTGAAGATCAAACCATTGCATCATTAACAGCCACACGGCGATGATGGCAAGTGGTGTAGCATAGCGTTTAATAGCCCGAGGCAAGAGAATGATAAATGGAACAATAAAATGTCCGAACAGCAGAATTCCACTGTGGGTTTCCCACCCGTTCTGCAAACGATATTTGAACCAGGCAGTTTCTTCAGGGATTCCACCGTACCAGATGAGCATATACTGACTGAATGCGATATAGGCCCAGAACACCACGAATCCAAACATCAGCTTGCCCAAGTCGTGATAATGTTCAGCAGTCACCACTCCTCGCAACATCCCGGCCCGCTGTAACCAGGCAACAGTCAAAGCGGTGAAGCAGAAGGCCGACAGGAATGCGCCCGCAAAAAAATAAACGCCAAATATCGTGGAAAACCAATGTGGGTCCAGCGTCATGAGCAGGTCAAATCCTGCAAATGCTGTCGTGATAGCACAGAGGGGCAAACCCCAAGCACTCAGATGGCGAAGCCTGACAGATATATGTGGGTCGCCTGTAACATCCTGCAGCACAGATAATCTCCACAGTCGTGAAGAGACGAAGGTCCAGGCGATGAAATAGAAGGCAATCCGAGCTAGGAAAAACGGAATATTCAGATAGGCGACTTTTCCCGCCACAATCTCGTCATAGTGACTGCTGGTTGGATCGGCAATCCCTTCAGTGGTCCAATGATGATAAGGGCCGTGTGGATCAAACAGACTGATAATAACAGGAATAGACAGAATTGCCAGAAGAGGAAAGGAGACAGAGGCAGCTTCGGGAATTCTTCTCAGAGAAACGATCCATTCTGCCCGTACAAGGTGCTTGATCAGTACAATGAACAGGCAGCCCAGAGAAATCGAGAGGCAGAAAACCCATCCAATCAGGTAGGAGAAATAGAATTGTTCAATGAACAATTCATTCATTCCTACAAAAACGCTCACTAATGTAATTGTCAGGCCGGCCAGTAGGGTAAAGGTGTAGCCCCGAGGCGTAGAGGTAAAGGGGTATTGATCACTCTTGGTAGGCGCCAAGGGATCAATGAATTTCATCAGGAGCGAGCTGCCTCGCAATGAGTCACGCATGAGTAGTGTGTCAGGGCGTGTTCTGAAAGTTGGTTAGCTCGTCAGCAGGGAGGTCATCCGCCGTTGCATTTTGGCTACGCTGTAATGCTCGGACATAGGCAACAATTGCCCATCTGTCTGCAACTGGAATTTGTTGCGCGTAACCGGGCATGGTTCTGATCCCTTGTGTAATCACCTCATAGATGTATCCATCTTCAATTTCACGCAGGCGATCTGTGTGGAAGCCAATAGGAATGAATCCATATCCACCCGTCATTACAACCCCTTGTCCATCTCCTGCAGCACCATGACAGACGATGCAGTAAATATCATAACGATCACGTCCTCTCGTAGCAAATTCGACGGTATACTCAACTGGCATCACCTGAACATAACTTCCATCTGCATTACGTCCGGCATGAAATGCAACATCTTCACGCAGTATTCCCCGAGCTACGGTGCCAGGAACAGGAGGGCGCATGGCGCGACCATCCGCGAAAAAGGGATTTGCTTCCTGAGCTTCAAACCGCTCCATTGCATCCATATTCGGATTGATATGAATGGGCGGATTATCTTTTTGTGTACCTCGGCAGCCACCAAGGATGAATACAAACCCCAATAAGATAGAAAGGGTTCTCATCTAGAGCGTATATACTTCTGAGTATCCATGGTCATGTACGACTTCAATGGAAGTTGCACCTGCCTCCTTGAGGAGTGTTTCTGTTTCGTCCAGATCAAAGTTTGAATCACTGGCAGCGATGTGCAGAAAAAATGCATCATCGGTAACGCGAGAAAATCCACGGGAGTAAAAGAGAGGATTGTAGGGGCGGGGAAGCCCGTTCATGGCGAGCATTCCCCCCACAGTCACGAGTGCGGCCAATAGGACGGTAAGTTCAAACATGATCGGGATGGATGGCTCGATAGCAAAGAAAGGCTTACCACTGATATTCATGGGGTAATCCACAGCGGATGTCCACCACTGTAACCATGTAGCAAGTGCCAGACCGGAGATTCCCCCAATGAGTGTAAGGTAGCCGACTTTGGATTGCCCAAGTCCCATAGCACGATCCATCCCATGAATCGGGAAAGGAGAATGCGTGTCAAAGTGACGATATCCGGAGGAATGCACTTTGCGTGCGGCCGAAACTAGAGCCCCGGGATTAGGGTATTCCGCCAGCAATCCATAGACCATGTCCTCCCGGGCCTGGTAGATACCCATGGATGCCTTTACATTTTGAACCACCTTCTTTAACATGGTATTATGCTCAGATTAATGGGGCTCACTTTTGGAATGATTGTCGTCATAGTGATGGGGATCGCTTTCCGGGAGCACCATTTTAACTTCTGCCATTGAGACCATAGGCAGGTAGCGAAGGAAAATCAAAAACAGAGTCAAAAAGAGTCCAAATGATCCGACAAAGGTCAAAATGTCAACAATCGTCGGATTGAAATAATCCCAGCTGCTGGGTAGAAAATCACGGTGTAGGCTGGTCACTGTGATCACGAATCGCTCAAACCACATTCCAATATTCACGATAATGGAAGTCACGAACAAGAACGGAATACTTCTTCGGAGCCGCTTGATCCAGAAGAATTGCGGGAAAAGCAAGTTACATGACATCATGATCCAATATGCCCATGCATAAGGACCAGTTGCCCGGTTCAGGAATGCATATTGCTCATATTCAACCTGGGAATACCAGGCAATGAAGAATTCAGTGATATATGCAAAACCAACCATTGTGCCCGTGAGAAGCGTAATGATTGCCATCTTCTCAAGGTGATCAATCGTAATGATATTTTCAATTCCATAGATCCTGCGGGCCAGGATGAGCAACGTCATCACCATGGCAAATCCCGAGAAAATAGCTCCAGCGACAAAATATGGGGGAAAGATGGTAGTATGCCAGCCCGGAATAATACTGACAGCAAAGTCAAAAGAAACCACAGAATGAACACTCAGAACCAACGGGGTGGCAAGAGCGGCAAGTAGCAGATAGGTTTTTTCATAGTTACGCCAATGGCGGTTTGCACCACTCCATCCGAGAGAAAAGAATCCTAGAATTCGTCGTTTGAATGCATTACGGGCACGATCTCGGAGAGTCGCCAAATCGGGGACCATCCCGATATACCAGAATACCAGGGATACAGTGAAATACACGCTTACTGCAAAGACATCCCAGAGTAGGGGGCTCTTAAACTGCGGCCACATCTCCATCTGATTCGGCAAAGGTAGTGTCCAATAGATAACCCAGACCCGGCCTACATGGATTGTTGGGAACAGTAATGCACAGATCACAGCAAAAATCGTCATGGCTTCCGCACTTCGATTGATGGCGGTACGCCACTGTTGTCGAAACAGAAACAGAATCGCTGAAATCAGGGTGCCGGCATGGCCGATCCCGACCCAGAAAACAAAGTTGACAATAGGCCATCCCCATCCCACAGGGTTGTTATTTCCCCAGACGCCAACCCCATTCCAAACGAGATAAGCGATCATCAACAGAAGAATGCACAGGAGGGTGGAGGACACAGCCAAAGCCATGTACCACACGGAGGGAGGACGTTTCTCTGTATGATAGGAGACCAGCTGGGTGATATCGTGGAATCCCAAGTTTCCTGTAACCAGTGGCGGTTCGGCAGGAAGTTTTACAGTCTTGTCAGTTGATGAAGACACTATAGTGGTTGGATGTTTTCTATGATTATCCTACAGGCTCCAAGTCCTGATTGGGATTACGCACTCGAGCTAGGTAAGACACTCGCGGTTTAACGTTCAATTCGGCAAGAAGCTTATAACCGCGCGGGTTGCGCATGGCTTGGCTGACCTTGCTCTGATCATCATTCAAATCACCGAATGTAATGGATTCAGCTGAGCAGGCCTGTTGGCATGCAGTTGCTACTTCATCACGGTGTAACGGACGTTTTTCCAGCCCGGCTCGTTTCTGTGTCTCCCGAATTCGTTGTATACAGAATGAACACTTTTCCATGACGCCCCGGAAACGAATGGAGACATTCGGGTTCTGGGCCATTTGGACTGTATCCGGAATAGTTTTTGACCAGTTATAGAAGTTGTATCGGCGAACTTTGTACGGGCAGTTATTGGCACAATAGCGCGTCCCGATACATCGGTTGTAGATCATCTGGTTCGTGCCATCGGGTGAATGAACGGTAGCCGCAACAGGGCAGACCGATTCGCAAGGGGCATTCTCGCAGTGTTGGCAGGGCATTGGCTGCATGACGATCTGTGGATCGGCATCCAGATCCATGTCTCCCTCGCTGAGAAAATAGCGGTCAACACGTAACCAGTGCAGTTCGCGACCATTTCCAACCTCTTTCTTCCCGACGACCTGAATATTGTTTTCTGCTTGACAGGCAACGATGCAGGCATTACATCCTGTACAGGTATTCAGGTCGATGACCATTCCCCACTGATTTTGCCAGTAATCACTGTCACGGTATGCAGGACTCTTGGCCGGATGATTATTCTTCCAGAGTTCGGGATAATCCTGAAAATCTGTTTTCATATCTGAGCTCGGTGTGGGAGCTTCATCCTGAAGGGCAAACGCAGGATCTTGCCTGTACTCATCCAGTGTAGCCATACGAATGAGTGGGCGCGCCTCAGTATCAAGGATCCCATGATCCTGCGTTGTAACGATGGTCCATTTACGGCCGGTAGCCGTTAGTTCCACACCGGTTAGTACAGGTTGGGCAAGCAGATTTCTGAGTTTGGATACATTCGTTCCAACTCCGGTGGCCAGTGTTCCACGGGCGTAGATATCCGTTTCATCGTCCTTATCCCAGAAGGGAGTATCTCGCTCAGGGCGTGTTGTGGAGATTTCTCGACCATATCCCATTGTAACAGATATAGTATTATCTGCATGCCCGGGGAGGATCCAGATGGGTAGTTCAATTTCCTGTCCATCTGCTGCAAGGGTCACAACATCAGCGTAGTAGCGGCCCTTGGAATACTCACATACCAGCCCGTAGTCTTCAGCTGTTTTCGGACTTATAACTGCAACATTATCCCATACAATTTTTGTGATGGGATCGGGCAGTTCCTGACACCATGCATTATTGGCAAAGCTCCCGTCCAGAATAGTGGGATCCAGCCGGAACACAAGTTCCAATCGATTATCTGGTGTTGCGAGTTGTCCGTCAAATGAGGCCGCTGGCGTTACGGATGCAAATCCAGTATCCTGCAGATAACCATCGTGTAAGGTGCGGCGCCACGCAGATTCAAAATTCTGGTCTTCCAAGACGGGAGTCCAAGTCTCCCGAACCAGGTCGTAACCCTTTGTATGCTGACCATTGACCAGGGTATGAAGGACTTCAATTTCGCTTTTTGCATCCTCGTAAAGCGGAGCAATGAGTGGTTGGGCTACGGTGAGGGTTCCATCCCATGACCGTCCGTCTCCCCATGCTTCCAGGTAATGAGTCAGAGGGAGATGCCATGTACTCATCCGGGCAGTTTCATCAACATGGAGGCCAACATGGATGGTCTCCATGACTCTGCTCATTGCTTCGGGGAAGTTCAAAGATGATGGTGCATCATATACGGGGTTGACGCCCAGCATCAAAAGCAAATCAATCTGTCCAGCTTCCATCTCTTCAATTAACTCAGGAAATGCTTGAGATTGAGGTATTTGCATAGGAACTTCAGTGTCAAGGAGTGTGACCGTAGTTCCAATGGCGCCGAGGGTTTCGTTCATTAGCGCGCAAAGTGCGTGCACTTCAGCAGGCTGAGTTTCACCTGCAAGAATGAGACAGCGTCCATTGGCGTTTTGAAGATCCGCCGCAATACTGGCGGCAAAAGCATCAGGCGTTTCCCCGGAATGGATTCCCAAAAAAGAAGCAATCTGGTTTGCAAGTCCAGAGATGTCATTCGACCGCATCCGTTTGCGGTGATCCGCCAGAGTGCCTGTCGAAGTATAGGTGCTTTCGGCAACATATAGCCGACTCATTTGGTCATCTGCACCGTTGAGTTTGCGGCTTTGAGCAAAAGAACGAGTGTTCCAGTCGCCATTTCTCGCATGTGGTCCAAGAAAATTCGCATCCAGGCTCACAATTACATCCGCATTTGCAAAATCATAGACAGGCCTGAGCGCCTGTCCATAGATCATCTGAAGTCCGAGGGTCTCTACATCATCTCCCTCGCTACGATATTCAATCCATGTTGCGCCAGGGAATTGAGTCTCAAGTTGTGTACGAAGTCGATTTCTTGTTGGGGAACTGTCTGGTGAGGCAAGTACAGCAATACGGCGATTCCCGATTTGAATTTGTTCACAAAGAGTCAGGAAATCATTCCAGCTCGCTGGAGATCCTGTTCGTAAAATATTCTTTGAACGATCAGGATCGTAGAGTTGAAGTAGCGATGCCTGTTCAAAGACTCCCGATGATCCCGACGCGTTTGGATGTTCCGGGTTACCTTCAATTTTTACGGGACGCCCATCATAGCTTTTGGCTAGTAGAGGACGGGCAATTCCACGAAAATTCATTGCAGTCGCATAGCGTAGCGGGACTCCGGGGATGAGTTCCTCCGGACGATCCGAAAACGGCATAATGTATTCAACCGGGCGACGGCAGGCGGCGAGTCCGGCCATGGCCATGGAGGCGCCCAGAAGCTGCATGAAGTGGCGCCGATTACTGCCTGAGGGGGTATCACTGGCTCCGGGGATAAGCTCCTCAGAAGCCATTTCAATCAGGTCAGGGTCTTGGTCAAGATGTGGCCGACTTCTCCACAACCTGCGATTCAAATCCCTCGTCGGGGCATCGATAACTGGAAGTGATATCATGACGTATAAGGACTAGTAGTGGCAGGCACTGCAATTGGTTGGAGGACGAATTCCTTCCTGTTTGATCCGGTTCAAATTATCCTCCAGGAATCCCGCGGTATGTACATAGCCCATGGTAGTAATTTCTTCGTTCGGGCGGAGATATTTTTCAGGTTCTCGATGACATTCAAGGCACCATCCCATAGAAAGTGGTTCGACCAATCTCACCACATCCATATTATCGACTCTACCGTGACAGGTTTCGCAGCCAACACCGTTATTGACATGTGCTGCATGGCTGAACTGTGCATAGTCAGGTAATTGATGAATTTTAACCCAGGGAATAGATGAGCCGTCTGCCCAACTGGTACGGACAGGCAGGAGATCAGTGCTCTGTGGGAGAACGATCTCGTGACAATTCATGCAGGTTTCCGTTGCAGGTACGTTGGATACGTCCGCCACTTCCACGAAGCTGTGACAGTACCGACAATCGAGTCCCAGCTGATCTAAATGAACACGATGGCTATAGGGAACAGGTTGTTCCGGTGCGTAGCCGACATCCGTATATTCGGGAGAGAAATAGTACCATACTAGGAAAACGGTTATCACGCCGCCGCCAAGCATTGCTCCAACAGAAAAGTGCGGGAGCACGTTGGACTTCTTGGGAAATATTTGTGGCATTCAGGGGCAAGCCTTTCGATATTGCGCAAAGTTACGACATAATTAGATGTAACTCAACAAGTTTTCACAAAATTACTACAAGGAGTCAATTTTCATTATTGTAGAGGGGGCACGAAAGAGTTAGGGTACAGGAGGTTGCATGAAGCAAAATCTTCTTGGCATAAGCTTAGAAGCAAGTTCCGTTTTCTCCAGTATTATTTCAGGCAATATCTCTGACTCCGAATTAAATATCCCGCAATTTTTTATAACTACTCCCGTTCATATTGAATACACGTTCACTCAGATACTCAAGCCGCTCGCTCCACTTTCCATGATCTTTTTTCATTTCAACTCTGAGATCTGAACATGCACTGCGTGTATTATGGGAGTACAGTGACTACTATTGCTTATTGCTCCAATGATTACAAAAACGCACACTCCCGACCAATGACTACAGCGAGAATTATTGAATCCACAACAACGATAAAATTAACAACTCGTCTATCGGAATTAGCGAATGAATTGTACGATGCTTCAAGACTGTAGTTTCTACGCATAAGATCGACTAAATATCGGTTTAATCTTTGATTTTTAGAAAGTAAAATAACTCAACAACATGGCGTGTGATTGTCGATTGTCAGGTCAAAGGTGGAGAATGGCTAATTCTTAATTGATTGGTCATACGAAAAAAACGATAGGTGAACATGATGGATGCCGCAAACAAACCGACGACAAGCCCCCACCAGAATCCTTCCGGTCCCATATCCAGACCGAATCCAAGACCAAGACCCGTAGGCATTCCAATGAGCCAATATGCAATAAAGCCAAGTAACATGGGAATGCGTGTATCCTTAAGCCCTCTTAATGCTCCCAGTGCCGTCGCTTGTACTCCGTCGAACAGTTGAAAAATTGCTGCAATGCCCAATAAACTCACCACTTGTAGAGTGGTTGTAAGGTTCGCCGGATCATTTATGTCCAAATAAATACCCGCAACAAAATTCGGGGCAATCAGAAACAGTAATGCAGTACAGGACATAAATATGAAGGATAATCCGAGCCCCGTATATCCTGAAATTGCAGCGGCAGCAGGATTTTTGGCTCCAATATTTTGGCCGACTCGGACGGAAGTTGCCAGCCCAATGCCAAGAGGGACCATGTATGTAATTGCAGCACACTGAATTGCAATCTGATGCGCGGCGATGGGGACTGCGCCAAAGGTGCCAACTAGAAAGGCTGTTGCGCTAAAGAGAGTGACCTCAAGGCCGATAGATCCCCCAATTGGAAGTCCAACCTGCAGGAGTTCGCGAAAATATCCAAAATCCGGGGTTCGGAGTTTTCTCAAAACCCCGAAAGATCGATAAGGTTTTTTTGTGGCAACATAAAGTGCAATACAGGTGAACATGAACCAGTGGACGATACAGGTAGCCCATCCGGTCCCAGTGAGGCCAAGTCGTGGAAGGCCGAAATTACCAAACATCAAGCCATAATTAGCAGCGATATTTAATAGAATTCCCATTACGATGATGATTGTAACAGGGATCGGACGCGCAATTGCCTCGACAAAATTGCGCAGAGCGTTGAACCACATGAAGGGGAGAAATCCCCACATTGAAGCCTGTAGGTATCCTTCAGCATATTCAATTGTAGCGGCATCCTGTTGCATCAGCCCCCATGGTAATTTTGCATTCCACATAATCAGCAATACAGGCAACGACAGAAGGGTAGCTAGCCAGAGCGCCTGTCGCACTGTACGGCCAATGGGATCATGCTTTCCTGCACCATATGCCTGTGAAACCATGGGGCCTACCGCTAGGAGGATGCCAATTCCAATCAGGGCAAAAAGAAAGTAGGTGGCATTTCCGAGGGCTGCCCCTGCAAGTTCAGGTGAGCCCAAGCGTCCGACCATGATCACATCAATAAACCCATTACTAATCTGCCCCAATTGAGTCATAACGATTGGGAGTGAAAGGAGTGTAACCTCGTGGGCCTCATTCCTGAGGATATGGATGTGTCTATTAGCGGTGACAATCGTTTTCATATGGACGGGGGGATCAAGCAACCCACAGGATAAGTATATTGGGGCTGAAACTGACTACTTATCCATGTTGTTACTACTCGTTGGACTGTTTTTACAGGTAAATCCTCAAGCCGAGCCACCGGAGCATGTTAAAATCATGCCGGAATCTATTACTCTGGAAGTAAATGAAACCAGAGAGTTTCTGGCAGAGGCATACGATGCGTCTGGTGCGGCTATTTCAGGACTGGAGGCTCGTTGGCATATTGCAGAGTCTACTATCGCAACTGTTGATGAGAATGGCAAAGTGCAGGCACTTGCACCGGGTCGTGCAGTCATTGTTGCGGTTTTGGGAGGTAAACCAGGATACGCCGAGATCATCGTAGAGGAGAGTAACCAGACCCATTTGATTGCCACATTACCGAGTTCTTCGCTTCTCTCGGGAACAAGTATGTCCATAAATGTACTCCTTAACGGGTTGCCAACGGAGGAGCGTATTCGGTTCAGGAGTAGCAATGTTGCAGTAGTAACAGTAAATCGGGATGGACGAGTGCATGCACACAAACCTGGCACTGCAAATGTAACCGTTCGAGTTGCGGATGTTTCCACGACCGTGGATGTGACCGTGATAGAGAATCCGGCCGTATCCTATCAAATCGCACAAAACCGATATATTGTGCGACAGGGAGATGTGGTACGTTTTCGAGTGAATGCGGTTGATGAGAATGGAGACGCCGTTGAGGGGGTTTATCCCACATGGGAAGCCTCTGGTGGTGGACTTTATATGGGCAGTGAGGGAGCGGAGGGAATTTTTGTACCAGAAGAGGCACTCGATTATTCCATTACCGCTCATATTGGTGAAGATATCCAGCGAACCATCATCATCGCTGTCGAGCCTCGAGTTCATAAAGAAACGTTGATGATTGCTGGCCGTGGTGCCATTGCACATCATCACTCTGGAGATATGTGGGCTTTTGAAGGCGTGGATGGTCGAGATTATGTATATATCGGCACTTTCATACATGATTGGATGAAAGTTTTTGATGTAACCAATCCAGAAGAGCCTGTTTTGACGGATTCAATACAGGTGGATGCCCGACGGATCAATGATGTCAAGATTCACGGGAGTAACCAACTTGCCGTGATTACGCGTGAAGGTGCCTCTAGTCGGCGAAATGGAATCGTTATTCTGGATCTTTCGAATCCGGCACATCCTACAATCCTCTCAGAGTACACAGAAACGGTTACCGGAGGTGTCCATAATGTCTGGATTGAGGAGGATCTTGTATATGCGTGTCACAATGGGACAAGTGCGCTCCATATTATAGATATTTCGGATCCTGTTCGTCCGAAAGAAGTGGGGCGGTGGGAGCTTGATAAGGAAGAGAAAACGCTACATGATGTCATCGTTCAGGAAGGGTATGCCTACCTTTCATACTGGGATGATGGAGTGGTAACGCTGGACGTGGGAGCAGGTACTCATGGGGGCACTCCAACAGCCCCCGTGATGGTCAGCAGACTTTCCTATCCAGAGGGAAACACGCATGTTGCATGGCGGCATGGGCAGTACCTGTTTGTCGGAGATGAGATTTTTCCTGAGGACTGGGATCCCAGTAAGCCAATTGATGCCAGAGGGTATATCCATATTCTGGATGTATCAGATCTTGAAGCTCCCGTAGAGGTTGCCAGATACGAGATACCGGGTGCAGGCGCACACAATGTATGGGTAGAAGATGACCGCCTATATGTTGGATATTATCAGGCGGGTTTACGCGTGATTGATATCAGTGGCGAATTGAGAGGTAATTTGTACAATCAGGGGCGAGAAATTGCACATGTTCTCACAGCAGATGAACAGTCCATGGTGCCCGGTTGGCCGATGACCTGGGGAGCTCAGATTTTTAAAGGGCATATCTACACATCAGATTTGAATAGTGGATTGTGGATTGCCAGAATGGATGTAGTGAGACCGTAGCGGGCAGGGGGTAGAGGGTAATCTCAGTCTGAGAATTTCAAGGTTTACCCCATTGGGGGCACCGTTTCTATTGTCCCCATTTACGCGTAGTGAGGAAACAAAAAACCCTGCAACCTTTTCAGATTGCAGGGAATCTTCACCAAACCCCATTGCCCATACAATGGAAGTACATCGTACGAGAACTCTAGGTTCTGCGAGATGTACTTCCCCGTGAATCTCCATAAAAACAAAAGGTTCCCATTCTGTAAAATTTTTTTTGACATCAAATCTGAACCTCTTACAAAACCTCCGAAATTGAGCATAAATATTGCTCTGAGAGCACCTGAGGGAGCCTTTTCTGTCTGAAAACAGAGGTTTTGCAAGAACCTCCGCTGACTACATATTTATTCGTGTTTATTCAAGAGTTCAAGATAACGGAGCTTACTCTTGTTAGGCGGGTAGGGATGAATTTCCCTCCATACTGAGGATTAACAACCTCTTGTAGTTATAACGTATTCTGTCCACTAAAGATGAGAAATACCGCAATCATTGATGAGATTTGTTTCAGGCCTTAGGAAGCTCAGAAATCATTTGTACATACGTAAATAACCTGCAATAACCTACCTGTTTGTTTTGTGTTAATTACTGATGATTATTCTATTTCCCCAAAATGTCATATGGAATCTTGAGATCAAATCCATACCCAATAATACATCAAAATTAGCAGGTTGAAAGGGTAATGATGCCACGTTTATAGTAAAACCCGTACCAACTATATCATTACTCCCAAATTGCACAAGAATTCCCACATTTATGTGATATTTCTTGGTCGTTACTATGTTACCCTCTACGGTGCGAATAGAATCGGATCCAATAGGAATAAATCCCAATTCATCAACAACTTTCTGAGACACTAATGTACTCTGAGCGCCAGTGTCTAACAAAGCATCATATCCCTGCATATTGTTCAGAGACCCTGGACGCCCAACAGCTGCTTTAATTATAGCCTGATTGTTTTCAATCTCAGCGAGGAATGGTGGCATCCGCTATTTTTTCGGCTCTTATCCCGTATGAAATATATCCTAATTCAACAGGCTTCTTTCCTACACGATGCAAAGAAAAATTGCCAAGTTCAAATTTATCACAACCTATCAAATAAGCGTCTTCGTCATCATTAAATGCACCTTCAATTTTGCCGTTATGCATTAACAAAATTTTACCATGGTATAAGTTTTCAAATTCTCTCTTCCTTTCGAGATATACATCATCATTTTGTTTAATCTGCTTTTCTGCCTCATCATGAGACGCAACTTTACGATTAGATGTGGTTGTCATGATTCTTTATCGCTTGAATAGGTACCGGATGTACCATTTGGCCCAAAAAGTGTTCTACTGTCTACAATCCTGCGCAAAAACGTAAAAAGGATGATTTCTGCGGCAAATTTTTCAAAATTTGGATTGTTCTCTATTTTGATAACTCACATTCGTATTAGAGGGTGCTCAAACACAATAAATATTTGTAACAATGAGCACACAAAAACTAATCAAGAAACAGACATATCTTGGTAAATCATTCCATTAAGGATTATCTTGGAAGAAATTCATAGAGATGTTTCCAGATATTATAAAGCCAGAGTGGAAAGGCAAAATAGACAGAGGCTATGTTGATGGAAAAAGAATATACGCTTGTATCATCATTCGCAACAAGCGACTCTAATATGGATGCTATGAAACACGAGGATTATGGCTAAGAATTTAAATCTGCACTCTGCACGGAACGCAAAAAAAGACGAGTTCTATACGCAACTAAGCGACATAGAGAACGAATTAAAGCATTATCGCTTGTATTTCAAGGATAAGGTAGTCTACTGTAATTGTGATGATCCACGAGTGAGCAACTTTTTTAAATTCTTCTCCAAACAGTTTGAGTTCTATGGACTGAAGAAATTGATTACAACCTGCTATCAAAATCAGCAACCAGATCTATTTTCAAAGCATGATTCGGAGAAAGCAGTATATCTTGAGTATCATGGAGATCAAGACGGGAACTCTCGTCCTGATCCACACAAGATTGATGTAAAGCCTTTAGAAGGTGATGGCGATTTCCGGAGTGCCGAGTGTATTGAACTGTTAAAGCAGTCGGATATTGTGGTGACCAATCCACCGTTCTCGAAGTTTCGTGAATACGTCGCTCAGCTCATGAAATACGACAAAAAGTTTTTGATTATTGGGCACCAGAATTCTATCACCTACAAGGAGATATTTCCGCTGATCAAGGAAAATAAAATATGGCTTGGCATGGGTTTCAAAGGCGGAGCTGGCCACTTTATTAGCCGATATGAAGATACCGCTACAGCTACGGATAGAAAAGAAGGAATGATTCGGGTGTCGGGGGTTCACTGGTTCACGAATCTGCCTCACAAGAAACGTAATGAGGAGTTAATTCTTTACAGAAAATATTCTCCTGAGGAATACCCGCACTACGATAATTACGATGCAATCGAAGTAAGTAAGACGAAGGATATTCCCAAAAATTGGGGGGGGGCAATGGGTGTTCCTATCAGTTTTTTGGACAAGTACAACCCGGAGCAGTTTGAGATACTGGGGATAGCAAATAGCGCTCGGTGGATTGGATATGAGTGTTTAACCATTATTGAAGGGCGAAAAATTTACAACCGAATTATTATTCGCAACCGCCAGATCTAGACATGAAAATCCACGAGCACAAAATCACAATTCGGGACATCATTGACGGATATGATAATGATGAATCTGGACAGGTCACTGGACTTGGAGGGATGCTGAACATCCGACCGCCCTACCAGAGAGAATATATCTATGATGGGAAAAAAGATTTTCAAGAAGCACTGATGCAGTCCATTTACCATGACCGTCCTGTAAACTTGATTTACTTCGCGAAGGCCGAGAACAGTGAATATGACTACGAGTTATTGGATGGACAGCAGCGAATTATTACAATTTGCAAATTCATTGTTAACCGCGAGTTCTCTGTGTCTATTGGTGATGGCCAAACTCAATACTGGCATGGATTGGATAAGGAAGATCGTGAACGCATTTTAGATTATCAACTCCATGTACATGTCTGTGAAGGGAATGCAAATGAATTAATGCGTTGGTTTCAAACCATCAATACAGGCGCAAAAGAATTGTCTAACCAAGAATTAAGAAATTCAATCTATAATGGCCCTTGGGTCACAGATGCAAAGCGTTATTTCACAAAGAAAGGTGGTCAAACAGTGATGTGCGGGAGATATATGAGTGGCAAACGGGAGCGTCAAGATCATCTTGAGCGTATCTTGATCTGGAGAACCGGCTCCAACCAGGACTCTACGATTCGTCAGTACATGGCAAAACACCGACACGAACGATCCGCGAAGCATTTATGGGATTACTTCAAAGGTATTTATGAATGGATTGAGGATACATTCAATGTATCTAAGAACGCTAAGAATTACCGGACCAAAATGAAATCTGTGGACTGGGGGAGCCTATACTGTGAGTTCAAGGATAAAGATTTTGATCCCATAGAAGTAGCAGAGAAAGTCACGAATCTATTCAAGTGTGATCCCAAAGAAGTTAACCAAGCGGGCATTTATCCGTTTGTGTTATCAGGTGATGAAAAGTATTTGAACCGTCGTGCATTTACGGCCGAGGAACGACAATCTGCATATGACAGGCAAGAGGGTGTCTGTGCTATTACGAACAAAGAACTATCCATTGAAGAGATGGAAGCAGATCATATCAAGCCTTGGTCAGAGGGAGGAAAGACAGACGCTGATAATTGCCAAATGATCTGTAAGGCAGCTCACCATAAAAAGACGGCAGAACAAATTCGTTCTCTCTGGGCATCATCAAAGCGTTAACTCAACAAATACCATGAACTCAACCCTGCCGAAAAAGGAAGCCAGTAGGCCAGAGGACGGCCCCTAAAGGAACTGAAACCCTTGAATATTCCAGTGGAGCAGATTGCGAAAGCGATTCTAAGAGCTTCCGCCCGAAAGCCTGAACAAGTGAAAAAAATCAAGAAAACAGCTCTTTGGAGCAGTGTTAAAAAGCTGGCAATCACGTATAGAATCCCTTTTATTTAATGGGAACAGGATACAATAGACGTTCATCAACTCGCATGTGGGGTGGCCGATTTAGTGGAGATACGAATGACTTGGTTCAAGCCTTTGGCGCGTCTGTGGAGGTAGATAAACGGATGGCACTGGAGGATATAGAAGGATCAATTGCGCATGCATCCATGCTGAGAGCGCAAGGGATTCTCACTGAACAGGAGTGTAGTACAATATGTGCGGGACTGGAGTCGATTCGTGAAGATATTCTTGCGGGTAAGTTTGTTTGGGATATTGCACTGGAAGATGTTCACATGAACATTGAACACGAATTGACAAAACGAATTGGGTCAGTGGGTGGGAAGTTGCACACAGCACGCAGTCGTAATGACCAAGTTGCTACGGATCTACGCTTGTGGCTTCGCAGAACTGGTGAAGAGATTACTGGAGAATTCCATCAGTTTCGTTCGGTGCTCGTGGACATGGCAGAAAAACATTTGGGAGTGATTATGCCAGGCTATACGCACCTTCAGGTTGCACAACCGGTTCTCTTCTCCCACCATATGATGGCCTATTATGCAATGTTCACCAGAGACTCAGAGCGCCTTTCGCAAGCTCTGGACCGGATGAACTATTCGCCTCTTGGCGCCGGAGCATTGGCAGGAACCGGATTTGAGATTGATCGTGCTGCAACAGCAAAGCAATTAAAATTTGAGGATGTGGCTTTGAATTCAATGGATGCAGTGAGTGACAGGGACTTTGTACTAGATTTTCTTTCATGCGCAAGCATTGTGATGGTCCATCTATCTCGGTTGAGCGAAGAGCTCATTCTATGGTCGAGTCAGGAATTTGGTTTTATTACATTACCGGACAGTCATACGACAGGAAGCAGCATCATGCCGCAGAAAAAAAATCCGGACATGTGTGAACTAATCCGGGGAAAAACAGGTCGGGTATGTGGTAGCCTCATGGCGTTGCTCATGACCATGAAAGGGTTGCCTTTGACGTACAACAAGGATATGCAGGAGGACAAAGAAGGTGTGTTTGACGCGGCTGATACAATTCGGATGTCTCTCAGAATTTATTCTACGATGTTGGTCGATATACAACTCCATCCAGAGCGCATGAGAAACGCCGCCGGCTCGGCGTACAGTAATGCCACAGATCTTGCAGATTACCTATCTCGCAAGGGAGTGCCATTCAGGGAAGCCCATGAAATTGTAGGACGCCTCGTTGCAATCTGTTTAGAAGAGGGTATTCCTCTGGAATCATTACCTCTTGAGAAAATGCAAGAGATAAGTCCCTTGGTTGGACCGGAAATTCGGGAGTGTTTGAGATTGGACAGGGTGGTGAATGCCCGATCAAGTCTAGGTGGAACAGCTACAACAGAGGTGGAACGCCAACTGAAGCTTGCTCGGTTGCAGCTCAGTCGTGAGACGGAGTAAACTCCTCTCGGGTACTCTTGTCGGAAGTACCATTCACGGATCCCATCAGGACTGCTATGGGTCGTAAGCTGTCGATATTCTCAAAGAAAATTTTGAGTGTGGCTGTAAGCGGGACGGCCAGAATCATGCCTGCAACTCCCCAAAGCCATCCCCAGAAAATGAGGGATACGATCACCAATAATGGACTAAGGTTCAGGCTGAATGCCATGAGTCTTGGATCAACAACATTACCCATAATCATCTGAATAAGCCACATGAGCAGAGCGGCGATAATGGGAATTGTCAGGGTGTCAAACTGAAGCAGTGCAAATCCGAATGGAAGGAGTACAGCAATGAACGAGCCAATATTCGGGATATAGTTCAGCAAAAATGCCAGAAACCCCCAGAAAACCGGGTAGTCAACCCTCAAAATCCAGAGGACAAAAAAGATTAACAGGCCTGTTCCGAGGCTGACCAACGTTTTTGCTACAAGATACTGGCGAACTTGCTGGCTGATGTTATCGGTGACAGAAGTAATTCTTGCAGCAATATTGTTCGGGTATGCACGTTGCACCTTGACGACCAATTCTCCACTTCCTGCCAAGATAAACAGCATGAATAAAAGGACCAGGAATGTGTTTCCAGCAAATGTAATGGCTTCCCCGATTACATTCTGAATGAAGGTGGGAACCATGGATGGATCAATCACTTGACTGAGGTCCAAAAGATCCTCTTCTAACCCGAGTACAGCAGCAGCACTTTGGATGAGTAGTTCAATATCTGTAATGATAGTTTGAATGCGGGGAAGGTAACGATCGATTGCAGTTGTAAGAGATTGTGCACTGGAATACACAATATACCCAATTATTGTAGCAGCTGCGGCCAGGACCACAATCACAACCACCAAGGAAACTGCCATAGGGATCCGGCGTGCTTTGAGGTAAAGCATGCCCGGTTGAAATATGAACGAAAGCAGGAGTGCAATCGAAAAAGGAACCAGAACGGCTTTTAGCTCGAGTAGGGTAACTCCTACAAAGAATGCAGCAATTAATCCAAGGAATAAGGATGCTATCCCCTGGGGGCGGAAGTTTGATAACTCTATACCCGAACGGGCCACTGAACCTCACCGTATGTGTTTTGAAAGAATTATCCTTGAATTCGCTTCCATATCCAGATCACCAATAATGCACCAAGCACTGCCGCTAAAACTAAGGAGTCCAGAAAGACCCCAGCTAATTAATCCCATAACTATTCAAGCATGATCTCAAAATATTACGAGGGTTGAGGCCGATAGGGTTCAATATGCCAGTAATTACCAATGGTAAAGAAGGCTGAGAATATGTCCTGGGCCATCAAATCCATCTTCAAAGGGAATATATGCATAATCTGCGTCAATTCGGTCAAAGAATAGTCCGATCCCAAAAGTATAGGTTCGAAGTGCATCGTCGGAGATATAGCCGCCGCGCAGATCAACAAGGTCCATAATCGTAACCGTGGCTCCTATATGTAATCGAGTCAGGTTCTCGTCGAACAGATGAGATGTTTCTATGCTGGCCATCAAATCAAGGAGTCGAGCTTCGTCAAATATAGCGATGATCTGAAAGGGTGAAAACGCAATACCTCCTTGTACGAGGCGGGGTAACGGCGTCCGTTCTGTTTCCAAAATACCCATGCGGCCAAAATTTCGAAGAGCTGCTCCCAGGTTTAATCGTTTACCGAAAGCATTTGCCTGAAATCCAAAATCTACAGCGTACCCCGATGCATTTGTGTCAAAGATACGTTCGCGCAAATATTTGAGTGTCAGTCCAGTGCGAAGCCCCAGGAGTACTCGCGCATAACTCAATCCAGAGCTGATAAACTGAGCGCTGAAAATCCCGTCAGGTTCTCCCGGTTGAGTTCGGGCTTCCAGGTCCCCACTGTCTGTCGCAGTCAATGCAAATCCCCAAGTGCCTCCACGGCTGCCCGGAATCTGAGCGGCAATATCGTAGGCCCGGACATCACCAATCCAAATACGATGAGATCCGGCAATCGAATTCTTTCTTGTCGCAGCAAGGCCAGCCGGGTTCCAATAGGTTGCAAACGCATTTTGAACGCTGGCGGTCTGCGCATCTCCCATCGAGGCTGCACGTGCATTGACTCCGATTCTTAGAAAACTCAGACCGGTGTCTTGCCCCATAGTGGATGGAGCGAAGAAGATCAATCCCAATAGTGTCAGTGCACGCATGTTACAGGAAAAATCTCAGCGCAATCAGATGCAAGGTTCCCAGTGCATATGGTTCCAATACAAATGTATATGCCAGTTGTGTACGCAGGAGCCCCAAGTTCTGCTCAATCATGAAGCCGGTACTGGGACGTGGACCTCCTCTTGAAAATTCTTCAATTCGTGCCATTCCGGCGCGAAGGGTCAGTGCAGGGACCAATGAAAATTCTGCCCCAAGTCTGAAGTGGCTCTTATGGAGGGTAAGCTCACGCGGTTCAAATACTTCTCTCGGTGTACTTCCCGAAAAAATTACGGTTGCTTCTCGTATGCTTTGCACAGAAAAACTGGATTCATATTCGCCAAGAAGTTGTAGCCTCCCATCCAGTAAGATCCAGGAAATTCCTGTGCGAAGACGCGTTGGAAACTCGTCGACAACTCCGCCTCCATCACCATCAAGTGCATCCCAGTCATATTTTGCCAATAGATCATCCAGCACAAACCCTACATGCAATGATGGAAGAATATGGATCCCTATACCAAAGTCAAGCCCGAACGTCCTGGCAGTTGACAGATCAGCGTGCAGATCATTTTGAAATAACTGTAATCCGATTCCAATAGAGGCCCTGTTTCCCATACGGACACCGAAGGCCGCAAAGAATGCATATTCATTCGTCGAAGCCATGTTGATGTGATAACCGCTCGAATTTCTTAGATCAATATTGCCGACTCCCGTATGTATGAGTCCGGCGGCAATGCCAGCCAAGGGTTTCAGCGGGGTGCTGAGCTCCAAAAATTGAAGCTGGCGGTCATGTGTCATGAGCGCTGCACTCAGGACAAGGCTTTGGCTCTCGATATACGGAGCAAGTGCAGGGTTGTAAAACGGACTTGCCATTCCTGATGCATCCGCTGCAAGAGCATTCCCGACGGCAATGCCTCGGCTACCAAAACCCATGCGCACAATTTGTCCGGCAGTTTGGGCAGTAGCCATGTGGGGGGAAAGCCATAAAAGGCCCAAGAGAAAACAGAATCTCATCCTATTCAGCGATCAGAATTTTGCCCCAGAACGTATCATTCCCTGCCTGAATAGCATAGAAGTAGGGACCGTTTGCGAGTCGAGTTCCTTTGTCGTCGGTACCATCCCAAGCCGCTTCATTAGCGCCAACACTGCCTGATGCGGATAAGATTTCTCGGACAAGTGTCATACTGTAATCAAAGATTCGTATGTTGACTGTTTGGGATTGATCCAGATCATAGCGTAGGCGAACCAAGCGATCTGACGAAGGCGAGAATGGATTTGGATAGGCGTAGGTAGATACCCGAGGGACTCGGTCTGCAGGAATGACTGGCGGAAGCCCCGTTGGATCAAGTGGAACTTCTGTCCGGAAAATCTCCCAGGATTTTCCTCGGTCTGTGCTTTTGAACAGCCCGTCCTGGGATCCAACCCATAAAGCATTCTCAGTTACTTCAACCGCATAGATCCTTGCGCCAGGGCGCATGCTTCGAGAAGGATTCACGCGATCAATAAATTCATTATTGAGAAAAAAAGTGTTCCCATTATCGGTGGACTGATAGAGTCCTCGACTACAGGCGACATAGATTCTTGGGCCATCAAACGCAAAATCGGAGCACTGTTCGCCGTGCAGTGCGGTTTGAAAGGATGCGCCTTCATCGCGGGTTACCGATATTCCATAGCCCTGATTTCTCCCTCGGCCTGGCCAATTGGTAGCCCATATGGCGGGAGGCTGAGCATTCCGAGTCTGTACTTCAATGGAGATTACCCAGTTTCCCAATAATCCATCGTTTGTTGTATAGTGATACCAACTTATGCCGCCATCTTCAGAGCGATTTAGGCCGCCGGCAGTTCCCGCCCATATCGTGCCGATATCGTCAACTCGGACCGAAAAAGCCTGAAAATTCAAGCCATGAAACTGGGCAGGGGCAACGCCAACCGGTTGTACAGTAAATGAGAACTCATATCCCAATTCCGGTCCGAGGTAGGCACTTGTATCCGGGGGGAGAACCACACGTTCCCAGGTACGTCCGAGGTCCATGCTGCGCCGAATTCCGGCAAGCTGTCCAGCAAGCCACAAAGTTCCGGTTGCAGTATCATAATCCAGATCCCATGGAGGGCTTTGCGCCGGGACGGTGATTGGTAATGTATCCAGAGTAATATTCCCATATTTGATCTGCGTATCCTCTGCGGTATCAAGCATTCCTGTGGTGACAGGATCATTGTCAGTTGGCGGGGTAGGTGGCCAGTAACTCCAGGTGTTTCCGCCATCGGGAGAATACAAGAGGCCTTGAACGTCATTGATGGTCTCTAATTCTCCTTGACCATCTGTTCGTGTGTATTGATTTCCAACACCCGCCCAGATAGATTGGCCGTGAATGCTCAGTGAAAAGACAGAGTTCGCAAAATCTCGAAAAGGTTCAACGGAGGCAATCTCCCAGGTACTACCTCCATCATGGGATACATTCAGGTAGGGGCCAAGCCAGATGGATTCGCCCGCGCTGCCGAGATTTGTAATACTGTTTCCCAGAATCCCGGGCGAGTATACTAAATCCTGAGCTTGGAGGGGAATAGCAAAAAGGATCAGTATACCGAATAATGCTTTTCGAGTCATTCAAAAATCTCTACTGTATAGCTGACTTGTTCGCTGCGCAGACCGGCCAGATCAATTGCCTCGAACCTGAATGTGTTCACTCCAAGGCTGTTGGAGTTGAGAATGAATACGCGTCGGCTGAATAATCCATCTCCGGCCGTCTCGTCTCCGCTCTCGGTACTGTTCCCGCAGGGGTGTTTGCTCCCATCATCGCAAAGCAGGATCCGAACGCCGGGAGCATTGACGTTCCAGAATTCGACGAGTGCAATATTCGAAAGTCCGTCTGGGTCAGAAACCTCTGCAATGAAGAGCGGGGTTTGAGGAGGTTCGCCGGCGCTTGGGCGCTGAATTCTGGCAGGGATTCTCAAATTTTCAATCACAGGAGGAGATCCGGGATCAAATGAGCGTTGATACTCCAGTGCTGTTCGAGCTTCTCCTCCGAGGCGGTTACTCTCGTCAACGATATAAACAATCACCGGATAGGCCTGCACGACAAGTGCATTGAGTGTAACATTGACTTGAGCAGTATAGCGGTTGTTTTCAGTGATAGACAGATCACCACTGTACAGTGGTTCGCCAGTAGAATCTGGTGACAGGATCGCATAAGAAACTGATGCCACCTGGCTTTCTGGTGCCTGAACGGTAGCAGTGAGGCTCAACGGAATGTTCACATTATCTCCTTCAATAAATGATTCATCCAACAGATCATATACAACGCGCTGTGGTGAGATGGAGAATTCTTCAATTTTCGGTGGTCGTTCAAGCAATCCCGAACTGGAATCTGGCACAGAGTCACATGCCGCTCCAAAGACAATTACCAGCAGAAGTATAAATCGGTTTGTGTGTGTCAAAGCAGAATCGATACACTATAAGGGCCTATACACTATAAAACGGTTTGATACTGAAACAGAAAATAAATATTGTCAGTGTGAGATAACCAATGATCCGCCTTCGCCCTTTTAGTGGATGGACCAGAGGAACTGAGGGATGATCAATTTTAATCATGAAGATCAGGATTAGGCACCAGGGAAGCCACCCGAAGTATCCAAACCAATTAAATGCACTCGGAATCACAGTTGCAGTCGATGCGAGAACCAAAATGATCAACATGATCTGCCACCACTGTCCCCCAAATACTCGGCGTGTGCAAAGGGCAAGAATTGCGCCAAGAATAAACCATACAGCCATTTGCCCGGTCAGATCATTTCCGGTCATAGCAGTCAATATATCGGGGAGCGTCAATGCGCCTCCGATTGCCATGGATGAGAGCAGCATGAAAATAAATGCACGGGAGATTCTGGCGTGCCATTTGGGACCAAAGAGTGCATAGGTAATGTGCCCGCCATCGAGTTGGCCGACAGGCATCAGGTTAAGTGCTGTGAAAAACAGTCCCAGCCATGCAGCAAACAGCAACGGGTAATGATACATTTCGTAGAGTGGAGGCACATTGGGGGATATCTGCGAAAGTATCCAGTACAAAGGGGTTGCGCCCAATGTCAGGCGACCACCCGGAGGAGCATCAGAGATAGGGGTTTCAGGGAATTGTCCGGTGACCTGAATATATTCAATCAATGATTCATGCCCGCCAACCCCATACATATACTCCGGTGGGGGGAGGCTCAGCATTGCCCAGGTGAGAAGAATCAGGATGATTCCGAATCCGGCAAGGGGGCCCGAGGCGCCAATATCAAAAAGTTTCGTCAGATTTGAGATGGGTTCTCGGATGCTGATTACGGCCCCAAGAGTTCCGATTCCTACCAGCGGGGCGGGAATAAAATAGGGAAGAGATGTTTTGACATGGTGGACACGTCCGGCAATATAGTGGCCAAATTCATGCACGGTCAAAAATGCAATCAATGCTCCCCCAAACGTGAAGGCATCGGCAAAAAACGCGGCTGTAAAGGGAATGCCTCCAAGGTTGAAGATAGTATCCCCGGCAGCCCAGGCCACGCTTCGTCCAATGAAGAGGAGTGCACCCGTGAGTGCGGTTGACAAAAGCGTCACAACAAAGAGCCCGGCATGCAGCAGGTAGCGGTTACGGGTCAACAATTCAGATGCCGGCAATGAGATGAGAGCGAGGAGGAATAGCTGTTTATATTACTCGTAACGAAAATATTTACCTTTGAGAAAGCTGCTTCAGACCTGTTTCAATGCGATCAAATGCCTTACGCAGATCGTCCATTGATGAGGCGTATGAGATCCGAATTCCATCAGGATCTCCGAAGGCGGCCCCGGGAACCAGAGCGACAAGATGTTCTTCAAGAAGGTAGAAACATAGATCGTCACTCGAGTTAATCATTCGACCAGAGGGAGCAATAGTTCCATAGTAGTCATTGATCTGAGGAAACAGATAAAATGCACCTTCGGGCTTAGGGGCTTGTACACCGGGCAGTGTGCTCAGGCGTTCCAGTAAATAATCGCGGCGTTCCCGAAAAGCTTTCACCATGGCCTGTAAAGGGGCTTTATCCATGGAGAGTGCTGCGATCCCGGCTCGCTGGGTAATGCTACATGGTGCAGATGTAAATTGGCCCTGAAGTTTTGCAGCCTGTTTGACAATATCTACGGGGCCAGCCATGTAGCCCAGTCTCCATCCTGTCATGGCAAAACACTTGGAAAAGCCATTGATCGTAATCGTTCGTTCTTGCATTCCGGAAAGGCTTGCAATCGGTACATGCACAGCATCATAGATGACGTGTTCGTAGATCTCATCCGAAACAACCACGATGCGTTCATGATTCTGCAAAACTTCTACAAGAGCCTTTAATTCTCCCTGAGTGTATACCGAGCCTGTCGGGTTTGATGGAGAGCATAGTATCAGTACGCGGGTGCGTTCTGTGATAGCGTCTGCGAGTGCCTGTGGGGTCAGGCGGTATTCAGTTTCAGCAGTAGTCGGGACAATCACAGGGTTGGCACCGGCAAAACGGGTCATTTCGGGGTAGCTGACCCAGTAGGGGGCAGGGATCAAGATCTCATCACCTTCAGCGGCAAGAACCGTTACCGCTAGAGCAACGGATTGTTTTGCCCCGTTAGAGCACAGAATTTGCTCGGGAGTGTATTTCAGGTTGTTTTCGTGTGCGAATTTGGCACAGATTGCCTCTCGCAGTTCGGGCATTCCCGGGTTCTGTGTATATCGGGTAAATCCATCCTGGATTGCCTCAATCCCTGCTTGAGCAATCGGTTCGGGTGTATTAAAATCGGGTTCTCCAGCACTAAGGGCAATGACATCCGCTCCTGCACGTTTAAGTTTTTTTGCACGTCCCGCCATGGCGAGTGTGGCAGAGGGTTGCATAGCTGCAACACGAGGATTGAAGGATGCTTCCATAGGTTTCAGAGAGCTGAATAGATATTTTGAACTGTAACGGTCCATAGGTACTTTTGAGCCATTTGGACCTATAAATTATCTTCGATTTTTTTGATTGATCCATGCTCATGAACAGATACCTCACTTGTTGCCGGGTTTTGGAACTGATCCAATCTCTTGCCGGCTTTGATCGCGTTATTCAGTCAAGGTTCACTACAGTTTATAATCTTCTCGGATCGCGTACATGGTCGCACTTGCCGATAACACAACTCCCGGTACCCCTGCGCCAGGATGTGTTCCCGCTCCGACCAAGTATAAGCCGTCTACATCCTCACTCCGATTATGAGGGCGGAACCAGGCTGTCTGTGTGATCCGGGGCTCAATTCCGAATGCGTTTCCCAGGGTTGAATTATATTCAGACTCAAAATCTGCAGGAGTAAAAGCATGCTGCACCTCAATTGAATTGCGTAGATCTTCCAGCCCCCATGCTTCCAAGGCTGTAATTACTTGGTCAGCCATCCAATCGCTGGTTTGCTTCCAGTCCGTGCCTGAAGCCAGGTTTGGAACCGGAACTAGGATATAGATGCTTTCGCCTCCCGGGGGCGCCATATCTGGCTCCGTTCGACTAGGTACGTGGAGATACATACTAAAGTCATCAGACAGTTTTTTACGGTCGAAAATATCCTGAACCAATCCTTTGTAACGAGGTCCCAGAATGATCGTGTGATGTGATAGCTTGGGGTATTTCTTGCGAACCCCAAGGTAGAGTAGAAAACAACTCATAGATTGGTGGATGCGGCTCACGCGGGGGTTGGTCCAGCGGCGCCGTTTTGTATTTCCCAACAATCCGGCATATGTATGTCCAACGTCTGCATTGCTCACGACAATATCGGCATCGATTGAGGACCGGGCGTTTTCTTTGGAATCCAGGATACAGACTCCTTTGACCTTGGGACGTGATGAATTCTCTTGATCAGTCTCTATTTTCAGGACGGATGTATTCAGGAGAATCTTGCCGCCGATATCAGTAAATAATTGTGCCAATCCCTTGACCAGGCTATACATTCCTCCGTATGCATACCATACGCCATCTTCCTTCTCGAGATAGGGGATCATCAGAAAAATAGATGGGGCACGAAATGGACTCCCTCCGAGAAAGAGTGGGTGAAAGGAATAGAGAAAATGATGTCTCCAGTTCCGAAAATATTGACGTACGAATTGTGAAACGGGTTTCCATGCTCCCAGATTGACGACTCGCGGAGTAAAGGCAATCATTTTGCCTAGAGAATCGAAGGGGCGCGCCCCAAGCCCTTCAACAATGACTGCGTCATAGATTGGTTGAAGTTTGGAGAAAAATGTATCAAGTCGGTCGGCATCACGCTGATCAAATTGAGCCATAGCAGACTTCATTTGCTCTAGATCAGAAGTGTAGTCCAGATAAGTTCCATCATGAAACCAGACTCGGTAAAACGGATCAAGGGGAACCAGTGAGACGTAATCTTTCAGGCATCGCCCAGCTGCCTGGAAGATATCTTCCAACAGAGGTGGAGCGGTAATTAAACTGGGACCAGTATCAAAGGTATAGCCGGAATCACAAATTTGACCTGCTCTTCCGCCCAGCTGCCCCCGCTGTTCAATCAATGTGGTTGCAACGCCAGCGGCTTGTAGCCGAACTGCTGCCGTAAGTCCACCAAACCCTCCACCGATCACGACAGCTTGATATCCTGTGCGAGATGAAGATTCTAAAGCGTTCTGCGCAGTTTTTTCGGGCATAATCAAATATGTGGTCTAGAAGTTTGTCTAAGCTGATGTAAGCCTTTGCGAGCCAGCATAATCTTTTTCCACGAGGATGTATATGCTCTGCGAGTAAGATTATTATAGCCGTTCACACGTACTTCCTGGTGAATTCCACGGTACACGCGCGCGGCGACTGCAATTGCACGGCGCAGACGGGGTGGCAGAAAGGGAATTCCCTCATAGGCTCTGTCATAAGCAGAGCTGGCCTCTTCCATGATTTCTTCAAGGAGAGCAATATAATCGGGCGGAATTTTCTCCGATTGTTCGACTTGTTCTTTTATGGTGCCGAGTTTCTCAGGTGTGATGTTATGTGAAGCCATCAGGTCGGTGGGCAGATAGATTCGCCCCATCGACAGATCTTCGCCAACATCGCGCACAATATTGGTAAGCTGCATGGCATGCCCCAGATCATGTGCTCGTTCAAGTACCCAGGAGTCTCTGACGCCAAATGCCTGGGTGATCCAGGCCCCCACGACCGAGGCCACCCGATGGGTATAGGAACGCAGATCTTCCATGGATACGTATGTACGTGTCTCAACATCCATGCGCATTCCCTCAATGAGTTCAGAGACTAGTGTAAAGGGGATCTCCAGATGCGCCATTCGATCCATAACCACATCAGCCACGGGAATGCCTGTGGGATTTCCTGAGTAGGCTGAATAGGCAATTTGATACCATAGATCCAGCGTTTCGTAGGCTTGGGGAATAGTGTCGGTATCTTTATCCACCAGGTTGTCCGTAAAACGACAGAAGAGATAAATTTCGGTGATCATCAACCGTTCGTTCTGCGGAAATAGCCGTGAGGCAAAAGAAAAACTCCTGCTATTACGAGCAAAAAAATCTCCCCAGTCCGAAACCGGGCCGAGCTGTTGAGCACGCATTGCAATCTGAGCTCCCTTGATAGCTTTTGTGAATCCGGTAGATGTGGAGATTCGTTGCGCTGCCTTTACATCTGGAAGCATACCAGCGGTGAAAGCAGCGGTGCAGGAATTGAGCCAGTCTTCTACTACTTCAATTAGGGGAGAACGAGCGTCTGCATCACGAATTTGATTCAAAAGGGCAGTGCCGCGTTCCTGAATCTGGGCCAGTGCCCTCTCTGCAATGGACGGTCTGTCGGTGGTGCAGAAAAATTTTTTCAGGGCTTGCTCAGGAGATTGTTTGAACCATTCGGTCCCTTGAGAAGCTAATACAAATGTCCAGGTCTGATTGTGAAAGTCCTGAAGCTTTGGCTTGCCTGTGTTGCCCGCGGGGCAATAATCGAGGAAATCATCTACCATCTGGTAGAACACCCCGAGTTTGAGCCCGATTTTACGTAACTGATCTGGTGGAAGGGTAGCGTCTCCGCTCCAGCCCGGTAATGCAGCTGCGAGCCCGAATAACTCCCCACTTTTCATCTGTACTATATTTTCATACGAGGCTTGATGATTTTCAGTCGCTTCCTTTGAAGCTTGCATACTCTCCCCTCGGACCATGGCTTCAACGGTTCCAATAAATTCAGACAAAAACTTGTCCAGATTTGTTAGTGCTGCCACCCGATAGGCACCGGTCAGATAAAGGTCGCCTGTCAGTACAGAAGCACCGATTCCTTCTTGGGATAGAAGGGTTTTCATGCTACGTCGTTGCACTCCGCCATCGAATACATCATCATGGCAAATAGATGCTTCATGAACCATTTGAATCGCCAGGCAGCCAAGCCAGAATCGTTCATCAGGTACGTCCTGTCTTTCTCGGGAAACAAACGAAAAGGAGGTGAAAGGGCGTAGCAATTTTCCCCGAAGAGGGGGGACGTTTATCCCAAGCTTTTCCGCCAGAGCAGCGCTTTCGGAGACTCCAGTTCTCACGAGCTCAACTGCTGTCATGGAGATCCGGGCAATCCTTCGGAAGTGTCTGAGTTAAGATAGATCAATACTCTTATTGCTGCGAATACTCCTAAAGTAAGGAAGGTTGCCAACCAGTAGCCAGCCAAAAGTGTCATTCCTAATGAGAGTACAACCACCGTGATATAATATGCCTCCATGAGGATTGGAGGAATGCGATCTGCTATCTTACCTGTACCACTGAAGTGGAATGCAACCATGATCAAGATACCGGTTCCAAACCATCCGGCCAGATTGACCAGAGGCATTCCATAGTATGGGCCTGCATTTTCCCATATCCAGTATTTGGTAAGGTCACTCATGGCAGGATCAAGGGTTAAATCCCAGGCAGTCAGAATGAGTGCACCCAAAATCCAGTGCATGTACCTGGATGAGGTCATTCGCCGTGCCAGTACATAGGAAGGGAATGCCACCATAAACCAGCTGATCGGAATAAGGACCGGGACCAGGCCAGCAATACGATACCCCAACAAGCCCGTATATTCATAGCCACTGAACGGAAATCCTGTTTTCGTGCCCATTAATTCCATTCCAAGAGAAATGAAGCCTGCCAGAATCAGAGCGGGAAGCCAACTTAGTCGAATACGTGGAATCAGCAGTAATGCAAGCACCAGGAAAGCTATGATTACATGCCCTCGGGAGAAAAGGATGAAGGCTATTCCATAGAAATCTGCAGCCGAAGGTGCTTGTGCCAAGAGTTCCGGGTGTAGACCAAATGAACCGAATCCGGCAAGAACAGCAATGGTGAATAGCCAAAGCAAAACCAACCCAAGCCAATCAAGGACTGTGAAAACACGGGGAGATTTCGGCATAGCAGGGGGCAAACTAATCAGTAGAGAGCTGATTATGCTTGCGGTGGACGGTGTGGGCTTGTTCCATTTAGAGGCTCCGATCCAGAGGAAATGTGAATACGGTGATTTACCGTTCATGTTCCCGCTAGGTTGCACCGGGGTTGCAGAGGCATTCCCTGGCCATTTTTTGAGATTACGGAGATTACAGCAGTGAGCATGAGCAGGTTGCCTTCAGAATAATTTGAACATCAAATCACTTTGCTGTCAAATATCGAAGACTCGGAGACAGTCTTCACGTACAGGTCAATCATTTGAAGGAGAGAATTATACGTTCGCGGGCTAACTTGATAAAGTATGTTGCATTGCTTGCTCTCGCTTCTGTATGTAATTGAAAGATGATCGTGAAGCAATGAGATGCCTTATTTCTCGAATTTCGAGGCAATTCTGGTTATTCAAAACATGTCAAGATGTGGTCATATCGAGATATTACCTATATACTATTTCATGAAATTGATTACATTGTCTTTTCATTCACCAAAAAGATCGCTATCAGGAACTGTAAAAGATTTGCAGCCCGTTTCACTTTTTCAACTTTGATGGTTTTGTTATTAATGACTGGATTTTCCTTCTCCGAAAAGATATCCAACCAGATATCGTTTTCGCCTGCATATGCAAGAGTGGAATTATGTGGCACATGTTGTAACCAGAGGAAAGCCACTTGTTATATTGGTGGGAGAGATCTTCAAAAAAAGCGTATTTCATTAGCGAGGGGGCATGCCCATGAGTTAAGCAGGATTTTCGTCAGTTATTTTCCTTTTAAGGACGATTCTTTATAATTTATTGCTCCCATCCTGCGTGATCCTGCACCTATTTGCCTTGCGAGTTCTACCATTAGTCACAGTTTTATTTCTCGTTAACGTAGGTTGCTCGAGGGATTTTGTTAGTGATTTGGACACCACGGTTAGATTTAGTTCCGATTCCATTGCAACCTATATACTGGAAGGAAAACCCTTCCCGGGCAGCGATTCCCTAGGAGATCCTTATACTATCGCAGTTACATCAGTTTATGTCGTCATTGGTGATGATAAGGCTGAGAAACCTATCATAATTTTTGATAAAGAAACAGGTGCATGGATTGCTTCAGTAGGCGCTCGTGGGGATGGTCCAGGAGAATTTGAAGTCTGATCTTTCGATCTCAAAGGTACATTAAATGCGGGCTGGGTTTACGATTTCGATGCAAAATCAATGATCAGTATCAATTTTGACAATCTAGTTTACAATTCTGTATTGACTGATAGAGAGATTCGCTTTCTGGAAAACCCTCCCATCATAAGTCCAGCAAAGATTCATAATGGGTTTGTAGCGACCGGTTTCTTTGACTCAGGAAGACTCAATGTTTAAGCGGATGATGGATCTTTTCAACATACTATCGGGGCGGCCCCACCAGGCCCTGCCAACATCCCGGCACCAGTGCGCCAACATGCATATCAAGCATTTCTTACTGTTCAAGACGAGGGCAACAAGATTGCAGTTGCAAGCAGGCATACTGACTGACTGGAAATATACAGGGGACAAGTTTTGGATAACTTGGTGCGAGGCCCAGATTTTTTTGTACTCAAATATGATCTGGCTATTCTTGGCGAATCCCAATCTCCGGCAATGATGCCGGATCCAGATATGCGATTTGGCTACATAGGAGTCGTATCAACCGATCGATATATTTATGCTTTATACTCTGGGAGAACAATCCCCGAAGTATCCCATTATGCAAGTTATGGAGTATCTATACGAAAATCCCATATACTCGGGCACGGCAAATTGGGATCATTTCTGCGAGTGCTTCATCTGGTATGTCAGATGATGATATCATGGCAGGATGGAGGGGGAGTAAATGTCTACCGCGTCAGATCTATGCGGCTTTTGCGAGGTCGATCTGCTGTGTTGCCTTCCAGTGCTGAGGCAATAGCGTAGACCTCTGCTCTTCGGCAATCGTATGGATCCGTTTTAATACGTCCACCAACCACTCTTGTGGGTTCACCTCGTGCAAGGTACAGGTGTTGAGCAATGAATAGAGAATCGCCGCACGTTGCGCCGCATCATGGGAGCCCGCAAACAGGTAGTTCTTTCGTCCGAGTGCAATCGGACGAACACGGTTCTCGACAAGATTGGTGTCAATCTCGACCTCCCCGTGATTCAAAAATCGCGTCAACTTCTGCCAGCGAACCAGCGCATACTGAACCGCCTGCTTCCAGGACTTCGGACCAACCAGTGCATTGAGCTCCAGAAATGCCTTGAGTTGATCAAAGATCGGAGCAGATTTTTCCTGACGTATGCACTGCCGCTCTTCAAACGAAACGTCTCGCTCACGAAGATCTCGTTCAATCGCATAGATCTTCCGAAACAGCGATAGAACATGCCCGACATTCT
>JAPOTE010000106.1 GCA_026709335.1 Bacteroidota bacterium | reverse complement strand
GGGGGGCCACCTGGAGAGGTGACGATAAATGCGTCATGGGGGCCAAATCGAAAGCCTCGCAAGATCTCCTCTGCATATCCGCTTACCTTTTCCAGGTGGAGAGGGCCGCGTAACCCATTGGGGCCTATGATTGCCGAATGGTTTGAAAGAGCCAGTTCAACGAGTGCGTAAAAGCCAACAAATCCACCCTGTCTGGGTGTCATTTCTTCACACATCATTCGAGAATGTCCGGCTCCGAAGCAGAATATCAGGCCTCCTTTTTCAATTCGTTCTGCACATAAATTTGCGGCTCGGTCAATCACTTCCGATTGTGTTTTTCGGAGATGATATAATCGTTCGATGGTTTGATCAAAGTAGTCAGCTGCAGCGCTCATCCATCAAGAAATAATCAGAGGTTATCGTTAAGAATGTTTTTGATCCACGCACTCGACGGGAGTTCAGTCAGGCTATCTTTTAATGCGACCGCTTCAGGAATTGTAGGGGTCTGGCCAATTGCAGCGCGATAACGATTGTCAGTGCTCACAAGCGTGTCAACTACAAGACTGGGATAGATTTTGCGGTATTGTTCAACGAGGGTTAGGGCTCGCTCAGGGGTTTCAAAAGAGCCGAGGATGATCGTGTAACCTCCAGTTTCACGATCTATGGTAAGCAGATCTGAATTCGATTGTATATCGGAAAGATTTTCTACAGTTTGATCTATACTATCTTCCTCAGCAAGACTATCAAAAGAAATGAAATTTTTTGCCGAGTCTGTAGATGCAGAATCTGGCGTGATTGACAGTGTAGATGGAGGTACAGAGTTCGTCGAAGTTTCTTGCACAGGTTCTTTTCCAGCTCGGATCATTAGGTATGCCCCAATCCCCAGGGCAATTGCAATGGGGAGTGCAATGATACTCCAAACATACTTTTTCCGAGGTTCGATCACCTGCGATGAAGGTGATTGGAGAACCTCTATGGAATCCATGCCATGATAGGATCCAGAGACGGATAAGATCAGTTCAGGATCTGGAATGAATTGGAGTTGTTCTTCAGACCGGGTAAAGGTTCCTAACCCGGGAACTTCAACAGGAACCTGTACCATCATCTCTTTGATGAGGAGATCAATCACTGAGGCAGCTTCTTCATGAGATAGATTCAGGTTTGATGAAAGCCCGGATATCAAAGAGAGATCGGTAACAGCGGAAGTATTTTCTTCCAGAACAATACGTTTTTTAGGGGGATGAAGAACAAAAGCTTGATCATGAATGGGATCAGATATACTGGGAATAGATTCAACTACAAGTGTGCCTATTCCTGAAATGGTCAGATGATTATATCTGACGAGCCTGTCGCGTATGATTGCAGTAAGCTCCTTGAGCGCTTCTTGACTTGTCACCGTACAATGGAGGTTGAGTTGTTTTGATCTTTAATGAGCATTACAATTTAGTAAAGCTCCCGAATCTGTTCATTTGCTACTCAATATTCAGACATACTATGAAATTTAAGAAGGCAAATTAAAATAGTAGTTATTTAATCAATAGATAATTCGGTTAGATGAGTATACTTGTTGTAGGGACGATAGCCCTTGACACAATTGAAACACCATGGGAAAAAGCCGATCAAGTCCTCGGTGGAAGCGCGACCTATATATCTCTGGCCGCTCGGCCATTGGTTAATCCAGTGGGAGTCACTGCTGTAATTGGCCATGATTTTCCGGAAGAGTACACCAAATTATTGCAATCTAATGATTTGGACCTCTCGGGCGTGCAACACATCAGAGATCAGGATACCTTCGCCTGGGGAGGTAGCTACAGGGAGAATTTAAACACCAGAGATACAATCTTCACACACTTGAATGTTTTAGCTGGCTTTCGCCCGGTTGTCCCAGATAAATATGTAGATAGTAATGTACTATGTCTTGGAAACTTAGACCCAAAAATTCAAAGTGATGCTTTAAATCAAGTCAGCGAAAAAATATTTGTGGCGTGTGATACGATGAACTACTGGATTCAAAACACGCAAGTTGAATTGAAAGAAATTTTTCAGCGGATAGATTGCCTAGTAATCAACGATGAAGAGGCGCACCAGATTACGAATGAATATAACCTGTTTACCGCTGCGCGTCGGGTGTTGGAATTGGGGCCTGATATATTGATTATTAAAAAAGGAGAGCATGGAGCGATGTTATTTGTTGAGGAACAGATTTTTGTTGTGCCTGGATTTCCTCTTGAGTATGTTCAGGATCCTACAGGGGCAGGAGATGCTTTTCTGGGTGCCTTTGCCGGTAGCTTGGCACAGCAGTCCTATATCGGGTTGGATGCTCTCAAGCGAGGAATCATTTATGGCTGTACGGTCGCATCATTTTGCGTTGAGGCTATGGGGCCACATAAGTTGAATCAATTACCTATTACTGACATAGAGGAGCGTGTAAGATCATTCCAGGGAATTACGCAGTGGGGGGCATTGCATGAACAGACTGGAGTATAGTGCGGGTTTCCTGTCTGTAATTGGGGGCTTATTTTCATGAAAGGTCTAGTAAGCAATCTTTGAACAGTAATAGAGTTCTGCGAAATGCTCATGCGTATGATAGTTCTGGTTTTGTTGTTAGTTGGATGTTCATCCGGGCAGCAATTTGAACTATCTATGTCGGGAGAGAAAGCGGAGCGGCTCCAACAGTTTTATTTTAGCAGCTATACCAATGAAAACCCTTTTGAAGTGGGAATTTTGGAAAAAAGAAAGAGAAAAGTATATTTCAACCTATCTGTTTTGAAAGAATTTGAACCGGAATTCGCAATAAACCTTGAATCTAGGATCACAGGAAATTTTCTTGATGCTGAATCTTTGAAGACCGTGGTTCAGGCAACCTATTTTGATGCGCGAAATCTACCACAAACTCTGACGGAATTCAATGCCCGCTGGGCGATTGACAACCCCAAAATCTTTGAAGTACATGGCCCCGTTACTAGATATTTACGTCAGATCACAATGAGTGAAAAAGCTCTTCAGTATGCGATTCTGAATTATTTTGCAAATGGGGAAAAGCTCTATTACCCAACCGGTACAGTCATCAAAGCGGAACACATTTCTGAAAATAAAATTCTTGAAACAACGGCAATGATGAAACGATCAGACGGATTCTGGGATTTTGTTACCTATGACAGTACCGGGTATAGAGCCTCTGAAACTCTTCCAAATCCAAGGGCACTGGCTACGCCAACACAATGTGTAGGTTGTCACTTAGGTAAAAAACCGTTTGAGCCGGAAGATAGCTGGCCATCAGATGCCCCAGATGCCCCGGGTGGAATTCGAAAGTGGTATACTGGGGCCCGAGATCAGCAAGTAACTGATTTCTTCAAGGAGCATTCACTCAGAAGTGATTTGGTGCTTGGGCTTTACGCAACTACTTATGTATCCGATCTTCGAGTACAGCGAAAATCGGCTACACTTGACTCTTCCGAAATAGCGTTATTGGATTATCTGGGATTGTAATATATGCATTTAATCAGATTGATCAATGCGACCTTTTTCGCTCATCATGGTGTAAGTACTGAAGAAAAGCGTACGGGTGGGAGATATGAAGTGGATGTGGAGGTAATGCTGGATTTTGAGGCAGCTGCACGAGAAGATGATCTTAATCAGACCGTTTGCTATGAAACGATATATCAAGTCGCTGAACAGGTTATAATGGGAGGCAAGTTTGATCTGATAGAACGGGTTGCCTATCTGATTGCAAATGAAGTAAGAAAGTTGTCGGTCCAAATACAATATGTGGAAGTATCGGTTCGAAAGCAGAACCCTCCGGTTAAAGGAACAGTAGATTATGCAGAGGTAACTTACCGAAGTGATGTGTTAAAAGGTGATTAAATCTTTGAAATTTTCTCTGAGCAACACATACAATCTTCGAAGCGGAAGGCCAACTACATTGTAATAGTCACCATTGATGTGTTCAATGAATAAAGCTCCCATATCATCTTGAATCCCATAGGCACCGGCTTTGTCGAAAGGCGAGCCAGTTTTGATATAGTTTGAGATTTCGGTCTCTGTAATTTGACCAAAAGTGACGTCCGTAGACTCCACAACTGATACAATTCGTTCGGAGGCTTGATGAATCAGAGCAATTCCAGTGTGTACCTTATGCACCGCACCACTCAATTGGCGAAGCATATCTGCTGCCTCAAGATCCCCAGAAGGCTTTCCGAGAATCATTCCTCGAGACATGACGAGGGTGTCTGCCCCAAGAACCAATGCATTGGGCTTTCTCGATGCAACCGAGGATGCTTTTTTGATTGCGAGTTGTTCGGCCAATTGGGAAGGGGTACAACTTTTCTCAACTGTTTCGACTATGTTAGCTGGGATATGAACAAAAGAAATTCCAATCTGCCGAAGCAATTTTCGCCTCCGTGGAGATTGAGAAGCAAGTATAAAGTCAGTATTGATATTCATAGTAAGTGTAGATTTGGTCACGACTCGGTACCCTCTCAATTACTACTCTACATATAGATGTGATGGCAGTTATTTCAGTTTGCAATCATAAAGGTGGCACAGGTAAAACTACTACATCCATACATATTGCAGCCGCTTTGAAGTTAGTGGGATACAAGACGCTAGTGGTGGATTTGGATCCACAAGGATATTTGACATGCACAATGGATATAAATTCATCGGATATTGTTCATGCGTCAGGTCATTTATTTCAGCCTAATACAGATTTGTCTGATGTAGAACCTTTACAGTTGCCTGCCTTTGACTTACTTCCATCCGGTGACGGAATGAATCGTCATGCAGGAAAGCTTACAAGTGTTACAGATTTATTCTGGATTAAAGAGGCACTCCAACATCAGAGTATATATGATGTTATTATATTAGATACCGCTGCTGCCGTATCAGTATACGTATTGAATGCTATGATTTCTGCAGATATTCTCCTGATTCCTGTAACTCCTGAATTACAGTCGATACATGGTGCAAGTCAGACTTGGAATACGGCAAAGGAAGTGCGCAAGAAGTGGAACCCTGGCCTCAAAAAGGCCATGTTTCTTTTGACTAATGTTCATGGGCGCAAGAATATCCATCGTCAGTATAGCCAGTATATGCGTCAGAAATACGATAATCTCGTGATGGATACAGTGATTCGCACATGCTCTTCACTATCCGAAATATCCAGAGAAGGGCGTACAATTTTTGATACCCATCTGACCTCCCGTGGGGCAAAAGACTATGCGGCAACCGTAGATGAGTTGATCAGGTATGCACTTCCGTCAGAGGAAAAATATAGAGGCACATAGGCTACGCGAAGTAGCTCATATACATATAGATGAACCTTTTTGCCTCCTGCAGGCATATGAATACAGTAACATTGTTCAAAGTAACGGAAGTCACTGATAAAAGCAGATCATGAAGAGCAGCAAACAACGCTTTACGTCTCGGTGGGGGATGCTATTAACCGTTCTAGGTATGGCAATAGGTACAGGGAATATTTGGAGGTTCCCTCGGATTGCCGCCACTAACAGTGGGGACGATGGCGCTGGTGCGTTTCTTGTGGCATGGATCATTTTTCTGTTTGTGTGGAGCGTTCCCCTTATCATAGCAGAGTATGCACTGGGCAGAAAGGGCCGCCTTGGGGTGGTTGGAACATTCACAAAACTCGCCGGGGATCGATATACTTGGATGGGTGCTTTCTGCGTGTTTGTGGGTGCTGCTATTTTATTCTACTACACGGTCGTGGCAGGGTGGTGCTTTTATTATCTGGGTCGTATGGCATTGTTCGGACCTGATCTTACCTACGAAGCAGCGATGGGAGCATGGAATGGATTCCAAAGCAGTTATTTTCCCGTACTATTTCACGCGCTCATAATTGGTTTAGGAGCCTGGGCAGTATGGAAGGGTGTTGGGCGGATTGAGCGGGTTAATCGAATCCTTGTTCCGACATTACTAGTGATCGTATTGATCGCCTTAGTCCGAACTCTTTTTCTGGAGGGGGCAAGCGAAGGTATTGCTTTCTTGTTTACTCCGGAGTGGTCTACATTGGCACAACCTCGAGTATGGCTCGAAGCCCTGACACAAAATGCCTGGGATACAGGGGCAGGATGGGGGTTAGTTCTCACGTATGGCGCATACATGCAAAGTCGACATGGGGTCGTTCAAAATGCCTTCATTACAGGTGTCGGGAATAATACGGTATCCATTCTCGCTGCAATCATCGTTTTTGGGACGGTATTTGCTATTCTCGGGCAGGAAATGTCACGTCCGGAAGTCCTTGAAGTAATGCGATCGAGCGGGCCGGGAGCGACAGGACTCACATTCATCTGGATGCCTCAATTATTTTCAAAAATGCCCGGTGGAAACATCTTGGCCATTCTATTTTTCCTCGGTCTTTCCTGTGCAGCGCTCAGTTCTCTGATTTCCATGATCGAAATGGTTGTCCGCTCGGTGATTGATTTTGGAGTCAACCGATCACATGCAATTGTAGGTGTATCGATTGCTGCCTTGGTACTAGGAGTGCCTTCTGCAATCAATCTTGGGTTTTTTGCAAATCAGGATTTTGTATGGGGATTGGCTTTAATTATTTCGGGGGCATTTATGGCGATTCTTGTGATTCGTCAAGGAGTGCGCTCCTTCCGTGAGAAAGAAATTGACAACATGACAGGGGACTGGAATATTGGAAGAGCATGGGATATTCTGATGAACTACATGGTTCCAATACTGGCGTGTGTCTTACTAGGATGGTGGTTATGGCTTTCGGCGACTGTTTATGCCCCTGATACTTGGTATAGCCCTACGGATCCATATAGCCTCATGACCTGTGTCGTTCAATGGGGAACAATCATTGCAGCCCTCTTGTTACTCAATCGTATGATGGCTGGGCGTATCCGATCGTTCAATTCACTGTGATTTCTATTCAGTTGATTCACAGCAAAGGGTTCTGTAATGTATAGGCTCATTCTACTTGTTGCTTTTTTGCTTCCGGGCACGGTTTCGGCACAAATATCGATAGGAGAGGCATTACCTGATGCGCCCTTGGAGTATATGACAGGTGGTGCAACCTCTACCCATGCGCTTGCCGGAGATCAGGGAATTGTGATTGTGTTCTGGAGTAATGATTGCACCTGGACGGACCAATATAAAAGTCGACTCCAGGCTCTGAATACTGCAGATGTTCCAATCATTTTGGTAAATAGCAATGATGCCTCGGTTTTCCCAAAGGAAGGGGAAATAGGACAGCAATATGAGATACCCTATGTTCGTGATTTGGCAGGAGGGCTGGCCAAGACTCTGGGAGCACAGAGAACTCCCCATGTATTTGTATTTGATGGACAAAAGAGACTCGCCTATTCCGGTGGGATTGATGATTCACCTGCCGATGCTCAAATTACCCAAGAAAATTGGCTTCAAGATGCAATTACGCAGTTGTCTACTGGACAATCCATGACAGTCTCTCAGACAAAATCCTTTGGTTGTCGAATTAAATTGCCGTGACCATTGAGGAAATTGAAACCCTGTTTACGAGGGTGGAGTCTGCGGAAGAATTCGCTTTTATAGAGCAGACAATAGAGTCATATCAACGGAGTTACTGCGAGGTATATCGGCGTTTTAGACAGAAATATTTGCCAGTATCCGCGTTCAAGCACGCTGAAATTACTACATTCCCTGTATCTGAGGCTGAGCGCATATTCCTGAGTAGCTCGACAGGGAGCGACCTTCAAAGCCGCCATTTTGTACGTCAGGTTTCGGTATATGAAGCTTCAGTATGTGGTGCTTTTGAGGCTGTTTTTGGGAATGGATCGTTCACCATATGGGCCCATTTGCCGGGATATGCTTCCGAGTCATCCCTCGTGTGTATGATGGAGATTCTGATGCGGAAATATGGAGATGAGGGAAGTCGGTTTTTCCTGAAGAATGAGCTCCCCGAAATTTCACGATTATCGTCCCCATTACTCCTTTTTGGCGCTGCATTTGGTCTCCTAAATTTATCTGAGGCAGGTCCCTGGAAGTTGCCTGAACGTGCGCGTATTGTGGAGACGGGAGGCATGAAAACATATCGACGCGAAGTGACGCGCTCCGAACTGCATACCCGCCTTGCAAAGGGATTCGGTATCACAAATGACCGGGTTTGGAGTGAATATGGGATGTGTGAACTCCTAAGTCAAGCGTATGCCCAAGGGGGAATGGTTTATGTACCACCTCCGTGGATGCGTGTTCGGGTTGTCAATCCGAATGATCCAGGGCAAATCATGCAGGAAGGCGAGCCGGGGCTTCTGGCAATTACAGATCTCGCAAACATGTACACAGTTTCCAGCATTTTAACTGAAGATCTCGGGGTACGTCGTGGGAAAGGATTTGAAGTATTGGGGCGTTTTCCAGGAAGCGCACTCAGAGGTTGTAATTTTTTGATTGAAGACCTATGAATTCTTTGATTGCTGCATTGTCAAAGGTTGCACACGGATGGTGTGAATCTGGTTCTCAGCAATCCAGAGTGGATGATGCTGTGCGGGCAACACTTGAAGCTCCAAATCAATTTACTTATGAGGCGATGGCATTTGCGATTGATCAGCAAATGAGTGAGATTACAGAGTCTGCTTTACATGAATGGATTCAGGGACGAAGACCAAAGAAGCCTCATATCGTGGGGGTAATCAATGCGGGGAATATTCCATTCGCCGGACTACAAGATCTGTTGGCTATCTTGCTTTGTGGTCACACGTATTTAGGTGTATTGTCACGTAAGTCGCCATATTTATTACCCGCATTCGTTGACAGTATACGATCCGAGGGGCTGAATTTAGACGCAGATTTTGTAGAGCCTGATGAAGTGTGGGAGCGAGCGGAATCAGTTATAGCGACAGGGGGGGATGAAGCGATCGCACAGATCAGAAGCCTGGCCTCAGCGAAGGGAATCCCATCTCAGAGGTGTTTGTTTCGCAGTAATCGGTTTGGGGTTGCCATATTAGATGGTTATGAGACAGCAAACGATTGGGAGAACTTGGCTCTTGATGTTTTATTGCACGAAGGAATGGGGTGCCGCAATGTTGCATTAATATTTGCACCCGAGGGGCTTGAACCGGATGACTGTCTTCATCATCTTGCCAAGATACGAAGTTTATTTCCTCCCCATCCGTCAACTCCTGGAAGATTAACAATACCACAGGCCTATCTAGCTGCAATCAATCAAGCTCATGCGTATGGCGATGGATTGGAATTCCTCATCAGTAAAGGGGAACCTGAAGCCCAGGTGCCGGGACATGTACGCTGGGTAGGATATAAAGATTTTGATGAGATGATTGTGCTTGTTGAAGGGCTATACAAAGAGATCCAGTGCATCGTAGCAAGAGAGAGCATCCACACAATGTTACCGAAAGGATGGAGTGTTCAACCACTTGGAATGACTCAGAGGCCCGCACTTGACTGGCAGCCTGACGGAGTGGACACAATTGATTTTTTATGTAATCTTTAGGCTTATCCAAAGCGACATTTCTTCGTCCAACCACGCCTTCTCAGCTCTGGTACAGATTCTTTCTTCTTCGGAATCGGTTTTTTTCTCTAGCTTCAATCGCTGTTGAATCCCGGGAGACATGTCCCACGATCCTCTTCGTACCCTTCTTCAATCAAGGCCTCCTGAATTCGATTTAGCAACTGCATCTGTGCAACCCCCTGGGATGCGCGCGAAAACGTGGATTTACTCGGTACGTCCACCACACTAGGCCAACAATGGCTTTGATGTAGAGTGTTCGATTCAGCAGCTTGAAGAATATATTTAGAGCTATATTTCAACCTATAACGAGGACTTGGCTACTCCGCTCGTGCACTAGAAATTGGATTCAGAAAACGTGCAGGAATGATTCGGCCGAGAGATGTGGTCAACTATGAACCCCCACGAAACTTCACAGCCGGAACATGTAGGGATTGCGATCTGTTTACAGACCTCCTGACAGTTTATGTATTGTATGGTCGAGGAACGTGCGAAAAGAAGTAAAGCTGATCGTATCTCGCAGCATTCCAGGGAGCTTGTCAGGAATTTGCAGGGCTGGGTAGATCTCAGACTGCAGCTTTCGATTGTGCAGTATTTAGAATCTGCTTTGAGAAATCGAAAGAGGATCGGTGGTGCCATAGCCGCGGGCTTTGCGTTTGTATTGGCGATAACGTTTCTACTGATTGCCGTTGCATTGTGGCTGGGGTTATTGCTTGGAAATCCAATTTGGGGATTTATATTGATCGGCGCAATAATGGCGGTAGCCACATTAATTTTTTATCTGTTAGCGACTCAGTCAAAAGATATCAAGACTAATCAAACAAAACGTATAATCTCTGAAACCAATGGAAGAACAGAACCAAAATCAGGTAAACAGCAACACTCGTGAAGCAGTTGACGAAAGCCTCCGCAAAATTGAGGAATATGCAGCAAATTTTCGCCGTGAGCTGGAGAATGTGGTTCCCCCTGTCAAGGAATTCATCGTAAAACATCCTCTGGGCAGTTTATCCACAATTCTAGGTGTTGGAGTAGTGGTAGGGTATCTCATTGGAAGTAGTCGTCGCAATGATTAAGAGCTGTGTGAATCGGAAAGTTGACCTAATTCATACGTACATCTTGATATAGTCACTGTTATCCACTAGGAGAATGCCAAGCAGGCACATTGGTAAATACGGATACGAATGAAAACGGACAATAACAATCAGGCAAGCAACGGGATTCGTGAAGCCCTCAATGACCGTGAATCTAAAATTGAAGAGCATTTTGGAGCCCTGCGACAGGAGCTCACAGATGTAGTTCCTTCGGTTAGAGAACTCATTGAAAAACATCCTATAGGTAGTGCAGCTACATTTCTGGGGGTTGGAGTGATGATGGGATATTTACTTTCGGGCGGCCAGCGTAAAGGAGGCGAAAGTAGAGAGTCAATCCTTTCTTCTGCGATAGTCCCAGCAATTGAAACCGTCAAAGACCATTTGGACCAGTTAGCGAGTTCAGCTTCCGAATCTGAACACCACCCTCCAGTCTCATCCTCGGCTACTCCTGCAGATACCACAAATCGGACAGGAGCCACAGTGATGCAAGGTAATCACTCACATTCACAGCAGGAGAAGAGCATGCTCAATCGACTGATTGAGTTACTCGTGCCCATAGGTGTTGAGATGGGCCTGAAGGCACTCCAGAAGAATGGTAGAGCAGACGAATCCTAATTCCATCGTAGGCAATCTTCAACTTGTTTTTCTTGGCCCACCTGGCTCGGGTAAGGGTACGCAGGCAAGGTTGTTGGCCGCAGAGTATGGCTTTCGGCATATCTCTACCGGTGTCATCCTTCGAGGAGAAATTAAAGCAGGCACTCCCATAGGTCGTGAGGCAAAGAAGTACATTGAAGGCGGTCGCTTGGCTCCCGATCATGTTGTACGAATCCTGGCTGAGAATGCGATCAAGGCCGAAAACAATAAGCGATATATCCTTGATGGGTACCCACGAACAGTCCAGCAGGCAATATGGTTAAGTGAGTTTATGAATTCGCAAAAATCATCCCTGACTGCGGTTATAAACTTTGAAATCAATAGCGAAGAAGTGGTCTCAAGACTTTCGCAGCGCCGTATTCATTCCGTTACCGGCGAAAACTTCCATCTCTCCAACAAACCCCCTCCCGAAGAGCAGGCAGAATTCATAATTACGCGTCCAGATGATCAGCCAAGCGCAATTCGTAAGCGGTTAAAAATCTATGATCAGCAGACGCGTCCACTAGTTGATTTCTATTCTTCAAAAAATCTGCTGGTACCTGTTTCTGCTTCGGGTTCATTTTCTGATGTTACCGCGGAGATCCGTAGAGTTCTGCATTTACCGTAGATTCAGGGACATCCTAGGATACTTTGTATAGAATAACATGAACCTTGAGACTACAGTTGAAAAACTCCGAGCCGAAATTGAATCAAGTCTATCGAGTTTGGTGAAAGATCATCAGCCGAATGAGCTCTATGATTCAGTACGATACGTGATTGCAGGTGGGGGCAAGCGAATTCGACCTGTCTTGCTATTACTTTCAGCCAAAATCTTTGGTGTCAATAGCCGTCAGGCAATGCCATTGGCTTTGGCCGTAGAATTGGTTCATAATTTTTCTTTGGTCCATGATGATATCATGGATCATGCAGATAGTCGGAGGGGACGTGAAACGGTTCATGTGTTATGGGGGACCGAAACTGCCATCTTATGCGGAGATGTTTTACTTGCTCTGGCAAGTGAATGTGTGAGTCAAACTTCATCAGGCTCGCATGCGTACATTACTCGCGTATTTGGAAAAATGGTACGAGAGCTATGTGAAGGGCAGGCTTTGGACATGACCATAGGAAGCAAGGAGGGGTTGACGACAGATGACTACCTACATATGGTAGATGGCAAAACTGGTGGATTACTTTCAGCTACACTTGAAATGGGCGGAATTATAGGCGGGGCATCCCCCGGTGTCTGCTTAGCTCTCAGAGAGGCAGGTACATCAATAGGCCGAGCTTTTCAGATTCTCGACGATCTTTTGGATTTAATTGCTGACGATCATCGTTGGGGCAAGGTTCAGGGGGGAGATCTAATTGAAGGGAAAGGAACTTATTTACTGGCAGAAGCGAGGCAGCGCGCTACGGGTGAAGATGCTACGTTTTTTACCAGAATACGCCCAGGATCAGGTTTGGCCAGTGAGGAAATTCCGAAAGCACGAGCTCGGATGGAAGCTTTGGGTATCTTGGATGAAGCCCGTAAACAGATTCAAGGCTATACATCTCATGCCTTGAATCGGATCAGTTCAATTTCGGGAAATACGGATGAGTTGCGTACACTGATCAGTCACATGGGGAATCGTATTTATTAGCGGTTGATCAGTTGTGCGCCTTTGGTTCTGGTCGGAAATACTTTCCGACCAGGATTTGTCCTTCGTTTAACAGGTTTCTTTTAGCGTGGCACACTTGGTCACAATCATGGACCCAATCTTCCGCATTTGAACCCGGTTATGTGGAGTGTTATCTTGGCTACCAGGGAATATTCTGCAACGGTTCAGGTTTTCAAAAAGCTTTGCATCCAGAAGAAATATCGTACCTTATCAGCAAAGCGTAAAGGGCAAATTTAGCTGAATTTAACTTATTGTCCCCTCCACACCAACCAGCCGTTCGAGGAAGTTCGCATGCGTGCACGGACAACTCATTCCCCCTGATCCTGCCAATTATTGTACAAAAATGGTAGTTCGTTTGGCGGTTTTAATTTTTTTATCGGGCATGATTGCGGTTCCAGTTTTTGGCCAGGGTATATCTCCCTTCTGTCTGACCCATTCTCGGTCTGAGCATAGGAATCCATTGCCTATCACGGGAAAGGCACCTGAACGCACCATTCGAGAAAAGGAACCCGCAGATAGGCGGGGGGAAAACGATACCCAGGGAGATGCGGAAGTTCTTGGAACTTTAGAGGCACAATCAAGCTTCGAAATTAGCGGGACCCTTTCTCCCGAGCCCCCGATTCATAGGCCTTCTCCTGAACGGGAAACAATGGATGATGGAGCGATTCATCTAGCTCGTGATTTGGAAATCAAACATGGGACACGAGTCAAGACTCATGGTGCTATCGGAGATGGGCCGCATGGTAGTGGAGGTAGAGGAACTGGTGATTTTGATTTTTATAAAATGGGCAGACTCGTCGCTGGGCAGACAGTCACCATAGATATTGATACACCGCTGACTGATTCCAGTCTTGACAGTAAGGTTGCGCTTTATGATAGTACGGGTTTCCGTCTGGAATCGAATGATAATGGAATACATGGTACAAAGGATAGCTATCTGGAGGTCGTAATTCCTGCGAGTGGATCATATTTTGCAGTTGTCAGGGGAATTAATTCGTGGTGGCCTGAGGATCCGTTTGACCCTGGTTCGGGCCCTAAAGCAGGGAGTGAGGGACCTTATGAAATTACACTTGGTATTGATGCTGAAGATCTTGATTGGTACAGAGTATACTTACAAGCCGGAGATGTGCTTAGCATCGCTGTTCAAGATGCAGCCCTACACCTTATGCTGGCAGATATCAACGGGGCTGTTCAGATCGCGTCTGCTTTGGATCGCAGTGATTTATTTCCTCGGAATAGTCCTCTTTTAAGGGGAGGGAATGCAAACATTGCATTAGTCATTGCAGAAACGGGGAATTATAACTTACGCGTCGCTCAGGGGAGCGGCAGCTATACAGCAATATTAGCTGCCCATCGTGCTGGTCCTAAAGATTCATCGGCTAGACAGGTTCTGTTTATTGATTTTGATGGAGCTGAGTTAGATGCCCAAATGCTTGGAGGACGCAGTGATGCAAGATTGTCTCCGCTGAGTCAATTTCTGGAAAAACAGGGAATAGGGCATCAAGAAGATTATATCATTGATCTTTCATTGGCCGCCCTCACGGAAAATTTAATTCATGATTTACAGGAGGAATTGGGAGGAAATTTGTCCTTGGAGATACTAAACAGTAAGGATGATCTCGACCCTTGGGGAGCTCCGAATGTGACCAGAATTATTGTTGGAGGAAGCCAAGGTGAGCTCGGGTTGCAAACCACGGGTATTGCCGAGAGTGTTGATGTGGGAAATTTTGTCTTGAATGAAACTGCTGTCATCCTCTTGGATCGGATAACAGATCCATCAGTACAGTCCTCGTTTTCTGCTGTAGAGCGAGCACCGGGAGTTTCGATGGCCGACCTTCTTGGATTGGCGCTGGGGAACGTTATTGCTCATGAGGCAGGGCATTTACTGGCGGGTTTTCATACAGGGCATGCAGATTATCCGTGGCAAATTATGGACGCGAATCCAGAACCTGCCGGGTTTGTTGGAGCTGGTCCCGATAAAATTCTAGGGACGGGGGATGATCTGGATATTGATTTTGGTATTTCTCCTTATTGGAAATTGGAAGGATTTGACGGGCATCAAGATTCCAGATCTGCAATCATCTATGGTATTGGAAGCTCACAGGTAACAGGTACTTTGAATGACAAATCACCTTATGCAAGTTCGGTTTCCGAAAGAATTATGGGAACGATTTATCCAAATCCGTCGAACCATCAAGCCTGGTTTCCAGCCACGTTTCAGCAGACAGAGAAGTTAAAAATTGAAGTATATGACCTACTGGGGCGCCTGCAAATGACTATATCTGATGAAGTTATCAGGAATAGAAAATCCGATATTCCGATTCCAGTGGATCAATTAATTCCTGGTACGTATGTATTGTATGCAAAGTACGGTGGGGAATTCGTCAGCCGAAAATTTGTTGTCATCAGGTAACGACTCAATATTTTTTGGCCAGATATTTGACGATCTCTCCTTTATGAGGTCAACTTGAAGAGTTGAACTTATTTTCCAATAGCATGGACTGTGCTTTGGATCACACCAGTGAACTCGATTCCATTAGAGTCAACCAGATCGTAATTGATCTCGAGGATCCATGTTGGTTTCAAGCCGGGTAGGCTCAGTAGGATGGTTGAATCATTCAGGGAGATACTCGCGATTCGTAATTTTTGCATGTTATAGCGATCAGATCCATATTGACGCGAGCGTAGAAGATCCCAGGTGATTACTTCATAATTGCTTGGCCGGGTTGCAGATGTTTCCTGTAAGGCAGATGTGAAAGAGATCTCCACTGCATTCTCGAGTACACGCATGGAGACGGGCATGCGAACCGCTCCGCCATTGTATCGGATTCGATAAATTCCTCCGGTTTGAATCATCTGACTAGTTGCCCATGCAGACATTCCAACCACATAAAGTTGCCCATCCGCTGGATTCATGCGTCCTCGCATCAATCCAGTGGGGAAATCAGCTAAAGGTAGTTGCACAATCCCGGCTTGCAGGGTGTTCTCTACAGATTGAGGCATGACCAGAAATATGCGGCCGTAGCCGTAAGAAAAGCTAAGGAGCTTATTTGAAAGGGGGCCCCAGCGATCACTGGTTGCCCAAAGCAGCTCGGCTGGTGATCGATCGTGCTTCATGTCAATCCACATAAGGGGTTGCATCATGGCAGCATCCGATGAATCTGGGGGTGCTCCATAACCATACATGTTCCCATAAAATCCTCCGGGTTCAACAAGATTAATTCGGTTCATGGGATTCCAGTGCCCTTCCTGATCGGTAACCATAAATGAATTATCTGGATTGACAGTAACTCCGTTTGCTGCCCGAAATCCCGTGGCAAGAATCGTACTTTGTTTCCCATCGGGGCTCACGCGTATTAGGGTACCATGCTGAGGAACCAGAGCTCTGCGGGCATGACGTGCACTTTTCGCATAATAAAAATTTCCTGCTTCATCGGCCTGTAAGCCCATTGCGAATTCGTGAAAGTGTTCGGTAACTTGGTGGTCATTATTGAAACTTTCATAGTAATCTATCTGCATATCTCCATTCAGGTCATGCAGGCGGGCAATCTGATTTCGACTTCCCACATAAATTTCTCCTTCAATGACACGCACTCCAAGTGGCTGAAAAAGGCCGGATGCGATCCGTCGCCACTCAACAGATCCCGATGTCCGGGTTATTCCTGAGAGATGCCATACATCGCCATCAATGGTCGTCACAATTGCTTCATTTCCCTCCGTCATAAAATCGATCGCAGTTGGGCGGATGCGGCTCCTCCAAGGAGTATCTACGGGAAGCGTAAGAACATCCACGACGTACCCCTCACTTGTAGATGAGAGAATAGGAGATTGAAGGACGGGAACTTCCTCTGATAAGCTTCCTTTTTTGTACGAGGAAAGGTCCTCAGCGGGCGTAGATACAATATCGCTGCCTCCATAGATCAACTTGAAGTTAACATCATGGGTGACAGCCACCTGGAGTACTCCATCAGTGGAGGTCAGCATTCCATCGGAGGGAGAAATAATCGTTAACTCTACACTGTCCGGGGCAGCATTGAGTGTCAGAGGGCGCTTTACATTGGTCACATTGATCGTTCTGGCTAATAAAGTATCTGCTTCGAGTGTATACGATTCAAGGACTTGAGCTTCCCCAACAGAGTAGCGTAAAATCACACGTTGATCATACACATAAAGGCCTTGGTAATGAGCCCAGCTTTTTGGCAGTGGCCCGAACTGGCGACCATCCACAGCTCGAAAACGCGGATCGATGAGAGCTCCCGTGATCGGATTGGCCCAGCCAGGATTCATTGAGGTTTCGATGTGCAAATCCCCTACAATCCGAGGAAATACATTGTGTTGATCATCCAGCAGGATATCTTCCCAATCAATGAATCCTTTTCCGGTCCAGAAAGCCGCCATTCGCATGAGATCATGATCAAACAGTACGAAAGCGTTGCCTGCGGCAACTCCACCGGTTCCCGGGTCCAGCCTTATGGCAATGCCCTTATAAGCAAAATTACGATCGCTAAAATCTTCATTGGGGATGGGTCTTCCCGTGTGATTGATCTCTTTTGACCCATCAGATGCATGCGCAACCTCATAAGTTCGCATCAGGAATCTCCCATAATCCATTTCTTTCCAAGGGGTCGACCGTTTGGATGGAGGGCCAAGAGAAGTTCCTCCTGGAAGTTGATTGAGGTATGAAGGGGTGACTTCAAAATACGCATCCGGATTTAAGTCGTGAAGAAACTGTTCCCGAATGAACAAAATGACAGCATATTTTTCTTTTGGAACAAGATGCAACTGGGGTGGCATTAGTCCACGTCCCAGCGTGAGAGTATTGTACAACGAGAGTGGATCATTTCCATACTTGAATGATTCTTTCCAAAATTGCCTTGAATGGGGTAGTGTACCAGGTATATCTGGCGTCCCATGACAGGAAAAACAGTTGGTTCGATAGACTTGTAGGCCGTGATGGTAGAATTCTTCAGACCAGTTACTAATAATTCCCGCATGATCGAGTGAGTGCTCATATTCGGGAAGCTCAGACGAATCCAGTAGAATTGGTTCCAGAGATTCCTGCGTTTGACAAGCAACCAGGGAAAGGAGAACAGAGAAAGGAAAAACGAATGAAATATGCCACCATAAAGATCGTATTTGAGCCCTTGTGTCACAAGGGCTATTCTGTATATGAGAAGACGTAATTTCCCGGCGAGAACTCTTCATAACGAGGTGAAGCTGTAAGGTGCTATGCTACGTGTGTTGTAAATTAGTCAATCCTGACTTAATTCATTGATTCTCACCAAGGATGACTAAAAAAACATTAGACCAAATTGATTTAGAAGGAATGTATGAAGCTGTTCGGAGCTTTCCAGATCAGCTCAGACAGGGGAGGGCCAATGCTATGCAAGCCAAGATCTCTGGTTGGCCAGGAGATGGAGTAACTGGTGTTGTCGTGGCCGGTATGGGTGGCAGTGCTATTGGTGGAGATATTTTGGCAACACTTGCAATCGACCATGCATCCATTCCTGTTGTTGTATCACGAAGTTATTTACTACCCGCTTGGGTAGGGCCTGATACAGTCGTTGTGACATCCAGTTATTCGGGCAATACCGAAGAAACCTTGGCAGCATTTGATGATGCTTGTGCACGTGGCGCGAGGGTTGTTGCAATTTCAACGGGGGGTGAACTTACAGCGCGAGCCCAGGAGAAACACATCCCCTGTATGCAGCTTCCAACCGGTATCCAGCCTCGCGCAGCTCTGCCACATTCACTTTCTGCATTACTGACTATCACTGAATCACTCCAGCTTACTGCAGTGAAGATGCAGGACTGGGACGAAGCGATTGCCATTACGGCTGTACAATCGGAGTTAATGTCCAATGTGTCTGATCCAGATAATCTGGCAATCAAGCTGGCCGATATATTATATGGACAATTTCCAGTCATTTACAGCAGTGAGCAGTTTGCTGTAGCGAATATTAGGTGGCGGAATCAGATTCATGAAAACTCCAAGAGTTTTGCCGTGGGGAATCTGCTCCCTGAAATGAATCACAATGAAGTGATGGGATGGGCCAGGTTTCAATCAGAGTTAAAACAGCTTGCAGTGATTGCGCTACGTGATTTTGAAGATCATGAACGTACCCAGCGAAGACTGGATGTAACACGATCACTTCTGGAACCCCACGCACACAGTTGGAATGAAGTTCATAGCGAGGGAAAAAGTAGATTAGCAAGACTCCTCTCAATCATGTATCTAGGTGACTGGGTAAGTTTATATCTCGCGATCCTGAATGAGATAGATCCATCTCCGGTAGGACTCATTTCCAAGCTGAAGACAGCTTTGATTCAGGATTCGTAACGGAACGGTCTATGGACTTAGGCGTAGCGCTCCTAAAATACTATCGACTCATGTTTCACAAGAGTACGGTATGGGGTGTTTGTGTTATTCTGGGGCTTGCTGTACTACCGACGTCAGCACAGTATAACAATTACTTCGGGCGCAACAAGATCCAATATGAAGATTTTGACTGGAGCGTCCTCGAGACGGAGCACTTTGATGTGTATTTCTATCCCGAAATGCAGGTGCTTGCGGAGCATGGTGCTGCGTTTGCGGAAGAGGCGTATGCGGAATTACAGAACCGCTTCAATTTTTCTGTAACCCGCCGTGTCCCGATTGTATTTTATTCCTCTCAACTTCATTTTAAGCAGACAAACATCACAGACGGGTTTATCCCTGATGGCGTAGGAGGCTTTTATGAGTTTCTGAAGGGACGAGTTGTAATTCCTGCAAACGGAAACCTGCATCGATTCCGGAGAGTCATTCGTCATGAAATGGTGCATGTATTCACAATGCATAAACTTGCGCGGGTCTTCCGGGATTATCGTATTTCCATGGACAGATTGCCTCCATTGTGGTTTGTTGAAGGCTTGGCGGAATATTGGTCCGGCCCGCAAGATTATCAGCATGAAATGATAATACGGGATGCAATTTTCGCGAACTATCTGGTCCCTCTGGAAAACATCTACAGAATTGGCGGCACTTTTGTGATGTACAAACAGGGAGAGGCGCTGTGTCGTTTTATTTCGGAATTTTATGGCGAAGAAAAGCTGCTCCTGCTGATCGAGAATGCCTGGATGAATCGGGATTTTCGGAAGGTTATAGAGTACACACTACAGGAAGATTTGAATGAGATTAGTGCCGAGTGGCAACAGTGGCTACGCCGAACTTATTATCCTGAACTCAATACTGCCGAGAGTCCCACTCTTCTGGCTGAAGGACTTTCTGTGAAGGGATTCAATTCAAAACCGGTTTATTATCAGAAGCAAGATGGACAACGGTGGGTTTTGTTTACCGCAAACCACGGTGGATACAGCAATGTATACTATGTTCCGGTTGACTCCACATATGCTCCCTTGGAGACCCCAAAAATCTTGGTGCCTGGTGAAAGAAATAGCCAATTTGAATCGTTTCATCTTCCGGATAGCCGAATGAGTGTTTCTCAGTCAGGCCGACTGGCTTTTGTGACAAAGAGTGGTGATGCAGATGTGATTCATATCCATGATCTGGAGTCCAATGAAACGGGCCCTATGTACAGTTTTGATGGAATCACGGCCCTCTATTCACCGTCATGGAGCCCTGACGGAAAACAACTTGCTTTTGTGGCGATTGACCAAAGCGGATTTATTGATCTGTATGCATACCAGATCGAGCAAGATCACCTGAGGCAATTGACGAATGACAGCTATGATGAGCGTGATCCAGCCTGGAGTCCGGATGGAAATTTTCTTGTGTTCTCGTCTGACCGAACTTCAAAAGGTTTTGAGAACGCCTATAATCTGTTTACCTATGAATTGGAAACAGGAAAAATAGATTATGTGACCTATGGGGTTCAGCATGATTTTTCGCCTAACTGGAGTCCGGATGGTTCCAAGATTATTTATACAAGTACCAAAAAGGATTCAACCGGCCGTTATGACGGACAAGATCTTTACGTTATTGATGCCAAACCTAAGCTGCCTCTGGTTTCTTTGGCTAGTAACGGAACAAGTTATCGAACTTTACCAACTCGTGGTATCCGATGGAAGAAGCGACTGACAGATCTGACCACCTCTGTCTATGATCCTGTTTGGACTCAGGATGAGCAGGTGATATTCTCTTCATTCGAAAACTACCGATTTACCATTCGAACTCTGGGAGGCCTCGATACCTTAATAAGCAGGCCTGTGTCTACGGAGCCACAAGCTCCCGCTCTGGAGGCAGAACTTCCATGGACCTTCCCTCGGATTCAAGCTACGTCTGCAATGGATGAGTTACGATACCGGAAACGGTATGGGTTGGATATCGCTCAGGGCCAGATTTCCAGTAGTGCAGTCTGGGGAACGGGTGGAGCTGCGGTTTTGGCTTTTTCAGATTTGTTGGGAAATGACCGCTTCTTCATTACCCTGTATAGTACAAGCCAGTATACTGGCGATTTTCTTAGAAGCTTGAATGTGAACATTTCCCGACTTCATCTCAATCGCAGGGCCAACATTGGATATGGTGTTTATCGATATGGAGGATTGAGGTATGATTTGACCGATCCTGACGCTCCCACTGATTTTCCACGTTACTGGGAAGAAGTGTGGGGAGGATACGGGGCAGTCAGTTACCCGATTTCAATGTTTCGCCGTGTTGAAGTTGCGACTTCCCTGAGTTGGGATCACAAGGAAATTCCCCTGCGCCGGATTGACCGCGAAGCGTTGTTGCTGACGAATCAGGTGAGTCTTGTTCATGATAATACATTATATGGCTCAAATGGCCCCATGGTTGGGTGGAGGGGAAGGCTTTCGGCAGCCTATACGACTGATATCTTGTATTCCAATGTGAATTACATCACCATTGAGGCAGATTTTAGGCACTATTTAAGATTAGCTCGAAATGTATCATTTGCATCACGGGCACTGGGTCGAATGAATCATGGAAGAGAAGCCCGCTTGTGGTTCATGGGGGGAAGTTGGGATTTACGAGGGTATCCGTTTTTTGATGTGCGTGGCAATAAAGCATGGTTTACATCACATGAATTGCGTTTTCCTCTTGTGGAGCATCCGTCGGTATACATACCGCCGCTGGCAATTCTGGGAATTGTGAACCTCAGAAGTGCATTATTTTTTGACGCAGCCCATACATGGAATGAGCACTATCATGAGCGAATCCCTCAGATTTACGCCGGTGAAACACTTGGTTCTGCAGGCCTGGGATTTCGTTTGAATCTTTTTGGTGGATTGGTTTTGCGATATGATCTAGGTTATCGGTTCCGGGATGGATTTCAAAGACGTGAGCCGAATCTTTTCCGTCAATTCTTTTTTGGCTTTGATTTTTAGAAATTCCATTTTATTGCTTCTGCTATCTTGCACCAGCTGCAGTGGCTTAGCACTGAAAATCACTTCTGCACCGGAGATCCTAACTGAACCGGAACCTCCTCTTGAAATTGCCTGGACCTACAATGCTCGGGCTGGATTTGGACCGGATGCTCCGCTGATATATGAAGATGTGGTAATGGTTGCCACTAGGCAGGGAGAAGTCCATGTAATTGATTTGAATACTGGAAAGCGCATTGGGGATAGACGATTTGGTAATGCAGTAAATGGCTCTCCGATAGTCATTGACAATACAGTGATTGTCCCACTTGCTCAGGGACGTAGAGCATTAGCGGCCTATGATCTTGATCGGGCTGTGATGCGCTGGCGCACTGAAGGAGCCCCGATTCAAGTCGGAATCGGACCTGTGGATTCGGGGGGGATTATTGTAAATACCGCCGGGGAAGTTCAGCGTTTTGACGTCACAACGGGTGCAAACGTTTGGAAATACCAGATTCCCGAACGTTCACGTGTATATGCACGTCCACTGATCCATCTCGAATTTGTAATTGTCGGGGTTGATAATGGAACGATTCTAGCGTTGTCGCTCGAGGACGGAGCACTGATATGGTCCACACATATTGGGGATCCAGTCTATGTTACCCCCGCAGTACATGAGAAAGAGTTATTCATATCCACTACACGGGGGCGCCTAATCGCCATGGACTTGCAAACCGGGACTATAAGTTGGGATGCCGTACTGGATGATGAGACGATTCGTATTTCGACACCGGCGGTAGATGATGAATTTGTAGTAATCGGAGGATCCGATGGGGTGCTCAGGGTTTTCGATCAGCATACCAGACAAGTCAAATGGGATACACAGTGCCCGGATGCATTGGTGGCACCACCTTTGATGACCACAGATGTGATTTATACTGGAAGCATGGGGAACAGCCTGTATGCATTTGATCGTTATACAGGAGAACTTCTTCAAACCATTGAGTTACCGGGAAGAGTAAAGAGTGGAATTGGAGTCACTGAAAATGGATTGATTATTTTAACAGAACCACGTCATGTGGTCCGGCTTGTTACTTCCAATCACAATGACGAAACAAGGTAGTCAGTATTGGACAAAGTTTTTAGGAATCTTCTTGAGCATCCTGCCATCTGTTGGGCTGGCACAGTCACAGGTTCTTGTTCACATTACAAGTAACGATATGGATGCCGCGGTGTACGCGGATTCGTTGTATTTGGGGCTGGTTCGAGGGAGTCCTTACTGGATTGAGTCCACCGCCGAGATGATTAGCTTGTCAACGCTTCGCCCCGCGGCGTGGAGTATGCCCCCGCTTCAGGCTCCCATTGAAGCAAAGCCCGGAGATAGTGTTTACGTTACGTTAAATTTTCCGATGTATCATCGCATTGAATCGCACCCTTTCGGAGCCGATGCCTGGCTCCAGCAAGGATCGGAACGTAGATTTCTCGGAGTTACTCCTGTTGTATTCAGCTCCGCAGATGTTTATAAGGGCATGTTTTATATTGAGCTGGAGGGATATACACCTGGTATCATCGAACCAAAGACAGAATTATGGAATCGTTATCAGGTTTCACTGACAGCACTCAGCCCAGCAAATCAACATCAAGGGATGAGCCGTACAGTAAGTCGTCAAAGAAGATGGATTGACTGGAGTGCATCCGCAGTAGCAGTAGTAGCAGGAGTAGTAGCGGTGCACTATAAATTTCGGGCGGATCGGATAAATGATGAATATCAGGAAACCGGTGACGCTTCATTACGGCCACGTGTAGCTAGATTAGACGATTATTCAGGAATCGCACTGGGAGTCATGCAAGCAGGGCTTGTGACCTTGGCAGTACGCTTCATCCTTGATTGAATCATGATTGAATAATTTTCGTAGATATTGTTCACAGTACCTGAAATAAATTGTTGTCAGATTTAGATGAACTGGGTTGATTTGTTAGTAGTCGTTGTACTGGGTGTGGGAGTGTTCTCAGGCTTGCGCCGCGGACTTATACGCCAAGTTCTTGGACTCACCAGCCTTATTGCTTCATTCGTAATTGGTTACATGTATATGGATGGGGCAGGGGAATGGATTGAGGGACAGGCCGGTATTCCTGAGGAATATAGCCCTGTTGCAGGCTTTTTAGCTGTATTCATGGGTATGCAACTGTGTTTTATGATTGGCGTCCGTTTTCTGGACGGTATTGTCAAAAAGATCGTGTTGGTTGGTGGATTGAATCGGATATTAGGAGCGGCCCTTGGGATCTTGTCTTCGGGTTTGCTACTCAGTCTGACGTTTTATCTGGCCTCACTATTTGGAATTCCATCAGATGATGCACGTATCTCTTCTGCACTTTATGAACATGTATATGAATTATTGCCATATGCATGGAATCTGGCTACACAACATTTCCCTGAGCTCACAGAGCTAAGCGAACGGTTCCCATCTTGGTTTGTGGAATCTAGTCAATCAACACTTCCCTGAGTTCACAGAGCTGAGTAGCAGCTCTGGCCCCGGGCCCAGTCATCAGGTGTCCTATCTCCCCGGTGTTTACCAGCCTCGTTCACAGGGTCACTACTCGAATTGTGGGAAATAATTGTTTTTTAGCTTCGAGATATTTATATTTAGATTAAATATAAATATCTATCTAATTTATCCAAATGAAACTCACGATTTTCAGTGTTCTTTTGATGGCAACTTCAGTCTGCCATGCACAAACCGATCCCGGGTCCGATTCTTGTGGTCTGATGGTGATGGCACATGGTGGGACTGAAGAATGGAATGAAGCAGTTCGCGCAGTAGTTGCGCCGGTCGGCGAATCTGTACCGACATCGATTGCCTTCGGAATGGCGAACCCTGTTACAATGAGTAAAGCAATTACTGAACTTGAGGAGAAAAATGTCAATTGTATCGCGATTGTCCGTCTGTTTATGTCGGCACATTCGTTCCTGCATCAGACCGAGTATCTTCTTGGGCTAAGAGAAGATTCCCCTGCATTCTTTATTTCTCATCACGGACCTTCCCATGGTCATACCATTCCTGATCCGCTGAAATTTCAAACTGATGTCAAAATTAGTAAAACAGCTCTATTGGATGCCCCTGAAATAGGGGAGATCCTGGCACTCAACGCAATTGGATTGACTGATAGCTCAGGCACTGAATCGGTTCTCATTATTGCACATGGTTCTGGAGATGATGCAGTGAATGATGAATGGGTTCGAAAAATGGACATTCTCGCGGAGAGTGTCCGCGAGACGAAGCTTTTTCGTAATGTTGCTGTCCATAGCTTGAGAGAGGATTGGGACGATAAACGCCCGGATGCTGAAGCGGAGATTCGTCGTTTCGTAGAACATCATTCAGAGAATGATGGCCGTGTTATTGTACTTCCTTTCAGATTATTTGGATTTGGTCCCTATGCGGAAGTGCTTGAGGGGCTTTCATACATTTCTGACGGGAGTGGACTGTTGCCGCATCCAAGGGTAACCGAATGGATTAAGCGTTCAGCCAATGAACTGTTTGCGGAGTTTATTCAAGAAACAGAGATATAGCTCTGTTCTCTGAATGCGGTTCATATCATGGAATCGGGCTAATCTTCTGATGAGCAAGGTGATATACTGATACTCCGAAGCGTGGGAATATATCCTGATCAAGAAGTAGTGATATTCAGTCATTGCTTTGTAATTTCCTGATTATCGGGAGAATTGTGAGAATTACATGTGTACCCGGGGTATAATGCTACGGCCATATACCTGTCAAAGCGGATCCATAAATTTCCAACCATAGCAAGGGGCTCTTGCAAAACTCCCGATATTGAGTATAAACATTGTTCTGAGAGCTCCTGCGTTCTCTGATTCATCTGGAATCAAAGAGGTGCGTAAAAACTAAAAACTTGGATCGATGAGAAATAATGCCCTAAACGATTGATAAATTTGTTCATCGAATGGATCTGTCTATATTTTACTATACATTTTATCCCATGCGCTGCTCTTGCCAAAGTGATTAGCTTCCCCACTCCCAAGAATAAATGCCCACGAATTCGGAAAAAACCTTGAATGTAAAGCTCGCTGATTGCCTGAGAGGTAAACTCCCTAATTGGAGCGTACAGGCAGAACAGACAAATGTCCTTGTCGAAAAGAAGAAGCAGCCGGATATCGTTATTTCTCATATAGGCGGGCTAACAGTTATTTTGGAAACAGAGTTTTCGCCTGCTACTACGGTGGAATCTGACGCATATAAACGATTAGGGAAAACGATCAAAGTCACAGGTGAAGAGGTGGAACAGTGTATTGCAATCAAGTTGCCTAACTCCCTTAGGACAATTGAACAGGAATCTCTTGATTCCGCTGTGCAGGCCTCACGTTATTTCTATGCAGTATACACCTATGATGGTAAAGAGAGTTTGTATGACGAGTATACACGTTGGCCATCTAGAGGATGGATTGAAGGTAATTTAGATGATTTGGCAAACTGTGTAGAAACGGTGGCCTTATCCGAGCGGCGAGTTACTAAAGGAGTTGAGACACTGGAACTGGGGGTCAGCCAAGCTGCGGGCTATCTCCAGTTTCACGCCCCCAAATACATTCTTGATCAACTTGCACAAGAGCTTCATCAGGAAGAAGGGGAGCAAACCACTCGAATGGCTATGGCCATTCTTGCCAATGCAGTCATTTTTCATATGCGTCTCGCCCGGCTCCATCCCGAGATCAAATATCTTGAAGATTACAAAACTGAATTCGGAACGATCATTAAGTGGGATGTACTTGGCTGTTGGCGAGTCATTTTAGAGATCAATTACTGGCCGATTTTCAGTTTGGCATCGGATCTTTTTATGATCTTACCAGAGAAAGATGCACAGAAAGTCATACTTATATTGGATAAGATGGCATCTGAATTAGAACAATTCGGTACGGTGGATATCCAGGATTTGTCGGGGCGAATGTTCCAGCAACTCATTACAGACCGTAAGTTTTTGGCAACTTTTTATACTCTACCGTCTTCTTCTACGCTTTTGGCCGAATTGGCGGTTTCCCGTCTTCGCATTGACTGGAGTGATCCTGAACAGATTACTTCCCTTAAACTGGCAGATCTTGCCTGTGGGACGGGTGCACTGCTGGGAGCAACATACCAGGCCCTTACATCTCGTTATCGACGAAATGGTGGGGATGATGGAAGGCTACACGCTAAAATGATGGAGTCGGTGTTTACCGCCGCAGATATTATGCCATCTGCCGTCCATCTGACTGCTGCAACACTCTCAGGAATGCACCCAGGCAAAACGTATGGCCATACACATATCATCAACATGCCGTATGGTGATAATGGAGACGAGAACGGAATATTCATTGGATCTCTTGATTTGATGGAGACCAATGAAACCCGAGCAATTTTCGGGACAGGACGTAAGGCATTGACTGGAAAAGGAGCCGTGGCGGATGATGTGGATGGTGCCATTGTTGAAGTTCCTCACGGATCTATGGATCTTGTGATTATGAATCCTCCATTTACTCGACCAACGAACCATGAAGCAACCGAAGTCCCTGTGCCTTCATTCGCAGGGTTTGGCACGAAAAAGGAGGAGCAAGAAAAAATGTCTGCACGTCTTAAGGAAATCAGGAAAGGGTTGACCGATCCAGCCGGACATGGGAATGCTGGACTTGCATCCAATTTTATAGATTTAGGACATGCCAAGCTTCGCCCGGGCGGAGTGCTCGCTCTGGTTTTACCTGCAACTTTCATGCAGGGAAAATCTTGGGAAAACGCTCGGGAATTGCTACGCCGATGCTATGAAGATATTATCATTGTTGGTATTGCAGCCGAAGGAAGTACTGCCCGAGCATTTTCGGCCGATACAAAAATGGCAGAGATTCTCATAGTAGCGACACGCAAGAAAGAGAATGAGAAGTCGTTGGAGGCCCCGTTTATAACAAATATCTTCCATAGGCCTTCTACTCAGCTTGAAGCTGCTGTTACAGCTAAAGTAATTGAGCGGAGTCGACGGGACAGTGTTCTGAGGGCGGGCAGGATCCGATTGACCAAAGCTGATGATGTAGGTAACTTCTTTCGAACAAAGAACTGGCGAGGTTTCGCAGTTAAGGAGGCTTCTTTGCTAATTCTTATGCGTTCACTTGCTGAAGGAAGCCTGCTCTTGCCTCGAATGGCATCTGCTATTTCTATACCGATCTGTGAACTTGGAGAACTCGGTCGCCGCGGTTTCTTGCACAGGGATATAAATGGACGGAATAGCAACGGTACACCACGTGGACCTTTTGACCTTGAACTGCTATCACAGATTTCCGAATACCCAATGCTATGGGGGCATAATTCAAGCCGTGAGAGGCAGATGATCGTTGCTTCAGACCGGCAAGGAATTCCTCGAATAGGCCTTCGAGAAGAAGCTGTAAAGGTGTGGCAGGATGGAGCATCCCGGCTACATTTCAGCCTTGGCTTTCAGGTTAATGCTCAGTCCTTGGCTGCTTGTATGACCGAAAAACCTTCCCTTGGTGGCCCTGCATGGCCAAATTTTATTACCAAGAAAGAATGGGAAATTCCGATTGTACTGTGGGCGAATACGACTCTTGGCTTGATATCCTCTTGGTGGACTGGAAGTAGGCAGCAGAAGGGACGCTCTATTCTAACTATCTCGGTTCTGCCTCGTGTATTATCCGTCAATACAAGTAGCTTCAGCAATGAGCAACTTGATCTCTGTGAAAAAATATTCAATGATTTTCGTGATAAAAAATTCCTGCCTGCAAATGAAGCCTACAGAGATGATGCGCGCATTGAGCTTGATCATGCAATTCTGGTAACCCTTTTGGGGGTACCAGATCACTTGCTTGGTAATGTCGCAGTTGTGCGCGAACAATGGTGCGCTGAACCCAGTGTTCATGGAGGTAAGTCTACCAGACCCAGCTAGAAAGGAGAAAAGTCGTACCTTATAGAGACTTAAAAGTCTCAAAGCTGGATGAAAAATCGGACAAATCAAAATGATATGGCGACGCCCAGTTGGGTTAAATCCAGTGTCTAAGACACCATGGAGAATCAGATCAAGGTGGTTGTCATAAAAATGTTCATTTCTTCAAGACCTTTCAATTCTACACCAAAGTTGCAGTAAATTACAATATCTTGGGTGCACACGTATATACATAATTTCCAAAATTTTCAATGGAAAAAACTACCAAGTTATACCACTCGATTGGAGAAGTAAGTGAGATGATTGGAGTCGAAACGTATGTGTTGCGCTATTGGGAGAGTGAGTTTCCACAGCTCAAACCTCGCAAAAACAGCGCTGGTCGGCGAATTTATTCAAGCGAAGATCTTACTCTGGTTCATCGGCTCTATGATTTGTTACGAGTCAGGAAATATACTCTCGAAGGTGCTCGACAGGCTCTTAGCGAGAATAATGAGAAGGGAAGTCAACAGGAAGCCTCACGGCAGGAGCTACTGAAACTTCGTTCATTTCTGGAGAACATCGTTCGGCAATTGGCGTAATTACATATGTACGGGACGTGGCGCAGCCAGGTAGCGCACTTCAATGGGGTTGAAGGGGTCGTGAGTTCGAATCTCGCCGTCCCGACGGATACAAACATGCTTCAAACTATATTATCTTTGGAGATGCACCCCCAAAGAATCTGGGAATTTGATGTTCAGATATCTGAGGGATGATGTGGTTCATCTTTCAATGATCTATGCCTTGGAGGATAGACGCAGATATATCTCACAGATTGATATCTATCTCTTCACATCGCCGTTCATCAAAGAGTAGTACATTCTGCATGGTTCTATTTATGCTATCTTTTTGCCCTCTCGTTCAATCAAAATGCGGTGAATAAGCCTTGGGTACATGTCGATGAATAAATTTGAAAAGGCCAGATACGAATACGCACAGGATTTGCGTCGTCTCAGAAAATTACGTGGCATTTCACTAGATACCGTTCATGCAGAAACCCGCATCATCAAGACGGTTCTGAAGGAATATGAAACTAATTGCCTCTACAACAATCAAAATTTTCACAAGATTTACCTGCAATCGATGACCCAAGCCTATGCAAAGGCCGTAGACCTCGATGTTGATCAGGTTTTGCGGGCCCTGCAAATGGCTTTAGATGGAACCTATGATGGAAGCTTGAACTCAAATGTTCAATCATCCGTGGAAGAAAGTGAGCCTCCGGCCAAGGAATCTGCTAAAAGTAAGGAACCTACTAACGGGGCATCATCTTCGAGCAAGGATGAATCTAAGGCCGGAGGATAAGGAACGGCATTTGTCAATTCCTGGCGCATTAGTTCAATAATTTCTGGTCGTGCCCGTCCAATACTTCCACCTAAAACGATCAACTCAGGGTCCAAAACGCATGCCAGTCCCACGGCTGTCTGTGCGAGATATTTCGAGGCAGTTTGAATTAGCTTTTGTGCCGCCTCATTCCCTCTGTCAGCGGCATCAAATACTTCGATTGCCCGCTTTGAGTCTGGTGAACCTCCTTGAATACGGGCCCATTGAGTGGCCAGTCCTCTCCCACCGGCATGGCGCTCCGTGCACCCTCCTGGCTGCCATTTCCGGCCAAGAAGCTCAGGATCAGGAATCATCCATCCAACCTCACCTGCACAATAGTTCGCGCCGTTCACTATTTTGCCGCCAACGATAATCCCTGCTGCAATTCCTGTACTTATCGTCATATAAACGAATGGTGCGTTTGATGAAAACTTTCGCACTGCAGCTTCTGCGAGTACGGCAGCATTTACATCATTTTCTATGATTGCAGGAATTTCAAGTTTTTTTTCAAGTTTTTCCCGCAAAGGAACCTGAATCCAGCCGTTTACATTGGCTGCCTTGAGGATCACGCCAGCCTGAACATTGGTCATTCCAGGTGCAACACAGCCCACGGCAGCAAGTCTGTCTGTGGGTGCAAGACCATCACGAACTAAATCAGCAACCAGATCCAGCACGGCATCAGGCCCCTCTTGAGGAGTTGGTGCGGAGACACGATAAGTTATTTCCTGAGAATACCCCTTTCTTGCTATTGCACAGCGAGTTTGGGTTCCACCAATATCAATCCCTGCAATCAGTGCCATCAATTAGATTATAGATAAGGTTATAGATCTGATTCTAAGTTACGAACCCAGATATTTCGGAAGCGGGTAGGTTCGTTATGATCTTGTAGAAATAATGGTAAAGCGTCTTCATGGGCCTCATAGGGCGGGCGGGATTTATGTGAAGTAGGGCCAGTCAAAGCTACGTGATCCTGTACGAGGATCCCATTATGAAAGATGGTCACGATTGCGGGTTGATTCAAGGTTCCATCATTTTCAAAATGAGGGCGTCTGAAGATGATATCATAGGATTGCCACTCCAACGGGGGCCGACTCGCATTTACAAGTGGAGGATATTGTCCGTATAGCGATGCAGCTTGACCATCAGGGTATGTTTTGTTATTGTATGAGTTCAGAACCTGGACTTCGTAGGTACTCATGAAATATACACCGCTATTGCCGCTGTCCTGTCCTGTTCCACTGTTTGGAGTTGCCCACTCAATATGAAGCTGAATATCTCCAAAGGATTGTTTGGTTTGAATGATTCCTGTACCCGGTTTGACTTCCATATAGTCATCTCGTAAAATCCAACTGACCGGGTCTCCATTCGCATGAGTCCATTCATTGAAGTGCGTACCATCAAATAATACAATTGCATCAGATGGGGGAGGAGATGCGGCCAAACCTGCCGGGGTTACAATCCGTGGCTGAGGTCGATCGAGATCGTGAACTTCCCATGTATCAGGGGTTTGTCCCAATACTTGGCAGAAAGCGGTCAAAATCAAAGTAAGAGATAGAACAGAAAATTTTGGCATTATGTGCATCGTTTAGGAATTCGCAATGGAAACTAAGCATTTTGTGTTGAATCAAGCTCGGAATCAGCATTTCACGTTCAGGGGGGCGCTATAAAATGCTCGACACCTCCATTCCATACGTTAGGCTACTACAGGTAAGAGTCAATGTATACGGGAGTGCAAATAGATGAAACCAGAATCAATTCCAAAATTACCTTAAAAATATGATCATAAGCGATGATCATGTCCGGTAACAGACTGTGGAAATCTGTAGGCCCAATCACAGTTTGTGATTTGAAGTGGTTGAACATTCAATTGATTCCTATTGTATTCGTAATTTGGATGCAGACAGACTTATGCTAAAATGCGATATCATGATTTTCCGAATCTATCCCGTCCCCGCGAAACTGCAGACGTGATCGTTGTAGGATCCGGCATCAGTGGAGGATTTGCTGCAAAAGAACTCACAGAAGCAGGGTTGAATGTTCTACTTCTGGAGCGAGGATTTAATCTGGAGCACGGATCAGGATATATCACGGAGCATCTGGAAAGCTGGGAATTCCCTGCCCGCAACAGTAAGGGCTCACGTCGGCACCACGAGCTGTATCCAATCCAGTTACGCACATATGCATTTGCGGAGCACACAGAACATTTTTTTATTAACGATAAAGAGAATCCCTATGTCGAGGGAGATCCATTCACCTGGATTCGGGCAGATATAGTTGGAGGCCGCTCTCTTTTGTGGGCTCGTCAATGCTATCGCTGGGGGCCTCAGGATTTTGAAGCAAATGTACAGGATGGGATGGGGGTTGACTGGCCGCTTCGATATGAGGAAGTTGCCCCATGGTACGATTATGTTGAGCAGTTTGCAGGTATCACAGGTCAACCTGAAGGCCTGAGTCAGTGCCCGGATGGCGTATTTCTGCCTCCAATGCCCCTCAATTGGGGAGAACGGCGTGTACGTGAGGCTATAGAAACTCACTTTGATGACCGGCTACTTACTATTGGTCGCGCCGCCATTTTAACACAACCTCACAATGGGAGAGCAGCGTGCCATTATTGCGGAGGGTGTTACCGGGGTTGCTCTGCTGGAGCATACTTTAGCAGTCTCAGTGCAACTCTGCCTGCTGCGATGGCAACAGGCAGACTGACATTACAACCTGAGAGTATTGTTCATAGTGTGATCTATGATGAAGCCCAGGAAAAGGCTACGGGAGTTCGTTATATCGATCGTGGTACAGGAGTTATGCGCGAGGCATATGCCCGCGTCATATTCTTATGTGCTTCGGCCTTGGGGACGACCCAAATTATGTTAAACTCGAAATCTTCGCGCTTCCCGGATGGTCTGGCAAATGACAGTGGCGCCTTGGGGCATTATTTGATGGATCATCATTTTCAGATTGGCGCCACAGGCGAATTACCCGGAGGAGAAGGTCGATACTATCAGGGGCGGCGCCCTAACGGGATCTATATTCCACGGTTTCGGAATCTCTCGAAGAAGACTCAACGCAACGACTATTTAAGGGGGTTTGGATATCAAGGAGAGGCCTTCAGGCTCTCATGGGATCGTGCGACGGAAGGTTTTGGAGTCAAACTAAAGCAAACACTCCGAACCCCGGGCTCGTGGCATATGGTGTTGGAAGCTTTTGGTGAGGCACTCCCTAGATATGAGAATTACGTGACATTGGATGAGTCAGTCGTTGATGCCTGGGGGATGCCCGTTCTGAGAATTCATTGCAAATGGGGGGAAAATGAGTTCGCAATGCGTGAAGACATGAAGGAGTCCGCAGCAGAAATGTTGGATGCGGCAGGTGCCAAGAATATTGAGATGTATGATCATTATTCTGAAGACGGCCTTGGTGCCGAACCTGGGCTGGGGATTCATGAGATGGGGACCGCACGTATGGGGCGTGATCCTCGCACCAGTGTACTGAATGCATATAATCAATGCCATTCGGTTCCAAATGTATTTGTCACTGATGGTGCATGCATGACTTCATCTGCATGCCAGAACCCATCAATTACTTATATGGCTCTAACTGCAAGGGCTGCGAGTCATGCCGCAGATGAAATGAAACGCTTGAATCTTTAATTTATCAATATATTAACAATCTGCTCTAATATGACTATCGGTGGCTGGGACGATATATTACCGAATCACTGTTTTAGCAGGTTGAATACAAATACTTATTTCTAAGGAGAATGCTTCTATTTATTTTGCTTGTGCAGATCTCTTCTTTGGGGGAGGCGCTTACATTCCATGCCCCTTTTGATTCTACACTGGAGGCAAGTGTTGCAGTGGGAGATCCGGTTCTTTATCGAGCTCAGGGCTGGGATCAGCGTAATGAATCCGAGCAGGTGGCGAAACCTGACGAGACGATTTCTATCATCTCTGGAAATGGTCGATATGGGGGATCTTTGGAATTTTCCCGGTATGCAGATGTACTCTACTATTTTAAGGCGATGGACAATTTTTCTTATTTGAATGAGAATTGGAATGGGACGATCTCATTTTGGCTGAAGTTGGACCCCGATCAAGATCTCACCGAAGGACAGTGGTGTGATCCAATTCAGATCACATCGCGAGCATGGGACGATGGTTCTGTATTTGTAGATTTTACGCGAAACAGTCCGCGTAAATTTAGATTTGCTGCCTTTGCCGATCGTGAGATATGGAATCCTGACGGTGAACCGTGGGAAGAGATGGCGCCGGGCGTCATGCCCATGATTACGGTTTCGGATCATCCCTTTTCTAGCGATTCCTGGGTACATGTAGTGCTGGTACTGACAGAATTCAATACAAACGAAGACACAGCAATATTTGAGGGGTATTTGAATGGACGGTCCGCAGGAGTGTTGCAGGGAAGAAAACAAACCCTTACGTGGGTCCCCTCGGATGTCCTGGTACAGATTGGATTGCAATTCATTGGGCAGATAGATGACCTAGCATTCTTTAATCGAAATCTTTCCTCAGAAGAAGTCTGGAATTTATATTCGCTTCCAGAGGGAATCGCTACGTTGAAAAAATAACATGCGCCACGCCAATAAATTATTGATTCTATCCCTGTTGCTATGGAGCGGCATTCCTGAATCGGGACCTCCATATCCTCCTGAGGAAGCACTGACTACTATAGAGGTGGATGATGGCTTCGTCGTTGAGTTATTCGCTTCGGAACCGCTCATTCAGGACCCTGTTGCCATGGCGATTGATGAGCATGGACGGGTGTATGTGGTAGAGATGCCCGGTTATCCATTGGATGCAAGCGGATCTGGGAGAATCAAGCAACTCCATGACACGGATCATGATGGATATCCGGATACTGCATCGCTCTTTGCAGAAGGATTAACCCTCCCGAACGGGGTCATGCCTTGGAAGGGGGGAATACTGGTTACCGATCCCCCTGATGTATTGTACTTAAAAGACAATGATGGAGATGGTATTGCTGACGTTCGCGAAGTGGTACTGACAGGTTTTGCTTTGAGTAATCCACAACATAATGCGAACAGCCCTTTGTATGGCTTGGATAACTGGATTCATATTGCAAATAATGGCGCGATTTCCTGGACAGAAAAATACAAAAATCCTTTCGGTGATACGGGTAGTGAGATTTTCTTCCCTGCACGTCCTGAAGCTCCCCGGCTCCCCAAGAATGCCCGTGACCGCAACGTTCGGTTTCGACCGGATGTATTTGAGCTTCAGATGCGAAGTGGAAATTCTCAATTTGGTCATACGTTTACCCCATGGGGACAGCATTTTTTGAATGATAACAGTCATCCTATCTATTATGAGGCACTCGCTGCACCATATCTGGAGCTTAATATGGCAGCGACTGTTAGCGAAGCGACAGAATTTTTATTAGATCATGGAGACGATGTCATGGTATTTCCGATCACAGTAGATCCAGAGCATCAATTACTTACAGACAGGGGAGTATTCACATCCGCCTGCGGCATTACTTGGTATAACGGAGGCCTATTTCCTGCCCCTTATGACGCAGATATTGCCTTTGTAGCAGAGCCGACACATAATTTGGTCCATGTTTCCAAGGTAATATCGGATGGACGTGGATTTACGGCTTCCCGAATTACCGAAGGTCGTGAATTTCTGGCTTCAACGGATAGCTGGTTCAGGCCAGTCAATTTTTCCGTGGGACCAGATGGAGCCGTATATGTAGTAGATTATTATCGGCAAATTGTGGAGCATCCGGAATGGATGGATGATGCAGTCGTAGATGCAGGTGATTTGCACCAGGGGACTACAATGGGTCGAATCTATCGAGTCATCCCTGAAGGGGGCTCTTCTCCCTCCTGGATGGATTCCATAGAACTCAAGAATACGGTTGAGCGTGTGGAGCGTTTGGCTGATCCCAATGGGTGGTGGAGGATGACTGCACAGCGCATCCTCGTCTCAGAGGGAGATACATCTGCAATTCCTTTATTGAGGCAGCAGATTTCCGAGTCACCAAGAGCAGAGGGGCGTCTGCACAGCCTTTGGACTTTGCAAGGATTGGATGCTCTTCGTACCGAAGACATTCGCGCAGGGCTAGAGGACTCTCATGCCGGTGTTCGGGAGAATGCGATTCGTCTTGCGGAAATGGACACACAGGGTTGGGAGAGCCTCACCTCGGATTTATTTGAGCTTAGCAGAGATTCGAGTGCAAGGGTGCGGTATCAGCTTTTGACCACACTGGGCATGATTGACACGAATCGCGAATCTACTCTGAGTGTGCAGGAGGAGATTCTTAGACAGAATATGAATGATCAATGGGTACAGGTTGCCGCACTCCTGTCAATTCCGTCAGAACGACTTTTCACTATTGCCCTCAGTTATCCTGATGATCCTCCATTTCTTGAGAGAGTTTCGGCAATGATTGTGCGAGAAAGGAATACAACTGTACTTTTCGACAAAATTTTTGCAGAAGATGCTGGCGAAGAATGGTGGTATGCTCCCATGCTTCGTGGCATGGCCTCGGCCAATGCTATGATCTTGACTTCACAGGTATCCACTCTGATTGAAGAGATGTGGCAGACGGACAAGGAAGAAATTGCAGACGCGATCCTGGAATTGATTCCACGCAACAAGATTTCTTCGGAGATTGTCGATGCAGCACAAGCCATGGCTCAGGATTCAGAGGCTTCGATCGCCCAGCGTGTGAGAGCTGTGCGTGTTCTATCTAATGCGCTTATGACTTCAGATGCTTTACTTTCTCTGTTCAACAAGGAAGTTCCGCTAGACGTGCAGCTTGAGGTTTTAAAGGGACTTCAAAGGACTCGCGGCCCACAAGTTGCTCAGGAAATCTTGAACCAATGGGATCGCCTGACACCTCAACTCAGAACTGCTGCCTTGGCTGTATTCAATAATTCTCAGCGGGCCCATCTACTGATAGAGGCACTGGAATCCGGAGTTGTTGCTCCTGCCGAGTTGTCGTGGAATCAACGGGTGATGATGATGCGTGACACTCCTGAGCCGACGCGGAGCCGTGCCCGTGCGTTGCTCCAGGTGTCTGATGAGGTGCGCAGCTTGTCCGTAGAAGGGCTCACTGGAAATCTTGAATCCGGGGCATATGTCTATGCAACCACGTGTGCTTCTTGCCATGCAAGAGGGTTTGGTCCAAACCTGGCCACCGTCAGTCACTGGTCGGAACCGATGCTTACCGCTGCGATCACGAATCCATCTGAATCCATTTCCAGTGGTTTTGAATTGTGGCAGGTAGTGACGATACAGGGGGATACTTTAAGTGGGATCATTGCTTCGGAAACTGCTTCAGCAGTACGGCTTCTGGGTGAATTCACAGATAACACGATTAGCCGATCAGAAATTGTAGCGGTCATGCCGCTATCGGATTCTGCAATGCCGGAGGATCTTATACCAGATGCTCAGACATTAGCAGATTTGATGGCTTTTATAAAAGAATTGTAACCAAGGTCATGAACGATGATCTAACATAGTTCACGGCCTTCTGCATAAGATGGGAGCCGGATAGCCCTAATCAGGGATTAGTGAAGGGGCAGTAGGTGTATCATCTTCGGATGGAACCAGCAATTCTTCGATTCTTGCATGTCTGTACGCGAATACTTTCCTGAGATCCGGTTTAACAATCAGGCGGTCAATCAGGCGGCCTCCGGGCACAAGGTAATGAACTGTATCCTCTACTCGCGTTCCTGCCTTTTCGACACGAAACTCATGACGGTGTACCCATTTAAGGTATGGTCCACGCAATTGGATGTCGGTAAATCCATGCGGTGGATCCCAGACGGTGATTTCGGTGCGCCAGCGAATTGGGAATCCGCGTAGCCTCAATTGATAGTCAATGAGCGTCCCCGGTTGCATTTCGATCGGAGTAGGTGTAACGATGCGAAAACTCAAAAAGGGAGGTGTAATTCGCTCCAGATTACGGGCGTCAGAAAAGAAGGCAAAAGTTGCTTCCAGTGGCAAGGGGATCCATTGGCTCGTGGAAAGGATGGAATCACCATCTTCGGGTGTACGGATGTCAATCTTGAATTTCATGGCTTGGAGAGAGTATAGATTGATGGTTCAGATAATACAATATACTAGGGAAAAGATCATTATTCTATGGGAGTTCCCTCCCAGGCGCTCAAGACGCAGGTGGCATCAGGTTGCTCCCAGGGAGAGGCCCACGTTTTAGTGATGCAGACTTGTTCAACTTTTTGGTGTCCTGAAAACTTCAGATCCGCTATCCTCTTCTTCTGCGGAGATCTGGCGCTTTATCCACAACAATCGTAGTAGTACCAATCGGAGATTCCAGCTCTTGAGTGAAATCAAGTACAGTGGATGTCATTACTATGCCGTGGAACTTAAATCGGGCAAAAGGGGTACATCCTTCATCAAACCATCATTGCCCAATGCCTATTCTTCTTCGTAGCCTGCTTGCTCTTTTAGTGGTTTTTAGTGTTCTGTTAATTGCATCTTGCGACAGTTCTTTCACCCCGGATGTAGATTTATCGGAGGATAAGTTTGAACGAGTTCAGAAATGGTATGACGCTACCCTACAAGAGGAGAAGGAGATTCCGCCGATTTTATCAATCATATCCAACAAAATGGATAGTGATAGCACCATTGCAGCTGTTCTTGCTGCAATGGTGCGCCAGCATCCTCCGGATTGGGGTAAGATGGAGGTATGGGACAATGGGGCTGGCGGATATTTCGCTGCTACGGTACTGAAAGGCCATTCAACGCCCCCCCTCTGATCCTTGGGCTTCGGTGGTCCGCACATTGGTTGCAGATGTGGACGCAGAAGGAAGAATTCTCTCAGGTCAGCTGGTTGAATTTGTCGCACCAGATTTAGATGCTTCCCTGTTCAGGGACTATGTGACACAATGGTTGGTTGGAGATTTTGGGAACCGGCAAATATTGGTGGCAGAGTATACAATAGGGTACGCATCTACAAAGACATTGCTGTATGAACCGGGCAAGGACCCTCAGCCAATTGATATGGTATTGCGTGAAATTCATAAATCGGGGAAGGCACAGGCGAAGACATATTTTTGCTGGGTAAGTGACTACGTGAGAGGTGGGGATGTATGTGTTGGGGATTCTAATGAAGGGTGTACTCATATTCCTGCCAAGATTGAAATTACATGTGTTTGCACTTCAGGTTGTGGAGGGGATGGAGGAGATGATGGTGGTTCGGGAGGCGGGGGCGGCCCGGGAGGAAGCGGTGGGGGTAACAGTGGAAGCAAGGACGGCGTTCAATTTGAATTAAATTGCGGTACCGAGGTAACGAGAGGGGAGCAAGGTAGTTGTACAGTAACTGCCACCAAAGCCGGTAACAACGTGACAGGTCAATATACCTATAGTTGGAGTTCTAGTATTGGGGCAAAAGCGTCAACCACTGGCTCTTCGTGGAAAGGAAGGGCGACTTCTGATGCGTATGTTACGGTATCTGTTGATTCGGATACCTTGTCTTGGAGTACGGGGCAAACAATCTCGGTAAGTGCACGGTCGGGTTGGCGTGTAACGCCATTGAGTGCATCGCCAATATATAGATATATGGAAAATTTTTATGGCCTCTATGTCGTATACAAAGAACCATCTGAAATGTCTTCTCCTTACCCGGGGACTGGTCCGTGGAAGGGAGATTTCATGACCAGTCAACCTCCAGAGATACCTGCGGGATTATTTGTTCATTCAGATTTTTCCAGTGCAGGGGCTAAGTATTCTGGAGCAAACAAAACATGCGTCTCATCTGAAACGGGTTTAGGAAGTAGCGAAAATACTTACACTGTAAACAAGTACTGCGGTTCTTTGTCCGTGATGGAGTCTTTTGTGGCTGATGTAATTCGTCACGAAAAGTTTCACGAAGCCGGGTATAATGCATGCCTTAGCGGTTCCAAGGGGCAGAAAGCAATGACTGAGATGGAAGGTATTACTGGAACGGAAGTCAATGTCAAAGCCAAATGGGAAAAAGCGTGGAGCGAGTTTTACAAAGGTCATTTTCTCAAGTCAGGTAAAGCGGGGAATCCCGTGACCAGTATTTCGAAAGTATGGAATCATTTTTCCGGTCGTTGGGAGTTTGCCATACTCGGGGGAGCTGGTCACCCACCAGGAGATCCATTTGGTTGCTAATTCTAATTCTATATCAAAATGAAAAAAGTTATAGTTCTTTCTCTTATCAGTGTATTTGCAGTACAAGTCCATGCCCAATTCTATAAGAAAGGGAAAGTAATGGAAGATGGGCAGTGGGTGGCACCCACACCTGAACGAGCACTAGAATTAATCATGGCGGATACTGATGGTACAGAAGATCCTGCTGAGGCAGTTTTGCTTCAAGTATATGATGTGCTACCAGCCGATGAATTGGATGCTTTTGCGGAAGAATTAGGGCGTATTGTGCGTGACGGGAACTATATACAATCTATGCGAGCAGGATTAGCACTGCTTATAGCTTCAAAAGATCATGGGCGCGGGATTCCATATACCAAATCTACGAAGATATTGATACGTATGTATGAATCATTAGAGGATCCTGCACACCCCAAGGCTCGCAAACTGCTCTCTGATGTGTACGATACGGGTGGACAAGACTATGTTCGTAATCTGTTTAACTCAAGTGAAAAACCTCCTGAATGTGAGATTTGTGGAGGAATGGCAATACGAGGTGGGTGTAAAGATGTAGAAAACCCCTGCCCTAACGTTGGTACATGGTGTCAGGCAGGAGAAGTTCTCGTGAATGCTGGCGAAGATCGCCCTGAAGAATGGGAGGAATTATGCTCTGGCATTCCTAAAGAGATACGTTTGTTAATGGATGAACTGTTTCAAAACTAGTTGAAACGCATACTTTTGTACAAATGATAGGAATCATGCATAATCGGTTACCTTTATACTTGTTTTATGAGATGTAATTTTGCAATTTGTAGTGGATTTTTTTCATGAGTTTTGGTGGTTCCCCTTTTCAGGGAATCTGTCCTGAACACCATTAATTCGGTGTTTTTTCTAAATTTGATCGTACTTTTCTATTTGCCTTTTGCATAGGTTTTCTAGCCAATCTTAGCC
>JAPOTE010000097.1 GCA_026709335.1 Bacteroidota bacterium | reverse complement strand
ATGATCCTGATTCTTTCGAGTGTTTTTCTGTTTTCGTTTCCACTTGGCAATCTTCCGCTTCGTTATCTTGGCACGATTTGAGCCCTTCTGTTGCCTCGTTAATTTGTGCTGATATCTGCGAATTCTAATCTCTTTCACGTCCGGCTTCTCAATGGGTAACATTCCTTGCTCCCCTTCAGAAGATGTCCATGCTACGTTGTAGGTATTCAGATCAATACCAACAGCCACACCGTTCTCTGTCTTTTCCGGAGTTGGAATCTTATAAATCACGCTCATCTTCCAGTACCGTCCCTCTTTCCTTACCGTGATCTCAATCGGCTTACCGTCGAGATATGGATTACCTCCATTACGCCGCATCTTCATCCAGCCAATCTTCTGGATGTACACACTGTCATCTACAATCTTGAAGAAGTCTTTAGTGGCTGTAAACGAATCTGTATGCTTATGCTTCCTGTGAAAATCAGGACGGTTTGCCGTGTCCCTGAAATATCTCTGCCACGCATCCGCCTGATATTTCAACGCATACCGAACAATGGCAAATAAATATTCTGGCAGCCAGCCCACTTTATCTCTAAGTTTTGTAAACCGCTTTCCCAGAGAGAAATAAGCTAACTGTGGGTTCTCTTTGGTTTCGTCTTGGTATTCTTCATTGCACTGAGAAAGAATCGCATTCCATACAAACTGGCATGCACCAGCCAAGCCTGCCAGTTTCTTTGCCTTCCTTTGAGTTCCTGGGCATAGACGGTATTCTATCCCACGATAGGAACAGTCCTGATTTTTATTGTTTGAATCCCTCGCGGGCATGGCGTTAATACAGGTAACGTTATGATAAGCAATAGATAGGATTGCGCTCCTGCCTATTGTGTCCGTGTACCCACCTACTGCACTAAGATTCCAAGAACTGCGTAGCATCCTATATAATCCCCTTCAATATCATGATATATGGGATAGTTGAGCATGCAAGTCAAACGCTGTGGACGGGAATTCTTTTCTGTTTTCTCAGTACGACTGTACTTGGACAATCCGCCACGGTAATGGGCATTATCACAGATTCTGAAACAGAGAACCCGTTGATTGGAGCGAATGTACTAGCGATCGGGACAGCAATCGGAACTTCAACGGATGCAGATGGAAAATTTAAAATTGTCCTTGTTTCTGGCTCGCACATCTTGCGTGCCAGTTTTATTGGATACGAGGCACAGGAATTTGAGTTATTTCTGACGGAAGGAGAAACGTATGTGCTGAATATAGCCCTAGTTTCAGGAGCAAACTTGGATCCTGTGCAAGTAACCGTTGGTCGTCGTAATGAAAAAGCACTGGATGCGCCCTCATCCATTGATATTGTAACTTCTCAGGATCTTCAACTGGATGTAACACCGACAACGGCCCGATCACTTCGCAATATAACAGGACTGGATATTGTTCAGACCGGGGTAGATCGTTATGAAATCGCTCTTCGAGGATTCAACAACGTTTTTTCGAGATCCACTCATATCCTTACTGATTACAGGAAAGCAGGTGCAGCATCCATTGGGGTGAATTTGCATAATGTTATGCCAAATCTGGCAATCGATACGGAGCGAATTGAAGTGGTGAGAGGTCCGGGGTCCGCACTTTATGGTCCAGGAGTGGATTCGGGTGTGATACACTATATATCCAAGGATCCATTCAACTATCCGGGAGTGACTCTGTCAATCAGTAGAGGTCAGCGATCAGCGATGAACATTCAGGGGCGTTTTGCAACGGTAGTAGGGGAAAATTTTGGTGTCAAATTGATTGGCAATTATGCAATAGCAGAGGACTTTGGTCTTGTAGAGTGTGATGAGATCCTACTGGAAGCGGAGAGATTTAGCGAGTGTCCTGATCCAGAGGATGCTATACAACTGTTTGTGGATGGGCCACGCGAGACTGGTCAACGCAAGTTTGTGTTGTCGGGAAGTGCGGACTGGCGAATTAGCCGCCAGATCGCACTGTCTGTGAGTGGGGGGCTGAGTAGCTTGGATGGGACACTACTCAGCAGTATCGGTACAGTTCAGGCCGATGGGATGATCGCCAATTATGCACAAATTCGGTTAACTAGTGGTCCATTTTTTGTTCAGGCATACATCAATTCAATTGATTCAAGAGATTCATACATATATGGCGGGGGGCTCATTGAGGAAGCTTCTGAGGAATATATCGTGCAGGCACAGTTCTCGAAGAAGATTGGTGTTCGGCAGCAATTGATTACGGGAGTTGATCTGACGTTTGAGCATGTCGATAAAATAGGTGCATACCTACAATCAAGTACAAAATTTTCGAATAGGCTGGAGTTGACGCTGGCGCTTCGAGGAGATATTAATAATGTCATTACGGATCTTCAGCTCTCACCTCGGGTGGCTTTTGTTCTGAAGCCAACCTTGTCGTCGAGCTTGCGAGCAACTTATAATCGCAGTTTATCGTCACCTCTTGCGACTGATTATTTTCTGAATTTGGTGGCAGCAACCCTTGGGGAACTTAGGGTGCGGGCGCGTGGTGGAGAATCTGGGTTTACCTATCGCAGAGAACCTGCTTATGTAGATCAGGGAGCCCCTACATCACTTGTCGCTTCCAGTATGTTACCTGGAATGGAAGGAATGCCAACACCTGTTGGTATTGATACCGGGATAATTTACGAATTGATTTATGAAGGATTGAGTGCCATCCCGGACGCAGAACTGGTAAGACTGCTTGCCAGTGCAGGATTGAATATTCCAGTCCAATTCCTGTCTATTTTGAAGGAGGCGCTAAATCCTGCGATGACCGTAGTTCAGGGGTTCAGTCCAGGAGTTCTGGGAATTCCCAATCTGAGTACACTCATGATTGAATTAAACCCTCAGCTAAATCATCTTCAAGATTTGACACCAATTCAGCCTGCAATCACTCAATCATGGGAAATTGGGTATAAGGGAATCATACAGGAAAGATTTTTGTTTTCAATTGACGGATATTTCGAAAAGCGAAAAAATTTTCTCGGCCCACTTCAGATAAAGACTCCATTCGTCCTTGTTCCCAATCTGGAACAGGATCTTATCCGTGATATCTCGGATGGACTCGAGGCAAATGTGGATATCGCAAATGTACTGAGATTCTTCGGTTTAATGCCTGAACAGGCAGCGGAACTATTGGTAAACCTTGCTGGCAGGGATCTTCCTGACCGCGACACCCCTATTGCAATCGTACAACCAAACGAGAACAATCCAGGAGTCGGGGTTTTCCCCGAGTTGATGTTGACTTATCCAAATTTTGGAAAGATTCAGTACTTCGGCATAGATATTTCGACACAAGTAATGGTCAACAATCGTTTGAGATTCTTCGGAAATGTATCCTGGATCAGTGATGATTATTTTGATAGCACTGAGCTGAACGAGGAAACGGAAGATATAGAACTGGCTCTCAATGCACCAGACTTCAAGTTTAAGATGGGAGGGCAGTATCAGCGTAGCAATGGTATATCGATATCCATGTCGGGGCGCTATACGAACGGATTTCCTGTGATTGCAGGACAATATGTAGGCAATGTTGATAGCTATATGACGTTAGATCTTGGTATAGGCTATTCAATCAGTCAAGTGGGGGTTCGAGTAGACCTGGGAGTCAGCAATGTTTTTGATAGCAATCATCGTGAGTTTGTGGGCGCCCCGAGGCTCGGGCGTGTAGCAAGTCTCAGACTCACATATGTTACGGATCGTGGTCCTTGAAAAATGTTCTGTTCTCTAATAATTCATTCAGGTATTGGCTATATTCCGTAAACGGTCCAAACAAGTGAGCGAGAAGACGTCTAAGGAGAGACTAATTTCCATTCATAGAGTTGGATACGCTACTGCACATATATTCATTCTTCAAAACATATCGCGTTATTCATCTAGATAAATGTTCGTTAGGGAATTTTTCATTAGTACAGCTTCATTGGCGATACTTATTGTAGTGCCTCATTGGGTCTTTGCCCAGTCTAAAATTGTCACAGGTAAGGTGACAGATTCGGAAACTCTCCTCCCATTATTTGGAGCGAATGTGGTTCACGTTAATTCAGGGCAAGGAACCTCCACAGATGAGACGGGTGAGTATGTCCTTGATGGGCTGTCTGCAGGCTTAAATACAATTCGCGTGTCCTATATCGGTTACAGATCGACTGAAATAGAAGTTGATCTCGCCGAGATCGATACGTATAATTTGGATATAGAGTTGGTAGGTGGCGTAGATCTGGATCAAGTGCAAGTTACGGCCGGTAGACGCCAAGAGAAAGTATTGGATGCTCCAGCTTCCATTGATGTCATCTTGGCGGAAGATCTGTCAAGCATAGTCGTGCCTTCAGCTGTCATGTCTTTGCGAAATGTTACTGGACTTGATATAGCTCAGACTGGAATTGATCGGAATGAAGTCGTCTTGCGGGGATTCAATAATGTGTTTTCTGGCGCTACGCTCATTCTGACAGATTATCGTGATGCAGGTTCACCCTCTATAAATGTGAATCTCAATAGTCTGATGCCAAATCTCTCCGTAGATCTGGATCGAGTAGAGGTTGTACGAGGCCCGGGATCCGCGCTCTATGGTGCAGGGGTCGATTCAGGGGTCATCCACTATATTACCAAAGATGCATTTTCTCATCCGGGAGCAACTGTGTCTGTCAGCGGTGGAGAGCACTCCCATATGAATGTGCAGGCCCGAGTTGCAGGGGTGTTGGGCCGACGTGTCGGGGTTAAAGTAACTGGTTCCTACGCAACTGCAGAAGATTTTGCTCTCCAATCCTGTGATCCTGCTATTCTGGAAGTGCAGGCATTCAGTCAGTGCCCTGATGAGGATGATGCAGTACAAATTTTCGTAGACGGCCAGCGAGACACAGATTACGATAAATACACAGTTACGGGAAACTTGGATTTTCGAATAGGATCCGGAACGATATTATCCTTAAATGCCGGGACCTCTCAACTTACGGGCACAATTTTGAGCGGAATTGGGACCATTCAGGGGGATAATTATCGTTATTCGTTTACCCAGGCACGACTATCCAGCGGCGGTTTTTTTGCACAGGCATTTATGAATGTCAACAATTCGGGTGATTCCTATGTGTATGGCGGGGATCCAGTCATTGAGCATTCGAAAGAATATGCCATGCAGGCACAACACGATCTACAGTTTGGTTCTCGACAATCACTGACGCTGGGAGCTGATATGAAATTAACTCGTCCAGACACAAGGGGAACTGTTCTGGGGCGTAACGAAAATAACGATAACATTAATGAATACGGGCTATATGCACAATCGACAACAAGATTCACGAATCGAATTGAACTAACTCTGGCATTGCGGGGAGATTACAATAATGTAGTCGATGAATTTCAGGTATCTCCACGTATCGGTATGGTTCTGAAGCCCTCGCTAACCTCAAGTTTTCGCGTAACGTATAACCGAAGTTTTTCATCTCCGTCCGCGTCATCTAATTGGCTAGACTTGGTGGCAGCGAAGTTGCCGGGTAATATAAATGTGCGCGGACGAGGTGCCACCAAGTCTAGCCAATTAGATGAC
>JAPOTE010000103.1 GCA_026709335.1 Bacteroidota bacterium | reverse complement strand
AATACCAGCATCTGTACAAAGTGAATCGGGACCGCAATCCAGAAAGAGCGGCAACGCCAAACCAGCGCACCAAGAAGTATACCCCCCACCAGAGAGAGTACTAATTCACTGGTCGGCTTATCTACATGCAACAACGCGAAAGGAACTGCCTGAACAAAAATTGCATGCAACCCAAACGTGTGCGCGGTCCCAAAGATGACAAATCCCCGCCACAGATACTCCCAGCCTATCCAATACAAAAGAAATAATACATGATATATTGCAAAACTCGACCACGAATCAACCGCTCCCCGGTAATGTGGATATTCCAGTCGAAATGCCCGCCCATCCGAGAGAACCCAAGTACCAATAAGAACAATCGGTACATAAATTGCAAACACAACCAATGCCAGTTTCCAATCTCCAAGCCCCAATCCAATTTCCGCAGGTTTACGCCGAAACCCGATCAATAGAACGATTACAGGAATCAGAAAGCCCGTAACTCCCTGAATTGAAAACCACCAGCCCCATGCCTGCAATCGACCCCCCTCACGTGCAATATGCTCCAGATAGAAGCCCCTGCTTCCGAACTTGAACGTAACGATCATGAGCGAAACGCACAGCATGAGTACAACCGCCGTCTGTGCATCCAGCGACCGCAATGCCTTGATGAGCTTTTTTATCTCGGAGGAAAACACCTTAGAGATTACCCGCTTCCTACATAGCGCTCCATGAATTCCCAAATGCGAAGCAGCCGATCCAGGCGCTGTTTTGGATCACCTGTACGTGAGAGGTCATGCCCGGCATTTGGATATCGCACGTATTCTACTGGCCGATCCAATACCTTCAGGCTTTTATATAACATTTCGCTTTGAATTACACCAGTTCGAAGGTCATTATCTGCATGCATGATCAGTAGAGGTGTGCGGATCTGATCCACAAACGTAATTGGAGAGTTCGCCCGTAAAAGAACTCCTGCCTCCCACGGATATCCACCAAAGTGATTTGGAACAAGGCGCCATGCATTCCCCTCTCCAAAAAAGGTCTCTAAATCATAAACCCCCCGCTGTGCAACGGCGGCCTTGAATCGCGAATCTTGGGATATAATCCATGCAGTGAGATACCCGGCATATGACCCACCGGTTACAACCTGACGATCAGCATCAACCCATCGAATTCTTCTGGTAACTTCGGATGCTGTCGCCAGGACATCCTGTGCCGGCCCCACACCCCAGTCTTGATAATTCGCCCTACGAAATGCATGTCCATATCCACCTGATCCGCGCGGGTTGGAATAAACCAGACCATATCCTTGTGCTGTAAGGAATTGAAACTCATGCCACATGGTGGCTTCGCCTGGCCCCCACATAGAGGCAGGTCCTCCATGGATAGCAACCATCAGAGGATAGGTTCGGCCTTGTGATTGAAAGGTTGGAGGCATGATCCAATATTGCACTTCAGTGGTATCTCTTTGCAAACGATAACTGACTGGGAAACTTAATGCCTTATTCTTGAGCCACTCTACATTGTGAGTGGTCACAGCCACAGGACGCTCAAAATTCATCGTTGAAACGTGTAACTCAGATGGATTGAGAACTTGCGTCACGACCATATACGCCATGGCAGTTGTGATATCATAACTCCCAATTCCGCGATCACTGTCGGTAAGTTGTGTCACCGGAAGCCCACGATGTAATAGCTCTCCACGATAAAAAAACGATCTTGCGGTTTGCACCAAGCTATCTGTCAGGAGCGAATCTGCGACAGGTGTCGGCAATGCAGGTCTCCCTTCATTGATTGAAACTCGATAAAGTGGTACTCCTCCCTCGGATGGAGCCGTGAAGTATACAAACCAGTCATCGTGGGACCACTTGACATTTCGAATGCTTCGATCAAAATTAAGTGTCAGCATTTCGGGCGGACTCAATCCATCAATTGGGAAATATCCCAACTCAGTTTGTGCGTATCCCGGATCGCTCAAGCTGCTTGCCTGAAACGTCACAAACCGGCCACTCGGGGAAACCATTGGAGAGCTTAGCCGATATCCTCCAATATCAAGAAGCAACCGCCTGCGTGAAGATTTAATGTCAACGAGAAATAGATCCCGGTCTAATTCTTGATCGGGATGCCCCGCTGTTTCTGGGTAACCGCTAACTACAATTTGGCGATTATCTAGAAGCCACGTTGCACCACTAAAACTATAGTATCCTGAAGTGACCATCCTGACTTCGGGATCATCCTTTGTAAGATCAGCAACGAAATAATGTCTTGACCTATACTCTGGCGCCAAATCCAATTCGCCTTGAAAATTGAGTCTGGTGATCAGACGTGGATTTGACTCCTTACGATTTTCATCCAACCATGCTCTGACATTGGCCAATTCACCATCTGGATCGGCTTCAGCCGTATGGACCTCCCAAGAAGGGCGAGCGGGTCGTTCCTCTGACCATTCGGGGTTCATCTCAGCAAACTCATTGACTTCATCCCGATTAAGCATAGCAGCAAAAAGCACATAATTGCCATCTGGTGACCATTTAGGTTCACTGACTCCGTGCTCAAACGTAAATACTTGCCTCGCTTCCCCGCCATATATGGAGATCTCAAAAAATTGAGGTTTTCCATCTACCGTACGTAAAAATGAGATTCGTTCACTGTCAGGATGCCATACCGGAGAGCTGGCTCCTCCATGAGTCATCTTTAGAGCAGGTTCGGAACGATCAGCAGCAATCATCCAAAGCTCATTCCGATATGCATAATTATCCTCAACATCTGGAATAATTGAACGAACTGTATAGGCAATATATCGACCATTGGGGGCCGCAATAACATTACCTAACTGCTGGATTTTGAGCAAATCCGTGGCTTCAATCGGTTGCCTCTCTACCTGAGCACTAGCAATCGTTGTTGCCAAAAAACATAAGCCGATAAATAGAATACGCATGTGCGCCTTGTATAGAATATTCAAATTCACGAAATATACGGTGAAGCGAAATATAGACGTTGATCAATAGCCTGCCGCCAACAGCAAAAATTTCCCATTTTGACAATCTACGAACCCAACATCATCTTTGATGTTTTTGTATCCCCTTGGGTGCCTCTTTGAGATGACTATTCAAAACCTAACCGGTACCAGTGGCATTATTCACTTACAGTCATCGGATTACATAATTCATCTCTCATGTGACAATCTTGATCATGTAATCTCGCTCCTCTTGATTCGTTTATTGATCTGATTCCTCTCTATCGCCTTCATAGATTGCATCAGATCATACCTCATTTTGCAGAGGCAAAGCATCGTAAAAAAAGCAAAGGGCCCAATTACATGAATGAAGTGCAATAGAGCACATAAACGTGTCTCAAGCCGCGAACTAGTATTCAATTATTTGAAAACCTCAATCCGAAATTGAACCAAAAAGCCCTCAACAGGTTGGCGGCATCCTACTTCAACGAGCACTTGGAATGACCATGGACCCTCTTTATCTCGCTTTTGGTGACATAGACTACGAACTGGCTGTAACGCGCAAAATGCTTTCAAGAGTTCCCACCGAACGATTTGACTGGTGTCCCCACGAGAAATCATGGACCATGGGAATACTGGCCTCTCATATTGTTGACCTTCTCTGGTGGCAGGTTGTCACATTGGAAGAAGACGGCATCGATATGTCTCAACCTTGGCCAAAAACGATCGCATCCACCCAAGAGGAATTGATCGCCGCATTTGATGCCAACGAAATCAAACTGCGTTCTGTTCTTGAAAATACAACCGAGCGGACACTGGTCGAACCCTGGACACTCAGCTATGGAGATCAGGTGTATTTTACAGAACCAAAGTCAACGGTTCTGCGCCGCTATGGAATTAGTCACTTGATTCATCACAGAGCTCAACTTTCGGTATACCTGCGAATGAACGACATTCCGCTCCCGCCAAGTTACGGGCCAACTGCTGATGAGCAATAATCTTACCGCTCTGAGTCTGGATACGGGTTTTCAATATACCGGCGAGCATTTGAGTGACTTGCCCCCCAGCGCTTCATTTGAAGCACATCCTTATATCGGGTAACTGCACGATCACGCTCCCCCATCAGGTCATATGCAATCCCCTGATAGAGACGCCCTGCAACCTTGAAATAACTGTCTGTGTCCAATCGCGCCGCCAACGCCTCCAGAGATATGAGATGGGATAAGGCAGTACTTGGATCCCCCTTGACAATCTGTGATCGTGCCAAAAAGTACAATGCCTGTTCTGCCATCGCTGCCGTATAGCCAATCTCCCGGGCTTTGTAACGCCTCAGAATCTCCGTGAAAACGGTATCTGAAACCTGCCATTGGTGCCACTCTGCATAAATCCTCCCCTCCAGCGTATGAAAAAAAGAGTTTCTTGGGTACCGGTCTCGAAGCCACGAAATCTGTTGTACAGATGCCTGAAAATTCTTTTCATACAGATAATTGATCTGAACCAGAAAATACATGGCCTCTGTCTGCATATAGTATCCGTCGCGTGCAGTACGCATAAGTTCAACCAATCCGGCCGCCCGATCCCCTGGCGGAAGGAATGCGGTAATTGGCCGTAATACCGGATATCGTTTGGGAATCAGTGCAGCATAGTACTGGTAGAGGCCACGCCCCATTACAAAGTCAGCATTGGTAGAATCTGCATTCGCTACCGCCAACACATAGTTCATTGCCCGCTTACCATCCGAGGCAGCACGAATCCAGTCTCGACGATTTGAGCGCAAGCGGCCCCTGAATCCAAGGGCAATTCCCTTGAAAAACATTGCATCAAAGTCATGTTCGTCGACATCTAGCCGTTCATTGCTTCGTGCGATGACTTTGTCCATTGCCTCAAAAAATGCTTCATCTTGCGCGGTATCCGTTAAATCCAAAAGGATCGACCACCAAAGAGTTAACGCTTCCAAAAAGGGGCCTATAGGATGATTGGAATATCCCGAAGAGATAACCTGAAATAAAGAATCGGCTTCCTCAAACCGAAAATCATACAACGCCTCAAGTCCTGCTTTTGCAGAAATCCGAACCTCAGGTTCATACAAGATACTGATCTGCGCTTCGACACGTGAAGGAATTAGGGCAATCCCCATGAATACGACAGTACACACGCGATTCATTGCATGCCCTATTGCCCCCAACGCCTCAGGCTGCCATACGTAAGCGAGATCAATAATACCTTTGCAGCATCAAACCCAATAAACCGTAGCCAGCCAACCTCAATAGAATACCACCAAGAGGTATGTGCAGCCGCATAGTGTAGCCAAGCCACACCACACGTAAACAGAACTAATGACCCCGCTATGACGGCGATAATACTACCAGAAAGGGTCTGTTTACGGCTTCCGAAATGCCCAATCACATATGCGGACAAGGGCATTCCAAACAGATATCCTGCACTGACTGCCGTAGTCAAATAAGTCAAACCGTGCCCGCTGCCGGCATAAACTGGAAAAAATAACCCCATAAACAGGTAAAGTAGCATGGATATTGAAGCGTTGCGAGCTCCCAGCATTAGACCACTTCCATACACAAACAAGGTTTGTAGCGTAATGGGTATCTCCCAAAGATAGATACGTACTTGGGCGCCCAGTGCTGTCGCGACAGCAAAAAAGCTGATTGCAAAAACCTGGACAAGTACAGATGCCCGTTCAGGTGTTAGGGCATCAATCCAATGATT
>JAPOTE010000109.1 GCA_026709335.1 Bacteroidota bacterium | reverse complement strand
TAATGGATGAGGGATATTTGATGCCTATTCGGGAGTTCGTTCAAGCCAGATTGTGACTGGTCCATCGTTTATCAGAGACACTTGCATGGATGCACCAAAATGGCCAGAGGATACAGCACGCCCCAGTTCACGTGTAAGCTTGTTCTTAAAGTACTCATACAGCGGCTCCGCCACTTCAGGACGCGCTGCGTCAGTAAATGATGGTCGATGCCCCTCCTTGGCGTTTCCGTAGAGAGTAAACTGAGAGACAAGAAGGATGTCAGCATCAAAATCGCAAACGGACACATTCATTTGACCGACATGATCCGGGAAAATGCGGAGGCGTGTACATTTTCGAGCCAACCAATCAGCTTCTGATTCACTATCCCGGGAGTGGATTCCCAAAAAAATCAAGAGACCCTGACCAATGGTAGCGACTGTGGAATTGTTGATGTTAACCGAGGCCTTCTGGACGCGCTGTATGAGGCAGATCATCAAGATTATGACTTGCTGATCAAACTGATCAGATCGCTTGCAGCTTGAGATCGGTGACTGATTTTATTCTTCATTTCTCTGGTTATTTGTGCAAGGCTGACATTGAATCCATCGGGGATAAAGATTGATTCATAGCCGAAACCTTGGGTAGACATGGAAGACATTGCAATGTGGCCATTGAGCTGTCCCTGGAAGTAATTGAGCCCCTGCGGGCGTGCAAGAGCCAATATAGTCACAAACCGAGCTGTGCGGTCTGATGTATCTTTGAGTAACTGAAGTATCAGATTACGGTTGGCCTCCGCATCAGTAAGCTGGCCTGCAAAGCGGGCTGAACGTACTCCGGGGTCCCCGCCGAGTGCATGGACACAGAGTCCGGTATCATCCCCAAGGGCCCAATAGCCGGTATGATGATGAGCGCTTATTGCTTTCAGGGCTGCATTTTCCTTGAGAGAGGATGTGCCCTCATCCACCAAGGGAGCATTTGGGAAAAAGGATAGATCAAGGATTTCAACCGATGCAGTAGCGAGAAGATATTTCAGTTCATCAGCCTTGTTTGTGTTTCGGGTGGCAAGTACCAGTTTTGGGAGTGAGCGAGTATGTGTCATTATGCACAGGGAATCATGCCAGAAAATACGGTGATGAATCCATTTGTTGACGTATTTTTCAATTGGACATTATGGTATATCGGCCATGAAATGCTACAATATAAAAGTAAGTTCTCTCAAAATACGCTCCGATACATTGCTGTAAACTTTGTGGCCACCCTGATATGGGTTTACATGTGGCATTGCAGCAATTAGATAGAGTTCAGGAAATATGAGCAGTGCATTTCGGTATTGTTTGGTGCAGGACTTGATGAATGAAATCTACTGTGAGGTAATTCTGACATTCCGGAGACAAATGCCCTATCACTTGAGGCTCAGAGCCCTGCGCCTTATCACTCTTTGTGTTTCTCTTTTCGTGGCGAGTTGTGGTTCAGAGCCCGAACGGTCTTGGACTAATTTTGAGGGGTATCGGTTACGTCCACTCCTTACTGCTGCCGGTACAGGAAACGGGTTCACGGAACTCCCCAATACGATTGCATTCAGCAATCGTGTCAGCACCGCGGCTTTTGTAGATAACCGACACGTTGTCAATGGATCCGGAGTAGCCATCGGTGATGTAGATGGAGATAGCCTGTCAGATATTTTTTTGGCAGGAATGGAACATCACAGTACACTTCATCAAAATCTGGGAGCTTGGGCATTCAAGGATATTACGCTTCAGGCCAATTTAGGTCTTGTGAATCCGAGGGCAACGGGGGCAATGTTCTCGGATGTGGATGCAGACGGAGATCTGGATCTTTTTGTTACTTCCCTCGGAAGTGGGGTGCAATTATATCTCAACGATGGGGTAGGTAATTTTACGGATCACACTACTCAAGCAAATATCCCACAGTCCGGTGGCGCGACCTCAATGGCCTTGGCAGATATTGATGGAGACCAAGATCTGGATTTATATGTCGGATTTTATAAGGAGGCGACCGCCAAAGATATCTGGCCTCCTGAAGAAATTACTTTTGAGCGTGTGACGGAACAAGTTGCCGATTCGTTCGCCGTACGTAGCTATTGGGCCGAGGAATATGCATTAATTCGTCAAGGAAGTAAAGGAAGTAGTTGGATGCAGATTGAACTTGCCGAACCGGACCGGTTTTTTCTCAATGATGGATATGGATATTTCTCAGAGGGATCCTTCACAGATGGGCGATTTTTGGATGAAACGGGAATTCCACTCAAAGAGCCGCCTCGATATTGGACGCTGTCCGTCCGTTTTCAGGATTACAATGGGGACGGGTATCCAGACCTCTATGTATGCAATGACTTTGAGAGCCCGGATGCCCTCTGGTTTGGTAGCGCAGACGGCACTTTTAGGGCTGCTTCTACATTGGCACTTCGGAAGACAAGTCAGTTCAGCATGTCGGTGGCAGCAGCAGATATTAATGCAGATGAGCATGTAGATCTATTTTTGGCAGATATGTTGAGTAGCAGTTACTCTGAGAGGAAGCGACAACAGCTTGCCCTTCCACCGGAGATGATGACCATGGGAGACATAGAAACGCGACCTCAAGAGATGCAAAATATGCTTTTCCTGAATCGCCATGATACAACCTATGCCGAGGTGGCCCGCATGAGTGGAATCTCCGCGACCGGCTGGACCTGGAGCAGTGTATTCACGGATATTGATCTGGACGGCTTACCAGATTTACTTCTGACGACCGGTCATGCCTACGATCCAATGGATGCAGATGCCCAGATTGCTGCTCGCTCCTCTCGCCATCCCTGGCGTGAAATATTATTGGATTTCCCAGATCTAAATTCGCCAAACAAGGCATTTCATAATCTGGGAAATGCACAATTTGTACAGGTTGACAAGGGTTGGGGGGTAGGGGCACAGCCGGATATAGCGCATGGGATGGCGCTGGGAGATCTTGATGGAGATGGGGACCAGGATCTGGTAATTAATCGATTAAATGGTCCCGTGGGTGTATTTCGTAATGATGCAGATGCTGAACGAATCCTCGTTCGATTACAGGGACAGATTTCCAATTCACGTGGAATCGGTGCTTTGGTACGTGTCGTCAGTGGCAGCTTACCCCCACAGAGCCAAGAGGTCATTGCCGGTGGCCAATATCTTTCCTCAAATGATGCAACGCTCACCTTTGCGTATGCTCCAGGTGCAGAAATCGAAGTTCATTGGCCGGATGGGGGATTTAGCAGAATAGATCAGGTTATACCGAACAGTGAATATTGGATTCTTCAGCCGGAAACAAAACCCATGAGAGAGCTCGATGCGGCCGTTTCTCCACAAGAGACACTGTTTGAAACACTGAGCACAGAACTGCATCATGAAGAAACGGGCTATGCTGACTTTAATCGGCAGCCATTACTACCTTATAAGTTGAGTCAACGAGGGCCTGCGCTGGCCGCGGTAGATATAGATTCTGATGGAGATGAAGATCTGATTTTGGGAGCTGGAAAAGGGATGCGTTTACAGCTTTCCATCAATGATGCAGGGCGATTTTTGTCCAGGGAATATTTGGGCGCCCCCTCGACTGGAGATCACGGAGGGATAGTCAGTTTGCCAGGAATAATACTGACCACGGCAGGAAACTACGAACATTCCCCGGAGGGATCCGGAGGTGCTTCACGTCTAATGCAGATATCTTTCAATGGCTCGGAGACGTCCTATAATTTTGGAAAAGAGAACCCTGGCCCATTGGCTCTTGGTGATTTCACAGGAGATGGCTCACTGGAACTCTTTGTCGGGGGAAATTTCTTACCTGATCAATATCCGATGCCTGCGACGAGTGCGATCTATCGGATTGACGGAAGTATTCTTGTACGGGACGATGTACTCAGTGCGCCTTTCAAAAACATAGGGCTTGTATCTGGAGCAGCGGCAGCAGATCTGAACGGAGATGGGCTCATAGATCTCGCACTTGCAACCATCTGGGGGCCACTACAAGTATTCTATAACCATGGGGATGGGCAACTTGTTCAAATGACGCACAATTTGGGATTGGCTGACTATACAGGTTGGTGGAATGGAGTTGCACCGGCAGATTTTGATGGAGATGGGAATCTGGACCTGATTGCAACGAACTGGGGGCAAAATCTTCCCTATAATCAGGATGTCCCACTTCAAGTCTATTACGGAGATTTCGGTAATAATAGCAGTATAGATCTTCTCGAAGTTCAGTGGACTCCGGAACTCAATGGATTGGGTATAGTGCGAGATTTTCAAACTCTTACACATGCCTTGCCAATCCTGCGCCAGCATATTCAAACCTATCAAGACTTTTCGGAGCGCTCAGCGACTGATATCTTCAATCTCGCATTATCAGAAGCAGCGTATCATGAAGTCACATATTGGCAGAGTACTGTATTCCTGAACAGAGAATCACATTATGAAGCAGTGCCACTTGATGCTGAAGCTCAGTGGTCACCTGCTTTTGCGCCAGTTCCGGGGGATTTTGATGGAGACGGGCGAATAGATGTATTTCTGAGCCAGAATTTCTTTGCGGTCGCTTCAGGCTTTCCGCGTTTGGACAGTGGTCGAGGACTTCTTTTGCTTTCAGATGAATTACACAACTTGGTACCACAGCGGGCATCGAAATCAGGAATTCAGATTTATGGTTCACAGCGCGCATCTGTGGCAGCAGATTTTAATTTAGATGGCCGCCTGGATTTGGCGGTCACCCAAAATGCTGGGCCTGTCGTCCACTTACACAACCAATCTGCGGAGATTGGTCTCCGCGTTGAATTGCGAACGAATACGGCCAATGAATTTGCAGTTGGGGCCAGCGTACGGCCAGAATTTTCAGATGGCACCCTCGGGGCTACATTTCCCGTAGTTGCTGGAAGTGGGTATTGGTCGCAGGGGAGTTTTTCACTTCTGTTGGCTCCACGTAATCAGATCCGGAAAGTGCATGTTCGTTGGCCTGGAGGAGCAGACACAACAATCGTTTCTAAGCCTGGATCAAGGATACTAATGATTAGACAGCAATAGGCAACTGAGCTCATCTCCGAGTCTAAATAATTCTCTGTCCTCATCTAGTTCGATTGAATTCAGGGCTGATATGATTTTCTGTTCGGAATAAGCCGCTGAAAATAATCAGATTGAACAAGAGTTAGGTGTCAGTCTTTGTCCAGACACACAATAAGCATTCTCCGATAGCATAGCAAATGGATCGGTTCTGTGCAAGTGATTTCGTTCCTGATCAATATCAACTGACTGTTGAATCAATGAAATCCAAATCACATGGACTTTCAAAAATACTATGCTGGATTTACAGAAATGTCGAGAGGAGGGGCTTCGCGCCTAGATCTTCGATCGAGTATGCCTTCAATGTAGGAAACACGGCTATCAAGTTTAGCTACAGCTTCCAACAGTTCTTTTAGAATGGTAAAGGTTTCACGGCGAAATTCGTCCATGTTCGCCTCTATTCTCTCCATATCGGCCCGTCTGTTCGCCTCCATTTTCTCCATCCTCGCCTCCATTCTCTCCATATCCGCACGTCTGTTCTCCTCCATTGTCTCCATATCGGCTCGTCTGTTCGCCTCCATTGTCTCTGTCCTCGCCTCCATTCTCGCTTCCATTCTCTCCATATCGGCCCGTCTGTTCGCCTCCATCCTTTCCATATCTGCACGCA
>JAPOTE010000086.1 GCA_026709335.1 Bacteroidota bacterium | reverse complement strand
GATCAAAACCATCGGAAGAGGATACAGAAGGTTTGAAAACTTCAGAGTCGCAATTCTCTTCTTCTGCGGAGGTCTAGATCTCAAACCACACAAAGCCCAGTAGAACCCAAATTTTCTAGTGTACCTATCCATTTCCCGCAATAAACCTAACCCGGATATATCTCTTTTTTTTTGGCGATAGCACAACGGGTTGGAGGAGCCGCCTAATACAACACCCAGGGAATGTTTTATAAATGGGAATGGAAATTATATACGCGTTTCACCAAACAATTTGTAAGATTCCCCCAACAACGAAATTTGTCTAATTTTCCCGGCACTTCTTGATCATTCCCAGAGGAGGATTCATCATGATCTTTGCAAACTCCCCTGGATCCATTGGATTTGATCCGCTAACTTCACTTATATCCTTCGGCGGTCGTCATCTCGGCCTACTAGCTCTCTTCTTTGGTGGAGGCGTGCGTCTCATTTTAATTTTTTATGCCACGCGAGCCTGAAAAAAATATTTTTGAGATCTGCTCCTTTCGGAGTACCTCCCATACATGAGGACTGACAGGATCCCACGGATCTAGTCTTCTCTCCGTTTTGCAGGAATTGCACAAATCGCTATTAAAGCAAAGATACCCAGGAATAATCCGCCGAAGAACCAGCCAATACCACCACGTCCCTTTCGGTTAGCAATGAAACTGGTCAATATGCCCATGGGCAATGCCAGAAAAACAGTGAATAAAACAAGCTCAAAAGGGCCAATGCCAAACATTATTTAGAGAATTATATGCGTGAATAACCCACGTATCCATTTGACTGATCGATGGAATACTTGTTCACTCACATGCATCTTCATCGACTATAAATTATCCATCCATCAATTGACCTACGCAATATACACAATAAATCTAACAAGAATCTGCCCTTCTTACAGCTCCGCCGGGCGCATATTCGGTTTGAATTTGTCTCCAAAGCCAGAATTGCTTGGTTCGTAGGGCAAGGCCGGCTCTGCATTCGCACCGCTTTCAGGAATTTCATGCCCTAATGCCCACAAAATTCCATTCAGAGCCAACTTTCGCATAGAAACATCCTTGAAATCATACGGATGCCCCAGCGTCGTAAAGAACACCCTCGCCGGATCCCCACTCTGCCCGGTATAGGTTTTTGTCCAAGCAACCGGATTGATCAACGGATACTGATCTAAACGCCCCTCATTTTGATGATGAGATTGAAGCGCAGTACCCATGAGCAGGGGCTCACTGTCTCCCTGAAGCTGCCAATCTCCACCTTCTACATGATATAGCCACGAGAATGCATCAAACCCGGTCACTCCGCTCAAAATCGGATGTGATTGCTTACGAAATGCAACTTCTACACGGGTCAACGGCGCATTTCCATCGTCAAAATGACCGTGGTGCGTGATCCACTGCTGTCCAAAGACACGCGCAGGCCAGTCATTATTTAGATGTTCCCTCTCTTGATCCTCCTTATACAGGAATGCATGGGTTGCCGTACGAAATCCCGCCATGGGCTTCCCAGATTCTGCAAACTTCAATATGTACTGTGCTTGGGAGTCAGGAAGCGCACGAAACCGTGTAAAAAGCACCATCATATCCGCCTCTTCCAGCAACTTCAGTCCCTCAATATTGTCCAATACATTTGGATCAATGAAGCCGTCTTCATTGATCGCATAACATACGCTGACTTTGAATCCATAATCTCTCTTCAAAATCCTGGCCAGCATTGGCATCGATTCTTCCGAACGATATTCCTCATCTCCGGTCACAAATACAATATGGGGAATATCTCCCGTCTGTGATATGGCAACCCCTGCAAAGAATAAACTGATAAACACTGTAAGTATAGATCGCATAATTTGAAATAGATGATTCAAAGACAATTTACGACATCAACAGAATAGATTAAAGAGTACTATATTACCTCCTCATTACCTTAATCAACTCATGTGTCGACTAATTTTGATTTTGCTAGTGATTGTCGGGTGCAGTGCACCTCAACAAGACCCGGTAGATATACTCATTCTGTACACGGATGATCAAAGATTTAATACCATTGGTGCTTTGGGAAATGAGGAAATCAGAACACCCAACATCGATGCACTGGTACGGCGTGGGATAACTTTCACCCATGCTCACACCATGGGAGGATTGCATGGCGCACTCTGCGCACCTAGCCGGGCAATGCTCATGACCGGAAGACCACTCTTCCGCTTGGATAGGACCGGCGACAATATTCCCCCGGAACATACCATGATGCCCGAGGCGGCCACAAAGGCAGGATATATCACCTTCGGTACCGGAAAATGGCATAACGACCGCGCATCATTCGCCCGGGCATTTCAAACAGCAGACAATATCTTCCTCGGTGGGATGCATCTGCCGGCCGTTGGAGGTCACGAAGCTCCAGAGCTGTATGAATTCGATTCTACTGGTACCTATCCCAATCATGAGCGGCGGCAAACTCAAGGATATTCCAGCACTCTTTTTGCGAATGCTGCCATTGATTTTTTGAATGAAGCCAGTACGATGGATCAGCCCTTTTTTGCATATGTATCCTTTACCTCTCCCCACGATCCGAGAACGCCGCCTGAACCCTATGCCAGTTGGTACCACCCGGATTCAATTTCCCTGCCACCTAACTTTTTACCAGCTCACCCATTTGATAATGGTCATCTTGATGTTCGGGATGAACTACTTCGGGAGGTTCCTAGAACCGAAGCAATGGTCCGGGAGGAACTCGCTCTTTATTACGGGATGATCAGTGAGCTGGATGCTGAGGTTGGGCGCATTATCTCTGCACTGGAGGAAAATGGACAATTGGACAATACGCTCATTGTTCTGGCAGGAGATAATGGGTTAGCCGTTGGAAGCCATGGGCTTCTGGGAAAGCAAAATTTATATGATCATAGCATGCGGGTACCGCTTATCATGGCCGGTCCCGGAATCCCTGCTAATGAACAGCGCAGCCAATTGGTTTACATCTTTGACATTTTCCCGACTATCGCAGAGATTCTGAACCTCCCTCTCTCGCAAACGATTGAGGGCCAAAACCTGAATCCATTCATTGAGAACCCCCAGCTCCCAGGTCGTAATTCAGTGTTTTATGTATACCGTGATTTACAACGCGGGATTCGGACAGCAGACGGGTGGAAACATATCCAGTACCTCGTAAACGGAGTATATACCGAACAACTCTTTGACCTGAACTCAGATCCGTACGAAACAAACAACCTGTCTTCGGATTCCTCGCATGTTACGAAGCTGGATGAGCTGCGCGAGCTGCTCATCCAGGAAAGTGTGTTCTGGTCCGATCCACTGGATCTATCTGCCCCGGACTGGGGGCGTTAAGGCCGAATATGGGTCTCAAAGAGCTTGAGGATTCGGCGATATTCATCCGTCCAGCTGGATGGTTCCTGAAAACCATGCCCCTCAACCGGATAGAGTGCGATTTCCCAATCCTCCTTGCCCAGCTCAATTAGGCGCTGTCCCAGCCGAACAATATCCTGAAATTGTACATTCAGGTCCACCATACCATGTGGCATGAGTAGTGGATCTTCCAATCCTTCCGCAAAATTGATCGGCGAACTGCGGGCAAATGCCAGTGAATCCGTTGCCGGTGTATTCAGAATATTGGACGTATAGACATGATTGTAGTGTGCCCAGTCCGTCACACTTCGTAGCGCTGCCCCGGCGCCGAAATGTTCGGGTTCGGTGAAGAGCGCCATCAGCGTTATAAAGCCTCCATATGATCCACCATAGACCCCAATCTGGTCAGGGTCAATGCCATAGGTATCAGTGATATAACGAGATGCATCTACATAGTCCTGTAGGTCACGACCTCCCATATGGCGATAGATCGCTGTTCGCCAATCTCTTCCATATCCGGCAGAAGCTCGATAGTCAACCTGCATCACGACGTATCCCAAATCAGTGAGTAGGTTATGAAACATGTATTCGCGGTAATAGCTTGACCAACCATCGTGGACGTTCTGCATATATCCTGCACCATGTACAAAAAGAACTGCAGCACCGTTGGATACCGTTGGTTCAAATAGATGAGCAGGTATCATGATTCCATCAGATGCCTCAATATGGATTGTTTCCGGTGTTCGCCACGAATACTGAAGCCAGCTTTCCGTCTGCGAGTGAGTGATCCTGGCTCCTTCCTTCATAGGCACCTGCAGGAACACTTCGGGTGGGCGTGTCTGAATGGAGTTTAAAACCCCCAACATATCCCCATCTGGGGCGATCACTACCGCATTTTGACCGGGCAGAGTGGTGAGTCTTTCACGCTTGCCTCCTTGAACTGGCATCTGATAAAAATGACGAATTGATGGAGATCCTTCACTGCTGGTAAAAAACCATGTAGCCCCATCCTGGGAGAGAGTGGGGTCAAAGACCTCAAACGGCCCATCTGTCAGTTGATTGACATTGCCAGTTTCAAGATCCACTGTATACAGATGACTGTATCCACTGGCTTCGCTCTGAAAATAATAATGTCGGTGATCGGGAAGCCATCCTCCCGTACTTCCTCCTCCGAACCACGAAATCCCCGGACCTGCGATCCAGGCCTCATCATGCTGTCGATCCAGAAGATCCAACTTGGCTGTTTCAGGGTTCAGTCGAGCCAACCAACGATCTTTGTTATCATCGGCTCGCACCTCCAGAACCGCATGCCTTCCGTCTGCACTCCAGAATGGGCCATAACTGAAGAGCGCTCTTTTGGACTTGGATGAATCGATCTCTGCTTCCTCCTCCCACATGTATTCAGGTACATCATAGGCTCCCTCCAGTTGATGCAAATCAACCTGGTAAGTTGTGTCACGCAACAAATCCTGTAGATAAAGGGTGCGTTCCTGAGGCTCCCTCCCTACTTTGGCTCGCGCTACCAGCACCTGTGTATATCCACTTTCAGTAACCCAGTCCATCGCTTGGGTCTGAAGGTTTTGTTCGGGCGAGGAAGTGGTGACAAATGAGACAAAGCGCTCAGTAGGATCGATTTGAAGTTGTGAGATCGAGTTTGACCCCGCATACCATGTTGGCGGCAGATTGTATTCGTTTTCATCCCGCTCACGGGCTGCAGCTTGAAGCTCATCTTCTTCTTTTCCCGCGCGAATGACCTCAAACAGCTCAATCTGTTGTATTTCAAGGAAGATTTCCTGTTCGTCCGGCTCCGACCCTCGCGGGGCATGGCCTTCTCTGAAATCGGTGAGTCCTATCAGGGTACCCGAATCAAGGAATTGCTTGTAAAGATTGTCATCACGCTCGAAAATGATCGCATCTCCTGCAAGCGAAAATCGCGGAGAAGCCTCAATATCATGTGTTCTGGTCAAACGCGTTTGAGTACCGGTTTCACGCTCGTAGATGTATAGATCTCCCCTTTCAACATATACTTTATGAGAATAATTGGAGTCATACACATGCTCTCCATGCCGCCAGCCATCAAACTCCGGCCCTTGATTGAGTCGCTCATTTCGGGATACCTGTTGAGGAGTCAGATTCTCGCGCGTAATCTTGAAGAGAGAATCACTTTCAAATTTGCCCATCGGATTCCAGCTAAAATAGAGAGTCTGCCCATCCTCGCTCCAATAAGGCATGGATGGCCAGTCCCCGATGTATGATGCAGGATCCTGCATGATTGTCGCTACGGAAAGTTCTGATTCCTGTGCAGGAACGGGAGCGATAAAAAATGAAAATCCCAAAATTGAAATGAATATCAAAATGTTGAGATTTCTTAGAAATTGCATCTTAGAAATTGAGATCATGGATATCCAGTGCACAAAGTGCGTTGACCAAGCGGATTTGATCAGTTGTTGCGGAGTTTGATGTTAATAGTTCGGGAGATGCGAAAACCAAACTCAGTGCCTTACCTCGGCTCAGAGCCACATTAATCCGGTTACGGGAAAGTAAAAAATTTATTCCTCGAGGAGTTCCCTCTGCTGAGGTTGAGGTCATAGACACCAATGCTACCGCAGCTTCCTGTCCCTGAAATTTATCCACCGTCCCAACTCTAATCTCGTCCGGGAGCAATTCTGTGAGCATATTGACCTGTGCATTGAATGGAGCCACAACAATGATATCATCTGGCTCAATAGCCTTACTAACCTGATGCCGATCCCGCCAGGAACCTTTGAGTAAATCTTCAATGACAGATTTTATCGCCAAGCCTTCTTCATCACAGTGCTGCATACGAGGTTCCTGGTGAGAGACCGGAACAAGATATGCTCCGGCCTTCGGCAGAGGCGGGGCATGAATTGCTTGATATTTGGTATCCGGACTGGCCTGAAGGCGCCCCTCGTAGAATTGTTCAGAAATATACTTGCACAACTTTGGATGCATTCGCCAAGTTTCCCCAAGAAATATTCCTTTCTCCAGCTCAACAAGGCGACTATCCCCAAGCATCCATTCCAGGCAAGACAAATTGGCGGGCTCAGGGTGACTGGCCTGAATTACTTGAGGAAGCTGGCAGGGATCACCAATCATAACGATGTTCTTGGCACACATTGACATACCGAACAGGTTTGCCAGAGACACCTGACCGGCTTCGTCAATAAAGAGATAATCAAATCGATCCGCCATCTCCGGCCGGCAGAAAAGCCATGCAGTTCCTCCGACAACGCTGGCCTTGAAAAGGGCAGCACTCGTGTTCGAGGTTGTGATCGAGTATGGAGGTTTACTCACCATCTTTGTTCTACTGGAAACCTTGTGCACGATATGAATCTTCTCCGATGCCTCTGCGGCAGCATTTGCACATCCGGCCAGTACATTTCGGATTGCTTCGTGGCTGTTGGAAGATACAGCAATACGACATCCTTCGCGGACCAGTGACAGGATCGCTCTTGCAGAAACATAGGTTTTCCCCGTTCCTGGCGGCCCCTGTACCATGAGTACCGTAGATTGCATCCCTTTCACAGAGTGCTGCATCCGAATGACCGAAGAAAGATCTTCCTTCCTCAAAACCGATGGATCCACCAAAGACGGAGCATTCTGATGAAGGAGATCTTTTGCTGCAGGAGAAAAATTTCCCGACTTTATGTGGTCAATCAATCTGCGGATAGCGCCCTCAATCATAGCGGTTGAGATTGCAAAAGACGGTAGCAGATCCAGTTGATCAGACAGAGCTTCGACGATACTTTTACCGATCTTCAACGTCACTTCATGTTTTTTTGCATCCAGATCCTGGATTGTGACCGTCTTGATTGATCCATCTTCTAATGCAACGCAGGCATCTTTATCCTCACTCAATTTTGTAAACTGTGGGGGAAAAGAATAAGTACACTCGCATGACCTGCCGACAGAATACGGCGTATCCCTCCATTGAAGGCCTGCAAGGCAGTTCGTATCCTCAATCAAGTCCTCAAAAGACTTCTTGGCTGCATCGAACACTGCCCACGCCTGTGGTTTTTTTTCGCGGTAATGAAAGAGGGCCAAGCTCATCAAGATTTTTCTAAGCTGGGCAGGCAGTGAAGAGTTGTTGAGTTCTTCTCTGAAGCTTTCATTTTCCTCCGCCTGTTTCAGTGATCGCTCGGTTTGAGCACTCTCCAATTGAAGCGGCTCAGATTCAGGTAACTTGGTACGCAGAGAAAGTAGCCAATCACGCAGCTTTTCGGTAGACTCGCAATCTACCTGATTGTAATGCTCCAACTCTTTGAGATCTTTATCCGCGGTTGGATCGCCTGCATCCCGTTTGAGTCTCCAGTTATTGTACGCAATTATAGACCCTGTTGCGGTTGTCACGTCTCCCGTCCGTCTTCCCATATAGAAAGCCTCGAGGCTTTTGAGGGAATAATTTTCTTCCGAAGAAAAGATACCTCCGCGTACTACCGCATAGAGATCAACGAACCTCTTCTCCCGCTGCCATCCATCCATCAGGTCTTCGCCATAGCTGTACTTGACTGTTAAACGACGGAGGGCTGTGATTTCGTAAGGAGCATAGTGATAGATATGTGCGTAGGGGAACCGTTCGATTTGTTCCTGAAAGAATTCAAACAGATCTCTCAGTCTTTCATACTCTTCTGTATGATTGTGGGCCCAAAGAACTTTGAACTTATTACGATACCAAATACCGTGCAAATACTCAAGGCCCTCTTCCCCGTTTTCGCGATAATGTGGATTTCCTTCAATGTCATAGAAGAGATCTCCTTTATTGGGTACGGGTAGTAAATCAAACCCCTTCCCCTTCACATGAGGTCGAAATGTTGAACTTGGTTTTCCACCGTTGCGTCTTATGGTCTGAAGTTTTGCCTGAATGCGTAATGTCTCGAGTGTTTTCGGTGCCATCTTGGGGATCTTGAACCCTTCCGAAAGCTCTCCCAAACCTTTCATGGTTGTGATCCCCGCCTTTTCCAATCGAACCACCTGCTGAGACCGAATCCCTGCGACTAAATAGAGACTGTCTTCTCTGTCCCACTGATCGTTACACCTGTTTCGCCATCTGCACAGTGTACATTCCGTACAGCGCCTGGGGGTTGTGTGGCCGGGATTATTGACAAATTCTGTCAGACGATCACGCAGTCGACGTACATAATCCGCATATTCGGCTAATCTATGAGTTGAACGATTTCCCCGTCCAAGTTGAAGATGTCCATATTCGGGCGCCAATCCTTGAATCTCGGCAAGAAGGTCTGAATAGACGACCAGTTGCAGAATATGTTTGGGATCTGGTGTCCGCTTCAGTTTAGTATCTACAACTTCATAGGAAAAAGCCCCGAGATCAGATGGTTTTTCAATGCGCTCGAGGAAGTCTACATACCCCTGCCAATTATGACTCTTGAGTGCTCCCTGGTAAACGACATCAACCCCGGTTCTCAGTGCAGAGATCGTTTTTTCAAAGGCATCCGGACCTTGATCAATGGAAATAACTGTCTTTCCTGCCTCCCTGAGAGAGAGGAGATAATTCTCCTCGTGCTGATTTCCCAACTTCCCAAGAAGCTCCAGATCTTCTGAATCAGGAGTAACTTCCAGTTCTTCCCCGTGCACCTTTCTGATGTCCAGGTGGGTTATATGCATGCATGCAGAAAAACGCTGCAGATCTGATGCGTAGAGTTGTAATGTATCGTTTGGCCCCAGTGTCATGAATTTGATATCCTTGGCATCTTGCAAAGTTAACACTGTCTTCTTAATTTAGTAGAATTAAGCAGGTCATCTCTTTGAGGATAGGTTGCCGAAGAAGTGAAGACTGCCTCTCACAAAATAAATTGTAAACCATAGCTCTTGTTTCATGCGTAAGATTTTACTATCGGTGATTACTGTTACACTACTCACTGCTACTCATTTTTATTGGGCAGATGACCATCTTCCCCTGGAAAAAATCACCCTTCCCGAGGGATTTACCATTGAAGTCTACGCTGATAGCGTACCTAATGCCCGCCAGATGGCGCTTTCTCCAAATGGAATCCTGTATGTCGGTTCGCGTCAGAAGGGCACGATTCATGCCGTCGTGGACTCAGACGGCGATATGAAGGCTGAAGAGCTTCATATGATTGCTGAAAATCTTGAACTACCAACAGGGCTGGCATATCGGGATGGCTCCCTCTACGTTGCAGCTGTCAGTCAAATTCTTCGGTATGACGATATTGACTCACAGATTCTATCTCCGCCTGAACCGGTTGTTGTCGTGGACGACCTTCCGACGGAGAGACATCATGGATGGAAGTTTATTGCCTTTGGACCGGATGGAAAACTGTATGTCCCTGTAGGTGCACCTTGCAACGTATGTGAAGAACCAGACCCTTTTGCCACGGTTCTTCGCATGAATGCCGATGGATCAGAGCGAGAAGTCTACGCCCGTGGAATCCGAAATTCCGTCGGCTTTGACTGGCACCCGCTAACCGGTGAATTATGGATCACCGACAACGGAAGTGACAACATCAGTCCAGATCCAGCAATCACTGACAACCTACCGTCTTGTGAACTGAATCATGCGCCTGAACCAGGAATGCATTTTGGATACCCGTATTATCACCAAGGAGATACCCCCGATCCCGAGTTTGGAGCAGGACGTTCCGCTGATGAGTTTACACCTCCGACAATTTTACTGGGACCACATGTTGCTCCCTTGGGAATCGATTTCTATACGGGTGAGATGTTCCCCGAGGAATATCTGAATCAGGCATTCATTGCAGAGCATGGATCATGGAATCGCAGAGAGAAGATCGGGTATCGTGTTAAACTGGTTCACTTCAATGATGCTGGAATGGCTACGGGACAAGAAGTTTTTGCCGAGGGATGGCTGGATGGAGAAGAAAGTTGGGGGCGACCCGTGGACGTTGAAACACTTCCTGATGGCTCCATTCTCATCAGCGACGACTTTGCGAATGCGATTTACCGAATCTCGTATTCTGATCCTGGATAACACTTTTGCCAATTATGCCTACTGAATTCCCGAACATGTAGTGACGTCGGATCACGCAAAAAATTAAATGCTGTCATGTACTCCAGAATAATTTGATGTGCTTTTCAAAATGTTTTGAAAATCGGCGGTATGCGAATGCAGACCAGCTAACCAATTACCACAGAAGACCTTACTCGATACTGACATTCTCCAAACCTAAGTGTAACTCAAACGATTTTACCTTTTTGTATACTAAATCAACATGTTTAACCGCTTGCCAGTCAACCCACACATACTTCTGTATTAAGTTAGGTGTCACAGCGAGTGGGGCTTGTTCATGCGAATAATGTTACTACCTCCTTTGATTGGTTCGACTTTATCTCATAATTCTCCGTCGATATGACGAATCTTGTAACACTTCTAAAACTATACCTGCTTAGTATACTATGTTCCGTTGTTTTCATACAAACATCCGTCGTTGCTCAAGAGATGGAGACACGGTATATAGTTGATGAAGAAGGCTATCCACCGATGTCTGCCATAAGGGGTTATGCAACCATTGGGGGAGATTCTGCTGTATACGTGGACAATACGCACAACATCTTCTTGTTGATATCTGATCGACGGGAGAAAATAATCGGACAGGTGGGAAATGGTTCTTGCGAACATCGAAGCGTCACATCTTTCACAGTTGGCGGAGATACTCTTTTTGTGCTTGACAGCCGGTCAGGACGAATTGTCGAGTATTCAATCGATCGCGGAGATTGTGTTGCAGAAGTAGGAACAGAACTTTCACGATTTGGTCAGATCGGACGACATGGAGATGCGTTTTATTTGATCAAAAGAGGGAGCTACACCAGTGCATCTCCCTCCGATGAACCCTTGTTTTACCGCCTTAATTCAGCAGGCCAACTCCAACCTTTGAATCTGACGATAGGAGATCTTGACCGCACTCAATTATTCCCGATACCCGTGAGGCTTGGCAGACGAATCCCACAAGTCAAGGAAAAGGAGGGAAAATTGTATTTTATTTTACCCTTCTCGCATAAAATTTGGATATATGATCCTCAGACTGAGGATTTTTCTTCCTTCGACTTGGTAAATAATCCCCCTGATATATCTGAACGTAACTTCCCAACAGATACTCAAGGGGTATCTCAACTTCTTTCTGAATCGGAGCTTGAAATGGGCTTCTTCCCGCTCGAAAATGTAATTGCTACTCTGTCTTTGTTTGAGTTGCAGCCCATAGTCAGAATCTATTCCTACGATGGCAATTTAATTGGAGAAGAAACAGATGTCAAACATGTGGACTTTGAGGAACGAGGTAGGCTTTACTCATTACAAGCGACGGATTCAGAAACTGAGATCTATTCCATCGAACCCATAGATTTGCGCCTAAACTGAGATAGCCATCTACTCTCCAATGATCCATTTACTCACCGCTCAACTGCATTTTTGTTTTCATGTAACAGGTTTCTGCAAAACCTCTGTTTTCAGACAAAAAGTCATCCTCAGTCGCTTAAAGAGCAATTTTTGTGCTTAATTCAGGGGGGTGCAAGAGATTTGAAAATGTTCACTTTTAGCCTCCGCCTGATCCGGTTGTTGTCGTGGACGACCTTCCGACAGAGCGACATCATGGATGGAAGTTTATTGCCTTTGGACCGGATGGAAAACTGTACGTCCCCGTAGGTGCACCATGCAATGTATGTGAAGAACCAGATCCCTTTGCCACGGTTCTGCACATGAACGCCGATGGATCCGAGCGGGAAGTCTACGCCCGTGGAATCCGAAATTCCGTCGGCTTTGACCGGCATCCGCGAACCAGTGAATTATGGATCACCGACAACGGAAGTGATAACATCAGCCCAGATCCTGCAATCATTGACAATCTACCGTCCTGTGAACTGAATCACGCACCTGAACCAGGAATGCATTTAGGATACCCGTATTATCATCAAGGAGACACCTCCGATCCCGAGTTTGGAGCAGGATGTTTCGCTGATAAGTTTATGACTCCTATGCTTAGAAAAATTTCTGTGATTGGATACTCCAACAGATTCACTTTCGACTCAGAATGTCGATTGGCAGCTTCTCTATATATCCCCTAATTCCAATTGTGTTATTATGTCCGACCGCGCACCAAGAAATCGAACTCTTTCATGTACTCCTGAAGAGATTGATGAGTTATCCAAAACAATTTTGCGAGTCGAAGACGCAGTCGATCTTCAAGACATCTGCTCCCAGTTAATCGGTGGCGATTTCTTTAAGATTGCATCTCATCTTCCGGATCAATTCATTGATTTGCTGATCCTTGATCCACCCTACAATCTTACAAAAGACTTCAATGGAACGCGCTTTCAGAAACTTGACAAAAATCAGTATACTGCGTGGTTTCAGAAAGTGATTGAACTGCTTCTACCCAAAATGAAGCTCAACGCTACGGCCTATGTATGTGCTGACTGGCTGACATCCACGTCAATTTTTCCGGTGCTGGAAGAACATTTTTTCGTTCGAAACCGAATTACTTGGGAACGGGAAAAAGGACGAGGCGCAAAACGGAACTGGAAAAACAACATTGAAGACATCTGGTTTTGCACCAACTCTGAAGACTACCATTTTGACGTAGATGTGGTAAAGTTGAAACGTAAAGTGCTGGCTCCTTATCGTGTTAAGGGAGAGCCGAAAGACTGGGCTGTGGAGCATGATGGAAATTACCGATTAACACATCCATCCAACATATGGACAGACCTGACTATCCCCTTTTGGTCCATGCCTGAAAATACTCCACACCCCACACAGAAACCAGAAAAGTTATTAGCAAAACTGATCCTTGCCAGCTCTAGGGAAAATGACTTTATCTTTGACCCATTCATAGGCAGTGGGACCTCTGCAGTAGTTGCAGAAAAACTCGGGAGAAAATGGTGCGGGATTGACATCAATTCTGAATACCTTTGTTGGGCTAGAAAACGCATTTCTAAAATAGACCTTGACCCATCTATCCAGGGCTATAGTGATGGTGTCTTTTGGGAAAGAAATTCTTCGCCTCGGCCTCAGAAGGCACCTATTGTCGGAGCGCAAACAAATATCTCACAACCAACCTTGTTTGAATGAGACCGAAATTCTATTATCCTGGACATCATGAAGATGTAGCGTCTACCATCAAAAAGTATATTAATTCAAGTAACAACTTCCTTTCTTCAGAAACTGCCCATAGCCCGAGAGCGGCCGGAGATGCACTGCAATCCTTGGTGTCCAAAAAGCTTGAATCGTTCCTTGGGAGTTGGTGTAGCGAGTATTCAAATGAATTTGGGCGACGTGCCATGGCCGATATGGCCTTCACCGATGTGCAAGGAGTTCATTCTTTGATAGATGTGAAGACACATCGAAAAGACACTCATTTCAACATGCCTAACCTCACCTCGGTAGAGCGTCTGACACGTCTATATGAATCGGATAAAAATGTGTTTTCTCTTATTCTAATCAAATATTCAATTGAAGGAATTGACTTAGTTGTTTCGGATGTTTTGTTCTTTCCCATTGAGTTTCTTGATTGGGACTGCCTCACCGTGGGTGCTCTTGGTTGGGGACAGATTCAGATTGCAAACGCGAACAATATCCGGATTCTGCCCAGAAATTCCCGAAAAAAATGGATGTTGGAGTTATGTAGTGTAATGATGGGATTCTATCCACGAGAAATAGAAAAAATTATGGGAAGAATTCATCGTTTTGAGGAGATTAAAGAATACTGGGAAGACAAAGAAGATATTTGGAGTAGATAGGCGAGAAATCAAGCCGACTGAGCAACTACATTTTTGCGTAATCTCAGTCCTTGAGCCTATTTCTGATCCATATCCCAAATACAGTAAAATGGGGTTATTTTGGCAACCCTATTTCTCTGGAAACAATCGGGCGGCTTACTCTCCTCGACTAAATTTCGTTATTGCTAACAATGGTTTCCAAACCCTCGACCCTACGCCTGAGTTCACTCACCTCACTCTCTGCGCCTTCTAGTCGTGTAGTCAGTTCCTGTATTGGATCCTCACCTCCGGAGCCGATTTTTCCATCCAAATACATCCAAAGTAAAGCTAGTGCTGCAATGGCAATCACTGCGAACGCCCCCAAAATCAGAAGCAGGACCATGGCTATTTAGGGATTTTCTTTGCTATAATCTCTGATGTCTCTATCTTCTCGGCTTCTTTCTTGGAAGGATCCTCCAGCAACTTGGTGACTACAATTGATTCTAGGTTTTCAATCCGCCGATGTGCAGCCTCCAGTTTATCTTCTGCTTCCGATAACCGCTCAACATAATCGTCCGTGATCGGTGCATTCATTCGCGTCTTCTGGAGATTTATCCATTTGACATACGCACTATAGCCGAAAGGAGCTATAATTGCAATGATTGGAACAATGACCCATATCATGGCTGAGGTGAGTTTGAGTTTTGATTACGGGAATACCTCACGGATACTCACTTTTAAGCCTCTGGTTGCATGATCAGACAAATGGTTCGCTCTCTTCAACGATTTTTTCACCGCAGAAATCATCCTATCTGGGGTGAGCTTGAGAAAGTTCTGGGAGTTCCTATATACAATTATTCTCTGTTTGAAAAGGCTCTTCGGCACCCCTCGGTTGAACGCAATCAGTCGGACAAAGCACTTCAATCCTATGAGCGATTAGAATTCCTAGGAGATGCCGTCTTGGGTGCAGTCGTTGCCGAATACCTCTATATTCAATTCCCCGATGAAATGGAAGGATTCCTGACATTCACACGATCCAAACTGGTGAGTGGCGAGGCTTGCGCACAGATAGCCCGAGATCTTGGAATAGGACACTTTGTTGAACTGGATCCATACATGGAGTCACAGATGGGGCGTCAAAATTCTTCGATCCTTGCCAACTGCCTGGAATCTATCATTGGAGCGATTCATCTTGATAGTGGTTTGACTAACTCCAGCAAGTTCATACATCGACAAATACTGGAACGGGTGGATTTACCTCAGCTGGTAACCAAGAACAACAATCACAAAGGTCGGCTACTTGAATTTGTACAAGCCAAAGGATGGGATTACCCTGAATACCGAGTTGTGGGTATAGACGGCCCCCCGCACGACTCAATTTTTACTGTTGAGGTCTTCATCAATGGGCACCGTAAAGGAAACGGTCAAGCAACCAGCAAAAAGAAAGCCGAGCAACTAGCAGCTCACAAAGCACTAAAATCCCTTTCCTCAAACGAATCAACCATTCATCAATCGGCTGTTTAGCGCAGCCTCTACGCCTAGTCACCGAAAAATCACTGATTATGAGCATAAAATTACCACATGCTGATCGTTTTGCCTCTCGTCATATCGGTCCATCAAAGACGGACGTTCAGGATATGATTGAAGCCCTGGGACTCAGCTCACTAAACGAATTGATTCAAAAAACAATCCCTGAGTCGATTCTGGATAACCATCCACTGAATGTACCCGAATCTCGCCCCGAACATGTTGTGATTTCTGATCTGCGAACGATTGGACGACGCAACAAGATCTTTCGATCCTATATCGGGATGGGCTACCATGACACGATTACTCCTCGCGCAATCCTACGCTCCGTACTGGAAAACCCATCCTGGTATACGCAATACACCCCCTATCAGGCAGAAATATCGCAAGGTCGTCTGGAAGCGCTTTTGAATTTTCAAACGGCGGTGATTGACCTGACCGGTATGGAGATTGCCAACGCTTCCCTCCTAGATGAAGGTACGGCAGCAGCCGAGGCCATGATGATGTTCTTTCGTCTCGCAAGAAAACGTACAAAATTTCTCGTTTCCAGCAACTGCCATCCCCAAACAATCAGTCTTGTAAAAGCTCGTTCTCTTCCCCTAGGGATTGACTTGGTTATTTCCGATCATACAGATTTTCAATTTACCCCGGATGTGTTTGGGGCTCTGATTCAATATCCCGGCTCTGACGGAGTAATCAGTAACTACGAATCTCTGTGCGATGAAGCCCATAAAAACGGAGCATATGTAGCAGTTGCAGCGGATCTTCTAAGCCTAGCCCTCCTTCGTGCACCTGGAAGATTTGGAGCTGACGCGGTGATCGGAAACTCGCAGCGTTTTGGAGTACCACTCGGATATGGAGGCCCCCACGCTGCATTTTTTGCCACAAAGAATGCTTTTCGACGGCAGGTTCCGGGCCGGATGATTGGGGTTACCGTAGACATTGAGGGCAAACCCGCGTTACGCATGGCACTGCAAATGCGAGAACAGCACATTAAGCGGGCACGAGCAACCAGTAATATTTGTACTGCCCAAGTGCTACTTGCCGTCATGGCCGGAGCTTATGCCGTGTTTCATGGCCCGAAAGGGATCCACAATATCGCTCTGTGTGTCCACATGTGGACGCTTGCCCTAGCAAAGGGGTTGCGTAAATATGGTTATCATCTCAGACATCAGAATTTTTTTGATACCATCTGCATCGAAAATCCGCCGGCAGATCTTCGAAAAAGGGCAGAATTAAAAGGCGTGAATCTCCGCTATCTGCCTGATGGAGCTGTCTGTATTTCGTTGAATGAAACCACCACCGAGGCCGATGTGAATGTTCTGCTTTCGCTTTTTATAACAGATCAGTCCAGCGCTGGAAGCCTGATTGCATCCGTACCAACATCCTATGAGGGAATCCTGCCACGTGATACACCCTATTTGACACATCCAATATTCAATCAGTATCGCTCTGAAACCGAGTTGATGCGCTATCTGCACCGTCTCGCATCCCGTGACCTTTCCTTGACGACCAGTATGATTCCCCTCGGTTCCTGCACCATGAAGTTGAATGCAGCGGTGCAACTGGCTGCCGTGAGCTGGGCAGATTACAATGGACTCCATCCATTTATCCCCCTTGATCAGGCGATCGGATATCAAGAAATATTTCGGAATCTGGAAAAATGGTTGGGAGAGTTGACAGGGTTTTCCGCAGTATCCCTGCAGCCAAACTCAGGAGCCAGCGGTGAGTACGCCGGCCTGCTCGTGATTCGGGCATATCTTGCCAGCAAAGGCGAAGATCATCGAAATGTCTGTCTTGTACCCGATTCTGCACATGGTACCAATCCAGCGAGTGCTGTCATGGCCGGAATGAAAGTAGTTGTCATCAGGACGCTTGATAACGGAGACATTGATCATCAGGATCTCAACAACAAACTTGAACAGTACGGTGACCACTTGGCGGCTCTTATGATCACCTACCCCACAACGTATGGAGTTTTTGAGGAACAAATACGAGAGATCTGTGCCTTGGTGCATGCCCATGGTGGACAGGTGTATATGGATGGTGCGAATATGAACGCACAGGTAGGACTCTGTAAACCTGGTGATTTTGGAACAGATGTCTGTCACCTGAATCTGCATAAAACATTTGCAATTCCTCATGGAGGAGGCGGACCGGGAGTGGGCCCAATTTGCGTCGCTAATCATCTTGCACCCTTCCTGCCCGGACACCCTGTTATTCCAACCGGCGGAGAGCAAGGAATCGGACCCATATCAGCTGCACCATATGGGAGCGCAAGTATTTTGCTCATCAGTTGGGCATACATTGCACTCCTTGGTCCTAATGGACTTAGACGCGCCTCTGAAATCGCAATCCTCAATGCCAACTACCTTGCTTACCGTCTGTCAGAACATTACGAGATTTTGTTTCGTGGAAGGGACGGATACGTTGCTCATGAATTCATTCTTGATGTACGCCCCCTCAAACGTACTGCGGGCATTGATGCTGTGGATATTGCGAAACGTCTGATGGATTACGGGTATCACGCTCCGACCATGTCTTGGCCCGTAGCCGGTACAATGATGATTGAACCCACCGAAAGCGAATCCAAAGCCGAGCTTGACCGTTTTTGCGAAGCAATGATTGCTATTCGAGCTGAAATTGCAGAGATCGAAGAGGGAAAACAAGATCAAGAGCGCAACATTTTAAAGTTGGCACCGCATACTACAGCATTGATCTGTGCAGATGATTATGATCTTCCTTATACCAGAATGCAGGCTGCGTTTCCGGCTTCCTGGACTCGTGATCATAAATTTTGGCCCACAGTTCGAAGAATTGATGAGGCCTACGGGGATCGTAATCTAGTTTGTACCTGCCCTCCGATAGAAGAATATCAATCATAGAACATCAATTCCAAAACTATGGCATACGAGATGATTGAAAGATTGGGTAAATCTATAGAGCTGCGACTGGCTGCCATTGCTCTCATCACTCTGATCCTGATGATTCCCCTTGCAATCGTTGCAGACCTTGTCAATGATCGAAGTCTCACACATGATAAAACCTTGTCCGATATTGGAGAGGAATGGAGTGGAAAACAAACTCTCTTGGGGCCGATAGTTGTCGTTCCATTTTCAAGCTCCGAATATGTAAGCGGCTCCACCGGAGAGCCCCTGAAAACCACAATGCATGCGTTCTTTTTACCCAATACGCTGACTGTATCGGGCTCCATTGAACCGGAAATCCGCTACCGCGGTATCTACCAGACAATTCTCTATACTGCAGATCTGACTATCAGCGGCGCTTTTCCGGAGGCGGACTTTAGTAGGTGGTCTGTAAACGACGAAGATATTCGCTGGCATGAGGCGTTTCTTGCATTCGGGATTTCTGACATGCGAGGCGTCAAAGAACAGATCTTGATCAACTGGTCAGATACGACTCTCTCTTTCACATCGGGAATGCGGGATGCTAACGTACTGGCAACGGCAGGAATCAACACTCAGATTACCGCGGACCGGCCGAATGAATTCAGCTTCAATCTCAAACTTGACGGAAACGATGAACTCATGTTTGTCCCCGTAGGGAAGACGACTCAAATTGATCTTGATTCCTCCTGGCCTTCTCCCAGCTTCCGAGGAGCTTTCCTCCCCGACGAACGATCTATTGCGGAGGATGGGTTTTCAGCCCGTTGGCAGGTTCTGGATCTGAATCGATCGTTTGCTCAATCCTGGCGTGGAGAAACTGAAGATTTACTCCTGGAATCCGCATTTGGACTTTCTCTGCACCCACCCGTAGATCAGTATCAAAAGACCCAGCGTTCTACGCGATATGGATTTTTGCTGATTGGTTTGATCTTGCTCGCTTTCTTCCTGATTGAATTACGAATCGGATTGCGGGCGCACCCGTTCCAATATATTCTGATGGGGCTAGATCTGTGTCTGTTTTTCCTGATGCTTCTTTCTCTGGGAGAGCATATGGCCTTCAATCATGCATATATCATTTCCGGGATCGCTACCATTGGCCTGGCGGCCTTGTACGCCGGCTCTATTTATCGCTCACATAAGATTGGACTTTTGACGACAGCCATTTTGGCGCTCTTGTACTCATTCATATTCCTTCTATTGCAATTACAGGGTTATGCATTGTTCGCAGGTAGTATTGGACTATTCCTGCTTCTGGCCATCACCATGTACCTGACGAGGAATTTTGCAAATCTGTCCAGCATGTCACGATCCAGAGAGAGCAGTTGATCCTGCAACAATCACTTTTGCCCTATGGACCGGGAACGGCAAACTGCGGGAATGTTTTCTCTATGACTGCTTCCCGCCAGGGAATGATGTGACCATCTTTTCTGTGCTGTGACTGATTTCCTCCATAAACCAGCACTGCAGAGCACTCGTATGGGGTTTCGATAAAATGTCTGTGGACCCGCTTGAGCCCAGATAGAAGGCTGCGGGAAGCTGTTTTGGTGAACTTGGCTTCAATGAATCCGATCTGAGATTGACCCTGAATCAAAAGATCTACTTCCGCACCATTCTGATCTCGATAAAAGGATAACGCTCCTGTGGTTTCCCCTTGATTTGTATGTTGCTTGACAAATTCTGAAACGACCCAGCTTTCAAAGATTGCACCGCGCAGTGGATGGACTTGAAGTTGATCAGGGGAGCGAATCCCGAGCAACCAACAAACAAGACCTGAATCGTAAAAATGTAGTTTGGGCATTCTTACAAGCCGTTTTCGCAAGTTTCCACTGAAGCTTTTGAGCCTAAAGGCAATGAAGCTGGCTTCAAGTATGCTGATCCATGCCTTGGCGGTCGGTTGTGAGATACCGCAATCCCCTGCCAGAGAAGAAAGGTTGAGTAGCTGCGCTGTTCTCCCGGCACAAAGCTCAACAAAACGCTGAAATCGTGCAAGATCGCCCACATTGTGGATCATCCTCACATCCCTTTCAACGTATGTGCGAACATAGTCGCTGAGCCAGTCCGAAGGGTTCATTTCTGAATCAAATATACGTGGGTAGGACCCAGAAAACAACGCCTCTTCCAAGGTCTGAGGATGCTTGGAAAATCTGGTAACTTCTTGCCAGGTTAATGGAAGCAGATCAAAGATTCTTGTTCGACCTGCGAGTGACTGACTTATTGAGTCGGCCAAAAAAAGGTTCTGCGAACCGGAAAGAATCCATCTTCCCGGAACGGGGAAATCATCCACTATTTCTTGCAAATATGAGAGTAGTTCGGGTACCCTCTGCACTTCATCCAAAATTGCCCCCTCAGGAAACTGCGACAAAAATCCCCGAGGATCTTCCAGAGCAAAAGAGCGCTGATCAGGAGCTTCTAGGCTTGTGTATGGATAGCCGGCAAAAACCGCCTTACACAAGGTTGTCTTACCACTCTGTCGAGGACCTGTGACTGTAATCACAGGAAAAGATTTGGCTGCCTGTTCTACGCTTCCCGTAATATCGCGCCGAATCATGTATTTCTAGGATATTTCAAAGTATGATCTTAAAATATCCTAGAAACCTGAGTGTGCGAATCTTTGTTCCTTGCAGCCTCTACTCCGCCTCTAAAATAGCCCTTTCCCAAACACATGGGCAATACGTTCGGGTGGTATTTAAGTGCATAAATGCTGATATAATTTAGTTGTCTTTTCTGCCACGGCTCTCCAGCTGAATCTAGCTTCAACCCGTACTCTCCCCCGGATCCCCATTGCTTGGCTACGCTCAGAGTCTCGCATCAATAAATTTATTTTCTCTGCGAGCCTTTGAGGAAACCCCTCCCCCTCAAGTTCAACCAGCAATCCTGTTTCGTCATCCGCCACGACCATTGGAATCCCTCCGACCGCAGATGCGACGACGGCAGTTTCACAAGCCATGGCCTCAAGATTGATAATCCCAAATGGTTCATACACTGAGGGGCATACAAAAACCCGAGCATGAGAGTAAAAAACAATCAGATCGGAAGGGGGCATCATTTCACGGATCCAGACGATGCGATGACTATCCTTTTCTTTGAGCCTTGCGACCTCTTGAATCATCTCTGTCTCGATCTCGGGTGTATCGGGGGCACCTGCTGCTAAAACCACCTGCATCCCGAAATCAAGATGAGTTATTGCATGCAGTAAGTGGATGATTCCTTTTTGTCGAGTGACCCTCCCTACAAACAAAACGTACGGAATCTCGGGATCCACGCCATAGCTTCTAAGTACAGATTCGTTGTATGTTGGTCGATATTCGTCCGGATCAATTCCGTTTGGGATTATGTGAACGACTTTTGGATCGATGTCACAAAGAGAAACTACGTCTTCCTTCATTTGAGGCGACACGGCAATGACCGCATCGGCCGCCTGATACGCAGTCTTTTCAATCCAGGAACTCGCATGATATGCATTTCCCAGCTGTTCCACTTTCCACGGTCTATGTGGCTCCAAGCTATGAGTTGTCAGAACCAGTTTTCCCCCTGTCAGCTGTTTAACCAGAATGCCTGCCCAGTGGGAGTACCATGTGTGACAATGGATGATATCTGGATCCTCCACAGCTGCCGCCATTGCCAAGTTGCGCTGGAGTGTGCCAAAAAGCTTATTAAAGCGGGAATCTGCCCCCTTTGGTGCCCCATGATCTGAGATACCTGTTACGCTCAGGTTTCCAGTTTTTTGCCGCTGCTCTCCAAATGCGTAAACCTGTACCGGATGATGCCTTGCCAGTTCTCTTGCAAGATATTTAACATGCACTCCCGCACCACCATAGATATTGGGGGGATACTCATTCGTCAGAATAGTAACTTTCATGGAATCAATGATTTTACCGAACGCGGACGACACTGATTAGCTCTAGGACGAAAAAAATATACAAATCCTACTTTCAGATTTACACGATCTTCGAGGTGAATACCCGAGTCGTCCTATCCTTTTTGACCCTAAAATCCCGAATGCTTTCTCGGATAACTCCTGAATATTTTGTGAAAATGCTTTACCAGCAGAGTTCTGGATTTAGTCAATTTTGATTTGTCTCGGAGCGCGCACAAACAATACATCATGGAGTTTTGAATGGTTTGTGAATACCTCCAACCCACGCTCTTTAAGCCCTTGCATATCAAAACCAACCACCGTTAAGTCGGCCTCACTAGATCTTTCATAAACCAAACGCCGAAACGCTTCAATATCATCCGTCGCCATATACTCTATGTTTTTCTCCGAGATAGGTAACCGCCCTTCGTTGATTAATTGTGCAAACTCTCTTCTGGTTTTTTTCACCTCTGCTCCCGGCAGTGCGGCAAAAACCTGCACCTGAGCATTCATCCAATCTGGGTGCCCCAAAAGAATGTAACTCAAGAGAATCATTGTGTTCGCATTGGCTTTATCATTCCATGTCAGCCAAACATGGATGGTGTCTCTATTACCAAAATGCGTCTCGCAGTGGCGAAGTACCATGAGAGTCATATCCGTATTCGCTGCAAACTTGCACTGGTCAACAATACTTTTCACCACCTCCTCAGAATCTCGTTGAGCAAATTCAAACAGGATGGAATTATTTGACATACCTGAAACTCCAGGAACTTGGAGCGTCTGAGCAAGCGCAGACGTAATAGACGGACTTACAACGGTATCCATATATACCGCACTCTGCTGTTTCTTGGCCAGCTTTAAAAGGCGTTCTTTTACCCCCTTACTCTCATGGAACGTAGACGAGGTCAGCCTGCCCTTAATAAAATGCACATAGGTTCCAAACCCATATCGATGGCAAAGCCATCGTAACATCATCAGAGGACTCCGCCGATCAAATGTGCGGTCATTCACCATAATCACACTGGGACGCCACTCATCAGTGACAGAGTCAGTACGACGTTGTTGCAGGCGAATTTGCATATAGCGCGTAGCCTGCGTAATTACATTTTGAAATAGTGATGCCAGATCTGCCTCTCCCCGCTTGCCTATACGGAGCATTTGATACAATGCAACGAGTACAAGAATTGCAATCGTTGCAAAGAAAAGATTGATCTGGAACATCAGCAAGAAGCATACAATGGCACCAAAAAGACTGATATACCAGCGAGATCTAAAACTGGGGCGATAGCTGGGGCGGGCGGCAAAGTGTTCCAGGAAGCTGATTGCACACAGAGATCCATAGGTGACCATAAAGAACATCGAAATCAGGGTTGCCACAAGATCAACACTCCCTGCGACAACGATAATCAGCGCCAAAATCCCCGTAATCAGAGTTGCATGTCTGGGATCATTAGCCACCCCTGTTCCTTGCGACATCCACACATTCAATCTTTTGCCTGGAAGCGTATTATCTGCACCCAAAGCCTGCAATGTACGAGGGGCCACCAGAACTGAGCCGATTGCACTGCTCAATGTCGCACAACACAACCCGATCAGAATGGCCGGCCCCCATACAGATATCTGAGACATGATCAACTGATCCTCCGCCATCATTTCAGGTGAGGCGCTAACATGAAATTTGTAGACAATGCCAAGATATACAACCATCCCTGTAATAGTCGCCCACAAAGTTCCCCTCGGTAGTGATCGACGCGGATTGCGTAAATCACCGGATAATCCAACCCCGGCTGTCATGCCCGTGAATGCTGGAAATACAATTGCAAAAACGATAATAAATGAATCGGAATTTTGAATCTTGTCCGCTAGATTGACCGCATTCCGATCGAATCCTTCCACAGGGGAGCCCAGAAAGAACAAAAGCAAAGACGCAAAAAGGATTGCCGCAACAACATAGAGTACCTTAATTCCCAGATCTGCACCCTTGAAGATTACCAAAACCAACAGCATAATCAGTGCCGGTATCGAGATAAAGCGTGAATCAAACCCAACTCCAAGCTGCTGACTAAAAAACGGCTCGAGCCAAGTGAATGCTTCCGCAAAGGCGATCATATAAAACGCAACGGAGATCGCCTGAGATAAATACAGGCAAATCCCGATGACTCCGCCAATTGTGGTTCCGAATGATCGGGAGATAATAAAATATTCACCCCCCCCCTCCACCTTTCGGTTGGTTGCAATTTCAGCAAGCGCCAGTGCAGTCGGAATTGTCACCAAATGACCAAGAAGAATGATCCCGATCACCCCCAGAAGCCCTGTGTGTGCAACGGCATAGCCGAAACGCAAAAACATGATCGCACCAAGAATGGTACTGATCCCAGCGAGAAATACTGGTAACGTTCCAAATCCATAACCTCGAGCCTTTACTGACATGTCTATTTCTGGATCTTTGTCGTCTTCCGGTTCAAAGAAATGGCTCCCGAGTTATCCTGTCTGAGCTGCCCAAATCGTACAATATCCATCAGGATGAATAGGCCCTTTGATTGTCAGGCATGAACCACAGCTACTTTCCGATTCTGGCGTAATATAAAGCGCACAATTTGCGCAGTTTCTTCCTGTTACTGTGGATAAATCTACATATTGGAAAGTCGTTCGCGTCATCGCTTCCGCTTTCGTCAGCCCTGTGGTATCATCTATACAGCTATATCCCTCCTGCCTTCCCTGTGAAGACCTTGTGCTCAATGAATCGATGGTGGTAACTGCCGGCTCATTGCCATCCTGATCACCGCAACCCAGCATAACCTGCCCTGCTACTCCCACTACAACCAAACGCTGCAAAAATATTCTCCTGGTAACCTCTTTCATAATTTATTCCGAATCATTCCTGTACTTTCTGCTCAAAGATCTGGTCTTCGCCTGTCCATCTTATATTTTGTTAATTCTGATATTACTCTACTGGACTAATGTCATAAGGTCAAATTCACGCTCCCCATGACTCCTGTCAACTGCTCTGCTTATCCTGACTCACTACTCCTGCGTAAATTCACCAGTCTACGTTTGAGAGCTTTTGTGAACGAAATTTACAACTCACTGATTTTACCTGCCACCAGTCCATGATGCATGCCAATCTGCTTTGATACTTTTGGCTGTAAAACCTTTTCATCAGGAAACACCTCAGTAAACAAATCGCTGGCATAAGCAGCGTCAATCGCGCATGTACCATAAAACATTGCCTCTTCGGTTGTCAGAAACCGAATCTTCTCCAGATCACTCGGGCTGATATAATCTGCACTATGCCCCATCGCAATCACCACATCATATCCTTTCTCCCAAGGCCAGAAATCTCTAATCGAGCAACATTTCAATGAGTTTACAAATTCAGGGTGCTTCGCAACCAACTGAGTGAGCATCCCCCAAGATGGATCAATTCCGGTATACATCTCTGGTTCAATGTGAAAATGATCTAAGAACCATCCTGTGCCACATCCAATATCCAAAACCTTTTGATCCGAAAAACCATTCCCCAAACAATCCAGCAATGCTTTTTCTTCGCGTTTATGTTCTCCACGCTCATACCATGAATCATACGTTGCACTGTGAAAATCATACGGACCTCTGTACTGTTTTGTGGTGCGATTGATTAAAGTTGTTTTTTCTATTTCTTCTCCCATCGTCCAATACTTCTGCCCATTGGCCCCAAAACAAATATATTTCCGATAGTAATAAACCTCGTCTTCCCCATAATCGCGAACAATCTGGGCAACCTCTGAAAACTCATGTGAGTTTTCCCATTCCCTCCGCAAAGTATACCAGTGCGCCTGTGCCGGCATCGTCTTGGCAAAACGAAATGGTTTTGCTTCCAGCAGTTGAACCGCATCTATTACTTTCTTCACGGTCTGGAGTGTAAGCATAAAATCTTTTTTCTGTAGCCTAACTGAAGACTATATGGATATATCGTGGATATGTTAATGAATACAGCGAATACTACAGAACCTCTTGCAAAGCCCCTGAAATTGAGCATAAACATTGCTCTGAAAGCACCTGAGGGAGTCTTTTCTGTCTGAAAACAAAGGTTTTGTAAGAACCTCTACAAATGTGCCATTTTTCATTAACGATCACGGTAGTTTGTCCTTTCCTGTTGGGATAATTCCGGATAGCGGCTATATCAACCCCCAACATTCACATCAGCCCAATTGAAGCCTTTTTTCTGAAATCACCTTCAGGTTTTGAGTTGATATTTTATGGATTTCGAATATATAAAACCATGTTTTCTTCGTTCGGATCCGATTCGGATAGAGCCTTGAAATCCACTCAACCCATTTCACTCATTACTCGGCCTGCCACAGCCGAGCGACCGAAGCCCTCTGAACAGAACTCATTCGCGTACGAAAAACATCCAAGAAAAATTATACCGCAGAATCAAGTAGTGTATGCCAGATAATGGAAACCTCAGTTGGATATGCCTCTGTTTGTCCGCTCGAGGAATGTTTCATTTGGTAAACTCAATTTTTATGTATATCTTGGTCTCTCCTTTCACTAATCATACCACTATGTCCCATGACTACAATTTCAAATGCTAAGACCGTTCTAACTCATTCTGTTTTCTTGCTATCTGCAGTGTTTGGTGGGTGGATTGCAAGCGCAATTCTCTCTACCCCACTCACCGAGATTGAGCACGCCATGATTCGTCCCTGCGAAGATGATGCGTGTGGGAGCATTTTTTTGACGGCCCGAACGGCCCCTATGATATCGGTTTTGATGTTTGCCTGCGCAACGACGGGGCAGGTTCTGATTGCGATATGCAGGCGGACGGCGGGTGTGCTACGAGCGAGTGTTGCTCCGATTGCTGTCCATGGTGGAAATTTTGGTGTAAGGATGACTGAGGTGACATTGACATAAATGAGCAGAATCATGAAGACTTCCCTGTTGACGCTTATAATCATCATGTTGATGCAGGTCTCGTGTGTGCTGGAGACATTAGCTTATTCTTCTCAAAAATGGATACACCCGACCAGCGATAATATTCCAAATGTTACCAACCCCGACTTCATCCTTAGGCCACTAAATGATGTTCTTACGGTAGGCCCGGACTTCTACTCCTCCCTTGCGATTATCGACACGGTCATTATTGGAGTTGATGAGGGTGAGCCATATGAGATGCTTGGAAACATATTCGATATAGAGGTTGATGTAGACGGACGTATATTTATCTTAGACCGTGAATTCGGCGAGGTGTTATTCTATGATCCTGACGGCTCATACCTTGGTTCTTTTGGTGGTCCAGGTGTAGGCCCAGGAGAATTTACAGAGCCCGGTGAGTTAGCACTATCGGAATCTGGCAGAATAGCCGTGGTTTTTGAGGAGAGGATACACGTATTTGAACGTCAGGAAAATGGGCAGTTTCTATACCGGAACAGTTTTCCTGCCGTTGGTTCGCGTGGGTGTGCAATGAACGACCATATCTATGTAAGTGATTATCATCCTGGTCGACCTGGAAATATTCAAAAGTTCACAATGGAAGGGGAATGGGTGGCATCCTTTGGGTATACATATCGGTCAGAGAGTGAGTTTGTAACTTCCGTCATGTCGAGTGGGGCTTCAGCAAGACTCGCATGCAGTGAGCGGCATGGTATCATAGGTATGGCTTTGAGCCGGATACCGATCTTAGATGGGTACTCAGAAGATGGGGAATTATTATGGCGAATAAAATTTGAAGACCTGAAATCTTCTCCGATTGAAGAACACAATGGAGGCCGTAAGCTAATCTATAAAAAGTCGTCCAAAGGAGATGGAGTGTTGGCGTATTTTTTTACTGATGCAGATGGGGAATTTTTTAACATCACCCATTTTATAAATGCTGGACGCGGGAAACCGACTCCATGGCATTATTACCGGGTTGATGTGCGGACGGGGGATGGTCAGTATACAGGTAATGCTCGGTTTCTTCGTGCCACACACCGTGACTATGTTATTCAATCTCTCGAATATCCCTACCCCACTTTGCGTGTATTTCATCTTGATGGAAATTGAGTCCGTCATTGATTCTGTTTGGGATGGGAAATCATCGTTTATTGTTGGGGGCTCTGGTTCTATTTACCGCCTCGTTAGGACTAGGCATCGCCCGTCTGATTCCTGTACCAGCAGTTAGCTTTACGTGGAAGCAGCCTCGCACGGGTGATCATAAACCTTACACACCAGCATTCAGAATAGATGAGAACAGGGAATTGGTGTTGGTTTACATTGGTTCGCGATTTTGTGATGCATCAAATCATGCAGCACTGCCCGGATTAGTAGAAGAGTTGAAACATGAAATGTTACTCCGGGCGGTTGACTTGAATATTGGCTTTTCAGTTGTAGGGGTAGGTATTGATTGGCTGCCAACTGATGGATGGAAGCATTTGGGTAAGTATGGGGCATTTGATGAAATCATTGTAGGACGCAAGTGGTCCGGTTTGGGGGCACGTCAGTTTATGAAGGAGGTAGTCGTTGGAACTTCTGCTACTCCGCAGATATTGGTATACGAGAGGCGAAAGAGAGGCGAAGATGGCGTGGATACTACTGCTTGGGATAACGTAGTACTTGCTCGCAAGTTGGGTATAAACCGGATCCAAAACTGGGCTGACAGAGGAGCTCCCATACCAAATCTGCCGTAATTCTGTCTTCCCGTATGGCTGACGGGGAATTTCTTCACCGGCCTTGGTTTTAGCACACTCCCCAATCAATCATATAATTGCCTTTATCTGCCTCTTGGATACTCCATTCCATAGGCGCCAGCATCCTGCATAACCTCATCAACTGCTTATCGAGAGTCCGCGGACAGATGTCCATCACGGTGGCAGACTCTTGTTTTCCTTGTGGAAAAAGTTCGTAATTTTTTCCACAATTCTGACTCATTACATAGCATCGACTATCATGCCAAAAAAGGCCTCTTCAAAAATATCTCCTATTACCGCTGCAAGAGATTCCACCAAAATTCTGATCGTTGACGACGAAGATGATATTCTTGACCTGCTCCGCTACAATCTTGAACTGTTGGGAATGAAGATCCTTACCGCTCGCAACGGAGTTGAAGCACTGAAGATCATTGACAATGAAGCCGTTGATCTCGTCGTGCTGGACATCATGATGCCCCAGATGAATGGACTGGAGGTATGTCAATATATTCGAAATTTCTCCAACCTGAAAACGGTGCCAATTTTATTTCTCACCGCGCGTTCCGAAGAAGAAGATCACATCCAAGGATTGGACGTCGGTGCTGACAGCTATCTCCCGAAAACATTTGGGATTGATGTGATTATCTCTCAGATAAAAGCCCTCCTGAGAGGAACTCAGCGCGTCCTTCCCAGTGCCTCCGTATTGAGTATTCATGACCTGGATATTGACCGGGACCGCTATTGGGTCTTCCAGAAAAGCGAGAATACACGCGAGAAAATCCATTTTACCCGCAGGGAATTTGATCTGTTATACTTTTTAGCTAATTCGCCGGGATACGTATTCACGCGCAGAACCCTGATCAAAAAAGTTTGGGGAATGAAAGTAGAAGTAGGGGAACGGACCATTGATGTGCACGTCAGCAAGCTCAACAAAAAACTTGGTAAATATCAAGACTCTGATTACATCCAGTCCGTTAAAGGAGTTGGCTATCGCTTCCTGAGCCCGAATTAACGCGCGGTGTATCAATGGATTCTGTTCAAAAATCCCCCGGGAATCGACTTGCCTATCGAATATCTTGGCGTGTGTGCCTCGTTGTAGTAATTACGCTCTTCCTGTCATCCTTATTAGGCTTTCGTATGCCTTGGTGGGTGGCCATATCCGCCAGCATAATTGTTGGATCTGCCACTTTTTTGGGAGTTCGATGGATGGTTACACAGCGTATTGTTGCGTTACGATCCGCACTTACCGGAATCGGAGAGACTGATGTGATCACTCCCCCTGAGGACGCTTTGCTTCCTCGCGATGAACTGACTCTTCTTGTTAACCTCGCTCATGAAGCCGATCAACGTGTCGCGAGCCAAATGCAGGAGCTGGAGCGCATGGAAAACTACCGGCGGGAATTTCTGGGGAACGTATCCCATGAACTCAAAACACCCATTTTTGCAATTCGGGGATTTGCTGAAACCCTCCTTAGTGGTGCCTTGGATGACAAGAAGGTCCGACGTTCTTTTGTCAAGAAAGTGCTCCGCAATGCCAACCGACTGGCAATGCTTGCCGAAGACCTCTCCTCAGTTGCCCGAATCGAAATGGGAGAACTTTCCATGGACTTGGAACCATTCGATCTGCTTGAACTGGGAAAAGAAGTTCTTGAATCTCTTGAATCCATCGCGGCAGAACGCCACATCTCCCTGCGGCTCTCCTTGCCGCCTGATTTACCTGAGGTAGTTGGAGACCGAAATCAGATTAGTCAAGTACTCAGAAACCTCATCGATAACGGCATCAAATATGGTAAAGATGGCGGACAAGTGGAGTTGATTGCACGCCCCTCACATGAAGGAACTGTCAAAGTTTCAGTGGTCGATAACGGGATTGGTATTGCTTCAGAATATATTCCACGGCTCACCGAACGATTTTTTCGAGTAGAACACAGCCGCTCATCGAAACTCGGCGGAACCGGACTGGGACTTGCCATAGTGAAACATATTCTCAACGCACATGGAAGGCAGCTCGTGGCCGAAAGCCAGCCAGGAAGTGGTTCTACCTTTGGCTTTACCCTCCCTACAAATGACGAGTTGATCTGAACGTCTCCGGACTAAGAGATTCCGTACCCGTGATCAATTCATGGAGTTTTTGTGTCTTGTGTCGGAGTTCTGTCAAATCACCTTCATTTATCAGAATCACATCCGCTCGGCGCTCCGCTTCGTTCGGAGGGATTTGACTCTGCATTCTTTCACGGACTTGCTGATCACTTACACCATCACGGGCTTTTACCCGTTCGATCCTTACGTCGTCGGGAGCACGGAGCAAACAAACCGCATCCAGATGATCTTCCAACTTCGCCTCAAAAATGAGAGCTGCCTCATGGACTAGAAGACCGCTCTGAATCCGGCTCTTCAGAGCTTCAAATGCTTCGCCAACTCTTGGATGCACGATTGCGTTTAATCTTTGTAGCTTGGATTCATCCCCAAAAACCTGCCCTGCAAGCCAGGGACGATTTAAGAATCCATTGGATCTGTAGCTCATGCCCCCAAATGCCTGAATAATCTCTTCACGAACGTGGATGCTGGATTCCATGAGTTCTCGAGCTATCAGATCTGCTTCAAATATGACGGCTCCTAGCTCCCGCAGATACCCGCATACAGTGGTCTTCCCGCTACCAATTCCCCCGGTAACCCCCAGGGTTCGTATTTCCAGCATTGTTTCAAAATTTGTGGATTACTACCGAGCGGAAAGTAATCACAGTTTCCATACGACGCTAAGAGACATTAATGGAATCAGACGTTGAATCCCCTTCCGGGCGGCTCGGCGAATCACTTGCTCACTTGTAGCGGGGAGTTGACCATAGAGGTTGTACCTCAATCGCTGCCAGTTCGCCCATGCATCGAGCCGTAAAACGGTCTGACCACGAATCCAGTATACTGCCCCCGACGGCCCAGCCTGTATGACCCATCGCTTTCCTGGTCTTGTGATGGTCCCTAATGTTGTCACCGTCTCGTCACTTGACAACTGGTATTGTACAGTAATTGCTCGATCGTAATCACTTCGCAAAAACGTACGCCATCCGAGTTCTCCTCGCAGTCGACGCCCTGTCTGTACACGAAACCAGGCGCTGTAGGTTCTGAGGGTATCAAAGGGGATTTCAGTAAAAGACTCCCATCTCAATCGACCCAGGCGCAAGTCCGAAAAGCTTGCGGTCATCTTCAAATCTGTATCTGCAAAGATACGATGTTCCATGTCCGACTCCAGACGTATCTCACGCGCGGACTGATCCGATGATCTGCGCCCGGGCAACACGAAGTCATCCGTCGTATAAGCAGCTCGTACTTCACTGGCTAATCGAATACTGGTCATCGGTGCGGGTGTCCATTCCATGGATGGACGCAATCGAAGGGTTCGCTGAACGCTATTTTCTGCCGAACGCTCGGCATTCAGAAATACCGTATGATGATATGACCCAAACAATCTAAGCTCTACTCTCAGGTATCGGCTTCGACGATGACTGATGGCAAGCATGCCTGTGTGATAGATCTCATCTCGATCATCCAGGTTTACGATTGGGGTATCATGACGTACAATTCGCGAACTTCCTGTGAATAGAACCATCAGTGAAGGCAATACCTCACCACGGAGGTTTCCACTAAGGGCAAAGACTCCTTCATCATAATCTGCCTGCTGCAGAAGTGCTCGCTTCTGTGCCGCTTCGGATGGAGGTAACTCTTCCCGATTACTGAGGCTCCGATGCTCGTTAATTGCCCCGTACTCGGCACGCAACTGTGCATCGATCCGCTCTCGTTCATAATGTAGGCTGACCTGCCCTGTAAGTGCCTGACGTGCAAAATTCGTCTCAAATGTGATCGACTGTTCGGGAGCCCTTGGTGTACGTATGCGTCTTTGGTTCAACCGAAGATCGGCTTGAGCAATCACTCGAAGCCCCTTCATGAGAGGTGCCTGAATCTGAAAGTTGGCATCCAATGTGTCACTCGTCGTAGCTTCAATGGATTCCGGATCCCTCATCTGCCCACGATTCAGAAAAGATACCGCCTGATAAGTATCCCGGCGGCGGCTTGAAAAGCGCACCAGCGATTCCATTCTTGCTAAACCAAATGAACGGGCCGCCGTCGCCGAAAGCCCTACATCTCCGATCCGACGCGGAGCGATGCGTTGCCACGCCGCGTCTGAATGAAAGGAGACACTGTATCCTTGAATTTCGCGGGGTTCGAGTGAAGCAGAAAAGGAAAATGCTGCTCCAGTGTCAACTCGTAAAGGTATTCGCTCTCCCTGACCTGCCTGTACAACACCAGGCCGGCGATCTGTTGCAATCCCCACCGAAGGTTCTATTTTTAGAAATGTAACTGGCCTCATCTGTACCCCTGCCAGAAGTGATTGGGTTGATGCTCGACCGGACCCAAACCAGTCAAGTCCTCCACGAATCGTAGCACTGAACTTACGCCCGATCGGGCGTAGTGCAAAAATGTTCAACCGATCTTCGTCCCTGAAACGAAGCCGATTATTGAACTGCAGATACGCATCCGACTGGAACCGGTTAGTCATATCTATCTTCCAGCGTCCAAAATATACGTTCCAGGCCGTCTCTGAATTCCATCGATAGTGATTGACCTCACGGGCAAATTCAGTCTTCTGCTGGAGTGAAGACTGCGCCATAGCGTGGTTGCCAGAGGCCCCCGACACCATTATAAATCCCGTCAGAAACACTCTCTTGAAGTAAGCCCACTGCATTAGCATGCAGATTCAGCCAGGCGGCCAATTAAGTGAGCGACCGCCAAGAACATGAAGATGAAGATGATCAACCGACTGCCCTCCATCAGATCCGCAATTGATAACAACCCGATAACCATCTGCAAGTCCTTCGCACTGGGCAACCTTATTGGCAACCACCAGAAGATGTCCAGCAAGGGCAGCATCCAGATGATCATCAAGCGCCTGCACCGGCTTTCTTGGAACGACCAACACATGGGTCGGAGCCTGTGGGGCTATATCCCTGAATGCGACACAGATTTCGTCTTCATAAATGCGATCCGAAGGGATCTCTCCGCTAATGATGCGCTCGAACAGCGTTGGCATAAAACACATTGAATCTATTACCCGATTCTGAACAATACACCGTCCGCTTCGTTCCTTATCCACTCGTAAACATTCCCTGAATGACAACAGTGTACATCACTCGGGAGGCACATTTTAATGCAGCTCACCGCTTGCATAATCCTTCAAAATCAGATGAGTGGAATCAGTCAGTTTTTGGGACTTGCAATAGCCCTAACTCGCACGGACACAACTACATTCTCCAAGTCACGGTTGCAGGTGTCCCCGACCCGGACACGGGTTACGTGATCGATCTCGGGGTCTTGAAACAAGTCATACATGAGCGTGTACTGCGCCACCTAGATCATAAAAACCTGAACTTGGATGTTCCCTTTCTTGATGGAATCATCCCGTCAACGGAAAATCTTGTGATTGCAATTTGGGATCAATTAGTCGATTCCTTGCCATCTGGTAAACTCTATCATATTCGATTACATGAAACCCCCAGAAACTCAGCTGAATACTTCGGACCGAACAAATAATTCAAAGATATCTCCTGAACCAGTATCCCCTGACGAGGAACTTGGTGCTCACGTACTGGAAATGCTACGCCTGTTGGGCGAAGACCCCGGGCGTGAGGGGTTGCTGAAGACCCCCGAACGTGTTGCTAAATCCCTTTCATTCCTCACAGAAGGGTATCACATTGATGCAAAAGCAATCTTGAGATCCGCCATCTTTGAAGAGCAATACGACGAGATGATTCTCGTACGTGACATTGATGTGTTTAGTCTGTGCGAGCATCACATGCTTCCCTTCATTGGTAAGGCTCACGTTGCCTATATCGCACAGAATCATATTGTTGGGCTGAGTAAAATCCCCCGCGTCGTAGATGCTTATGCCCGTCGCCTCCAAGTGCAAGAACGCTTGACAGTTCAAATCAGGGATACGATTGATGAAGTACTCCAGCCGGTCGGTACCGCGGTCGTCATTGAAGCTACCCATCTATGTATGTCCATGCGTGGAGTACAGAAACAGAATGCGATTACGGCGACCAGTGCAATGAGCGGCGCTTTTTTGCTGGAGGGAACAGCACGTGCAGAATTTATGCGCCTGGTCCAATCATAGATTGTCCAGTTCAATTCATTCTCAGATCGTGCGGATAGCCCGCTATGATTGCATATTTACCGCCCATTTCCTGAAGAACCGTCTGCCATAACGTCAAGGGCTCCTGCTCAAAGATCATGCGTGCCTGCCCTCGTGTCACAATCCAGTATTCTCTTTCAAGTTCAGCATTGAGCTGCCCCGGCGCCCAACCGGAGTATCCTGCAAAAAAGCGAATTTGCTTTGCCGTAAGGGAGTGATCTCTTTTGACCATTCTGACCACATCTTCAAATTCCCCACAAAAAAACACATTAGGAGCCACCGGAAGAGAGTTCTGTATATGATCCCCACAGCGGTGCAGATAGGTTATTGAATTTCGAGCGACCGGGCCACCGTAATAAACGAGATGAGGATGCAATTCCTTATCCATCAGCCGATCCAGTGTTAAATCCATTGGGAAGTTCAGGACCAATCCCAAACTTCCCTCTTCGTCATGTACACACAGGAGAACAACCGTCCTGTGAAATATATCTTCAAGTTGGCTTGGAGGACCAATCAGCACATCACCGGGCTCAACAGTTACAGGTTTAGGTTCTGCCATTCGTTTGACTCTAATAATGCTTTCAGTGCCCCGCACCAATGATCCGCATTCCTAGTGATAGTCGAAATATTGACCTGTTGGAATCTCGGAAATAATTCCATTAACATAGCCGGAATTTCCTCCCAGGCCTCCTCACGGATCAAGTCTGCAAGATCATCCGCTGCCTTTCTGCTCCAAAGCCAATCATTACGAAGAGTCTCCGCACGCTTCCAATAATTACGCTCATCCCATACACCAGCACTGTGCTCGATGGTCTCATAAATCCCGCGTAGCGAAAAAACAAACAAGGCCGCCATGTCCTTTTCTTCATCATCAAAATGAGCTCTCTCAGCCAACAAGCGCAGTAATTCTGCGCAGGTTCGAATGTAGGCGTTACGCTTCTTGGCCGGTGTATTTCCAGTGTGAATTACTCGTCCCATCCCGCTCAGAATGAGTATAGGGTTACTCTCTTCATCAGCAATGAACTCATGCACTTAACAACACATTACAAACAGTGCATCCTATCTGATACCGATTACTTTCACAAAAATCCTGCTTAATAGAATGGATAACTTGTATCATGGGATGCAGCATTTTAGACATTCTCGAGAGCAAACTGCGACTTATCCTTCAGTTGTCACTCATTAATTTTGAAAAACCTTTATCCTCAACCTGCCAGTGACTACCAAGGATGAAGTGATAGCAATTACGGCAACATTCTGGGATATCCTGATGTATTTCCCTATTTTTAGGAACATGTTCTTGCCATCACCCAGAGTATAATGATGATACGGCACGGATTACCCTAGGATGACTATGGTTCAATAAACCGATATATCTCAATGACTGGATTAATCGATTCAATCTCATCACCTAGTTGGGTAATTCGATAAGTCAGCCCATGTTTCCCCTGATCAAAGTCATATTTCACACCTAACTGTTCTGCAATAAGTAATCCTTCTTTTGTAAATAGCTGGTATCCATTGTCTTTAGGCCCACGATATTGCACCATGATGATTTTATCGGTAAGTTCAAATATCTCACTCGTCAACGTAGTACTGGCAAAAATTTTGCCAGCAGCTCTCATTAACGCCGCCATGTCTGTGCTGTTAGCAGCCGGAATATCTTCTTTGATATCCTGAAACCATGGTGTTCGATGAGAAAAACTGGACTCTATAGTTCCGTCGAAGTCTATTTTCAGTATGTCCCGTTCCACAGCTCTGGCAACGAACACGTGTGTTTGATCTGCTACAATGCCGCCCATATTTATTCTGTCACTCGCGTTAGGAAATTTACTGGACGGTAAATCAATCTCTCTAATCGTTTCCCCCTCGGTGGTCATAAGCCTGACTGATGATGTCGTTTTGTGGGTGTAGTATCCAACAAGAGTTCCCTGATTGCTTACATCCAAAAAGCCCGCCATGGTCAGAGTATAATCTGAATGGACGCTTCCCAGACATTCTCCTTCGGATGTGAACCGATACCCCCAAGGTCCGGCATTGGCAAGGAAAATGGACTGATCACCAACAAACACAGCATTTACAGGTCGGACTTCAAAACCCGGGTGACAGTAGGATGGGTCCAGTGAGGCCAAAAGAGTTCCGTCCGGATCAAAGAGAAAAGCTTGGCTTCCCAGTAAGTCCGTAACCAGTAATCGTCCATCAGAGTCTACATCCAAGCTCTTGATCTGAGCAATCAACAATTCATCAGAAAGTCTTCCGTTGGGATCCGATAATGTGATTGTCTTTGATTTCTGAAAATGCCCAAGGCGAAGACTGTCACCAACTTGAGCACTCGTATCACTCGTCAATCCAATCAAAAAAAATGATACCGTAATCAGCAAGAGAAATTTCATCGGCATGAATCAGTTTTCTTCGACGTTGTGTATAGGACGGAGGAATCCAAAGACGGGTTCGGACACATTCAATGATTTTACTTACCCAATATAGTGAACCGAGAGCAACTCGTGGGAGCTTTCCATCATATCACCTCCACCTTCCTATCCAGTCCATCAACTCTGGATATCCTCTTATTTTTGCCAAGATCAAATAGGTTCCGGCAAACACAGAAGTGACAATAACACCGATCACGATGGGGCTCCAGTTTTGTGCAACAACCCATAAAACAGAGGAAGGAATCAGTGCAATCACCCCGAGTGAGGTCATTTTGCCCACGGTGCGCCATGGAATCAATGCTCCCCCAAGTCGGCGCTTCAATATCCTCACGAGAAACCACCATTCAACCCAGGCAGCTACCGTGCTGCCAATCGCCAGTCCAACTGCACCGAAATACAGTCTTGAAACCTCCACCCCCGGAATAAAAAATACGGGCACCTGATCGAGTACAAACATAGCCGGAATTGCAACGATGATGGCAATAAACGCTCGGACTCCTGCCATACGTGCTGGTGTACGAGTATCCCCTTGGGCCCAGAATCCATTTTGTAATAGACGGCTGCTAACAGTCGCCAACAGTCCGAAACTGTAGGCAGCCAAAATTATGTAGGCCAGCCAATTATCATCCACCCCAAACAATCCTCCCCTGTAAATGGCACCAATGATTGTATACCCCAGTACGATATACCCAAGAGCCGTAGGGATGGCCAAAAACAATCCCTGACGCAATCCGGATCGTATCCGCTCCGCCATCTGTGGTAAGCTACTCATGCCGATTCGTGTCAACTCTGGTAATTCCGCTGCTGCGACCGAGAGTCCAAAAAGTGAAATCGGAAGGATGTACAGAACCTGTGCGTAGCCTATACTTGCCACAGCTCCTTCGATCAGAAGGGTCGCAAGTAATATGTCCAAGTATGCTGACAGTTGGGCAACCCCTCGACCTGCAAGTGCTGGTCCCACAGCAGCCAATGATTGACGAACTCCGTCTGCTTGTGTTGAAAAACTCAACCTGAACCCTTTGATCACCAAAAACACCGATGGCAACTGAATTACAAACTGCAGCAAGCCACCAAATATCCCACCAACAAAAACCGCGGTTAACAGTCGCGTAAGAGTTTCTGGCAACATGGTGCCTTTGATATCACCTGGAAAATAGCCTGCATGGCTTCCGACCCCTAACAACACGCTGATGATCGTCACATTCCACAATACTGGTGCAAAATAGGGCATCAAGAAACGACGATGACTATTCAGAACTCCCAGCGCCCACGAAGATAGAACAAGAATTCCTGCCATTGGAAATGCCAGGCGGATCATATCAACGGCGAGCAATAACCTATCTACTTCCCGTATCCCTGCAGCCACCTCGGCCGCATCTCCCACAAACCCGCGCATCAAGATTGAACAAATAGGATGGGCCAGCCAGATCCCAATCACCACGCCGGTACAGACCACGGCCGTCAGCAATCCCAGAATACTTCCAGCAAATCGCCCCGCTGCCTCAGGCCTTCCTTCCTCAAGCATTTTGCTGTATACTGGGATAAATGCCGCCGACATCGTACCTTCTCCGAGTAGATTCTGAAGGGCATTCGGTGCCTGGAACGCCGCTCTAAGTACATCTGCATGCGCTCCACTTCCGAAATAACGAGCCATGATGCTCCATCGAACCAAACCTAATACACGGCTTGCAAGTATCCCGAGTGCCACGATAAAAGCTCGATTTCCTGTTGGAAACTTTGATTGATCAGTCATTACACTCCAGCGTTTGCAAACCCTTCGTATCTTGCTAATAACCTCCAAAAATCATGATCGAACATATTGAAGGCATTCTAAGTGGTAAAGGACCTGCTCATGCAGTCATAGATGTCCATGGGGTTGGGTACCGCGTGTTCATCCCCATGTCTACCTCTGACAAATTGCCCGAAACAGGAAAAAAGATCCGCCTGTTGATCCATCATTATACCCGGGAAGATCGTGAACATCTGTTTGGTTTTTTTTCTTCTGGAGAGCGTGCAATCTTTGAACTCTTTCTGGGCGTATCCGGAATTGGTCCGCGAATTGCTGTTGCAGCTCTTTCAACCTTGTCTCCTGAAGAATTGGTTAAACATATTACTCTGAGACAGCCTGGCATGCTACAACGCATTAGCGGGGTTGGCAGGAAAACTGCTGAACGAATTGTCGTGGAACTGTCCGATCGCATAAAAGACCTTGATCTGGCAGAAACAGAAGGATCCAGCGCCGCCATTGCCAGGAGCGATGCTCTATCAGCTCTTGAAACCCTAGGGCTTTCCCGTGCAAAAGCTGAACAGTTATTGCGTAAGGTCATGCGAGATCATCCCAATGTAAATACAGCAGAAGAATTTGTACAACTGGCCCTCAGCCAATAATAGGTAGCTGCTCAGAATTTTTCCAATCAACGATACGATCTATTCAAATGCAAAAATACTCCATTACCCGGCGCGATTTCCTCCGAAACAGTGCCGCCGCCGGCGTAGCAACTGCCCTGCAACCAAAAATACATTCCCTTGCCGGTCCTGTTGCAATCGCCAGCCAAAACGGCTTTGCAGCGGTAGCAAGGGCTGTTGAAGAAATAAACGCTGGAGCAGATGCTCTGGATGCGGTCATTGCGGGGGTAAACCTAGTGGAAGAGGACCCCAATGACATTACGGTCGGATATGGTGGCCTTCCCAACGCAGATGGTGTGGTTGAACTTGATTCTGCGGTGATGCATGGCCCGACAGGCAGGGCGGGAGCGGTAGCTTCACTTCAGGGGATAAAATACCCATCCCGGGTTGCGAAGTATGTCCTTGAACGGACGGATCATGTGTTACTGGTTGGGGAAGGCGCACAGAAATTTGCGCGAATGCATGGGTTCTCTATTGAAAATCTGCTGACGGAAGAAGCCCGTGAAACTTGGGTGCGTTGGCGCGAAACTCTCTCAAACCGGGATGATTATCTACCTCCTCATGGCCCCGATGACGCGGATCTGGGAGAAACTTTCCATCGTGGCCCTGACCACTGGGGCACGATTCATTGCTCAGCGATTGATCTCAGGGGAAATATCAGCTCTGTTACGACCACCAGCGGATTGCCCTTCAAGATCCCTGGCCGCGTCGGAGATTCTCCAATCATTGGTGCTGGCCTGTACTGCGACAATGAAGTAGGCGCGGCCGGCTCCACGGGACGAGGTGAGGCCAATCTTGAGAATTGTTGCAGCTTCCTGATCATCGAACGAATGCGAGTGGGGGACAGCCCCCAAGATGCCTGCCTCTATGCCTGTGAGCGGATTGCACAGAATACACATCTGGCCCGACTACAAAATGAAACAGGAGAGCCTGCATTTAATGTGTCTTTCTATGCGCTTAATAAAGCAGGGGATGTTGGTGGTGCCAGAATCCGGGGACAAGCAGAGATGGTGGTTGCCGATCGGAGTGGGGCTAGGTATATTGAAATGGCGCACCTCTTTCCCTGAAACCGGATGCTTTTGGATCTACCAAACCTGTCTTTCCCGGCCACCAATGCTGAAATTTTTCAACGTGATGCACCGCTGATTCTGGAAATAGGGTTCGGGGATGGTAGTTTTCTGGAATGGGTTGCCACATCCCATCCCGAATGGAATTGCCTGGGAGCAGACGTGGCGCGTGGATCCGTCGCACGTGCATTCAAGCGCCTGCGTCGCCGTGAATTATCCAATATTCTATTGCATCATGGAAGTGGCCTGTTTCTCCTCAGAAACCTGCTCCAAGACCAAAGCCTCTTTCGGGCATATGTGAATTTCCCTGATCCTTGGAAAAAACTCCGTCACGCGGAACGGCGACTGTTTCAGCCCTTTTTCTTTGAGTTGCTTGCCGCCCGACTCACACAAGGTGGCTCGCTACTGCTTACCACTGATAATGCTCCGTACTTTGAACAAACCGTCCTCTTTGCACGCGAATCTGGCTACTTCCGTATAATTAAAACATCGCCCCCACCGGCAGCTCTTTTGACAAAATATGCATATAAGTGGCAACGCGAAGGTCGAAGTTTTTATCATGCGGAAATACAGAAAATCTCCCGACACCACCCGAAAATTATTCCCGCTATTTATAAAGAAGAACGAATGCATCATGCACTCCTGAGTGGACCCATTCCCGTGATTACAGAATTTGAGAAAATCATTCACCATTTTTCAAGCGGTCATGTCGTCATCCTAGATGCGATGTATATGATTGACCAGGAAGGGCTCGTATTTGTCGCTCGTTCGCATGAACCCGAGTTGGTGCAGGAGTTGCTTTTGCAACTTCGTCCCGCAGAAAGCAAGGATACCGATCTGCTTCTGAGTATTCTGAATTTTGGAAAACCCATCGCAACGCGCGGAACCAGTGAGGCGGTAAAAGCCATTACTCAATGGCTGGTTCAACATGGGCTTAAAATCTTGGATAAATACTATTGATTAACCAAATGTGAACTTAGCAAATTATTTTCGTACATTCAAACTCGTTGAATTCTGTCCGACTAAACCCTAAAGAAAAATACGTATACCCTTATCATCTTCCAGAACCTCTTGCAAAACCTCCGAAATTGAGCATAAACATTGCTCTGAAAGCACCTGAGGGAGTCTTTTCTATCCGAAAACAGAGGTTTTGCAAGAACCTCTCCATTTTAATTCTTGCCGTGCCTGTCTTGGGTGCTGGCTTTCTCATGTTGCATGAACCCGTTCCTGCGTCCTCAGATATTAAGATTGATGCGCTGACCCTCCCAGCAACGACGCACCAAGGTCAAGACTTGGCTAACACTGGTAGCACACCATACTTGTCAACACCTACGGCAGTAATCAGTCCCTGTATGTATTCTGCCTAGTGATGCAAGTGCATCTGAAAAAGAAATTTTTGATGGTTGTATGTGTACGGAGAAATGCAAAGATTGGAAAAAGCATGAAGATAAAAATAACGGTAATACCGCGATGGTTTGCCAGGATGAGTGACAATGATCCGTAAATGGTTGATTAGCCGTCTTATCTGGATTGGCTTGGTGCTGTTTGTTGTACTATTTCCAGTTACCGCCGTGGCACAGCACGGAACGGTCCAGTATAGCCACACTCGCCCTCCGTTTTCTCTACCTACAGACCAGATAAGTACGCTCCTTAATGAGATCAATGACCGTCCACCTGTCATTGAGTCTACGCGTTTAACGATTGCGAGAACCTTAAACTTTAATTCTGAGCATTCACTTATGCATCCGTCAATTCGTGAAGAGTATTTGCCCGGAGAAAGGACGGAGGAGGGGGCGGATATAGGCTGGGAATTTATTGACTCCACATACATTAGGCATGCAGAGGAATTTTTAATTGAAACCAGAAATTTTGGCGATGGGCATTTTCTGGTTGGGGACGCATTACCACCGTGGTCGTGGAAGCTTGAACCTGGAAGCGAACGAGCTTACCTAGGGTACTGTGTGATGAAAGCAATAGCAGAGTCCGAACTCGGCTCAATAGAAGCCTGGTTTACCACTGACATCCCGGTGCAAGCTGGTCCTGGCTTGTTTCACAGCCTACCGGGTCTTATTCTAATGGTGACCAACGTCAGTTCTGGGGAGGTCTATTCCGCTGAGAAAATTGATACAACAGTTACTCCCAAAACAATTGTGCCACCCGACTCTGGTAAGCCGATTACATCAGCAAAGTACACGCGATATATAGAAAGTGTTGTGGCCGAAAATCAAAGAACTTGAGAGATTGCAAGTGAAGCGCTGAAAAATTCGGTGATAAAAATACTTCATGGGATTGAGCATGAAGGACGACAGAGAAGTTAAACATGGAAATCCGTTTAAGAATCACTTTAAAGGCCCCTCCAATGCACTTTTTCGTCAATAGACCGATACTACAACAGAGCCAGGCAGTGGAAAGATTCAAGAGAAGACATAGCAAGTTTGAGAATCCGATGCCTGCTGTTTCTTTATTAAACGAATTCCCTTGCTTTTCTTACCTCTCATGTCCCGATCTACACTCTCGCTGACGGATGAACTGCGTGACTATATTCTGGGAGTCACGTTACGTGAACACCCGCTTCTGAAAGCTCTTCGAAAAGAGACGGCCGAGCACCCCGAAGCCAAAATGCAAATTTCTCCGGACCAGGGGCAGTTTATGGCAACTCTTCTGCGCCTGATCAACGCACGCTCCGTCCTAGAAATCGGCACTTTTACAGGATATTCAGCGCTGGCCATGATTCTGGCACTCCCTTCTGATGGCCACCTGACTGCCTGCGATGTGAGCGAGAACTATACCGAGATTGCTCGCAAAGTATCCATACGAAAAACCCATATACTCGGGCACGGTAAATTGGAATCATTTCTGCGAATGCTTCATCTGGT
>JAPOTE010000062.1 GCA_026709335.1 Bacteroidota bacterium | reverse complement strand
GAGGATACAGAAAATTTGAAAACTTCAGAGTCGCAATTCTCTTTTTCTGCGGAGGTTTAGATCTTAAACCACACAAAGCTCAGTAGAGCCAGAAAATGACAAACTGGGGTTATATTGCTCCTCTGGCAAGCACTAACTAAACAACATGGAGAAGTCATGAGGAAGCAGAGTGCAAGATTCATCTCATCTATGACAACTGCCTTGATACTGTTCTTCACTTGGGCTCCTTTGACGTTCGCCCAACCTAGGGTTGATGAGATCCGCCATGCTGCAGAACAGGGAGATGTGGAAGCGCAAGCCAGTCTTGGATCACTATACTTTAATGGCAGATACGTAGAGCTAAGTCATAAGAGAGCAGCGAAATGGTATCAATTAGCCGCAGAACAGGGACATGCTCAGGCACAATTCAGACTCGGATTTCTCTACGCGAATGGATTTGGAGTGTCACAGGATTGGCAGAGAGCTGCGAAATGGTACCAGTTAGCCGCAGAGCAGGGGCATGCCAGTTCACAATTCAATCTCGGACGTCTCTATGCGAATGGAGGATTTGGAGTGTCACAGGATTGGCAGAGAGCTGCGAAATGGTATCAATTAGCCGCAGAGCAGGGACATGCTGATGCACAAGCTGAAATCGAATTAATACGCTTTAATGACGATTTAGATATACCATATGAGTCGCAGACGGTTTTGAGAGAGTACCATTCGTCAACCGAGCATGCCGAGGTACTGTATGCTCGTGGATTCATGTACTATTGGGGTTATGGTGTGCCGCAAGATTATCCTTCGGCCGTAAAAATGTATCGATTGGCTGCAAATCAGGGACATATTGAAGCGCAGATCAAACTCGGATTTATATACGAGCAGGGATCCGTAGTGCCGCTGGATTACGTCCAAGCATACCTGTGGTTTAGTCTTGCCGTAGCATCGGATAAGGATAATACTTACCGTGACCTTGCAGTGGTAAGACGTAACCGTATTGCATCCCTGATGAGCGACAGAGAAAGGGCCCGTGCCCAGAACTTGGCTCAAAAAGAGCAACCTTTGACGGCATCTGAACCCAAGGACGATGAGGTCACTGTATCAGCAAATCATGCAGAAGTGGAGCCGCCTATGGCCGCCGCCCGACCCAAAATAGAGGAGCTTCACCGTGCTGCAGAACAGGGACATGCTCAGGTACAATTCAGACTCGGACTTCTCTATGCGAATGGATTTGGAGTGTCACAGGATTGGCAGGGAGCTGCGAAATGGTACCAGTTAGCCGCAGAACAGGGGCATGCCAGTTCACAATTCAATCTCGGATTTCTCTATGCGAATGGATTTGGAGTACCACAGGATTGGCAGAGAGCTGCGAAATGGTATCAATTAGCCGCAGAACAGGGACATGCCGATGCAATAACCAATCTCGAATTAATTAGCATCTACAGGTAGTAGATGAACATATTCGCACACAGTTCGAAGCTGGAATCTACCGAGACACAGATAGCTAGTTGTAGGGGCTCTATGCGAAGGCACAGAGCCCCTACAAACTACTCGACATATATGAAGTGCTGCACTCTTTGATCAAGAGCTGATATGAGGGAATGATGCGGAAAGCTCACCTGCGCGAATATATATTTAACCGCAAGATCAACTACATATGAGCCACGATCGAGCATGCATTCGGCGGTGATGATCACAAGAACCTGCGGGACTACCGCAAGATCTGGTTCCAGAGGGGGTTGGCAAAGAACACTGGGCAAGTATACAAGTCATTGGAATGGGCCACAACATTTTCATGGCAAACTTGGCCTATCAAAGCCTAAAACAGGTTCGCAGGCACCATCACGTTCCGACTTTCTCAATGCTCATAGCCTCCTTTTATTGCTCAAGTTCAAGTAAATCTAGGGGGAGCGGAGAGCCTCGGTCAAACCAGGCGGAAATTGCCGTAACCCCAGCTTTACGGGTGAGTAAGTTTGCCTTGGATACATGATAGGATTGATGGGGGTGTTCGTCGGAAGGAGCATCAATCATGCGTGTAACGACAAGCACTTGCGGGGTAGAAGCTTCGTCCGACAAAGCACCTCACACAAATTGATAGGCCCCCATACCCTGCAAATTCTTCCCCGTTGTGATCTCGTCAAAACGCCCCATTTTGGCTAGATGTCGCACTCCATTTTCTGTATTCCAATCAATCGATATGCCCATCGTAGAAAACAGCATTCCCCTTTCGTGTGCCTTCTTTTGCAAAAGCAGCTTTGTGCGTTCTATCAGTTTGGGTACCTCCGCAAGGTTAGCATACTCACATGCCGAAGAGCCTATATACACCATCATAAGCTCCCGCCCCCGTTTGACATGATTGTCAGGCACGTATTGATCTAATATCGCCGTACTTTTGGGCCAACGAACATCTATTTCTGGAAGAGGAAAGATGTCTGCGACACCTGCCACAAAAGCGATAATGGTAATGAAAACAATTCCTCCAACCAACGCGCGATTACGCAGAAGTGTCGGTGAATCTTTCATGGCAGCACTTCCTTGCGCGGGTATATCCCGAATTGGGGAAACGGATTAAATGCCATCGTGTAAGCACGCTCCGCATCAAGTGCTACTAATATGGGATATTCGTAGAGATCAATATCAGCATTCTGACCCAGATAACTTCCCTGACCGGTCTGCACATCTACATTGAAATAGTGCCGTGTGCCACTAGGAGCCTCAGTTAAGCTGTCAAAGTCAAAAATAGTGTCATAGGTAAAAAGAAACGAATCTTCTGTATTCGATAATAACAGGATTCCCCCGCTATCACCCTTTTTGGGCTCTCGTCTAGTTACCGAAGGCGCTCCTTCAGAAGTTACCCCCTCCTCTATCTTTGCAGGATTAAGGTCAGCAAATTTAACCTGCCACATAAGAGAGCCTGTATCCGTGTATCCCGTAAGAACAGGAATATTGTCATTCACATGGCCTACCACACTATGCTTCTCATTACACCCGAGGCTTCCTTCTGGAGCTAACATCCTGCGGAGTAACTCGAAGGATGTCTTGTAGATCGCTCCAAACGATGTGACATACTCTCCCGAAATGGTGTACTTATGAATGATTCCATCCAACTCTTCTGAGACAGATAGCCCGAGTGTGTATACGTGATCGTTCATCACACAGATATCTCCACCATAGAAAGAATCCGGTACACGAAACGTATATCCCAGTGTATATGTAGAATCCTGCTGTCGGAACACCTGAACTCGTGTACCTTGGTCTAATACAGCCAATATCTCGCCGTCGTCCGTAACGGACAGCTTGTAAGGCTGTTGGAACTCTCCCGGGCCGGGCCCAGGAGAGCCAACTGTACTCATCAAAGAACCGAACTGATCATAGATTCGCACCTCACCGTATTCACTATCAGCATAATAGAGCGCCTCCTTACTGATAGTTACATCCGCTATATCTCCGATCATTTCCGCACTCGGGCCTTCCATGATCCCTATCAAATGTCCGTTCCCACCGGATATGTCCAGAAAAGGTTTCGCCTCCGCAGGTTTTTCCTCATGCAAGAGAAACCGAGAATCAGTGATGACTGGGATATTTTCTTCCGTGGGGTGAAGTACGCCTGAATCTGACTGCTCCTCGTCATGATCCTTTTGAGAGGAACAAGAGAGGAATATCATAAGCAGGAATAACACATATAAGCCACTATACCTCTTCGGGAGATAACAGCACATTGGAACCATCTTCCTGTGAACTAACCTAGCCATTATCGTCAACAACTATAACTCGTACACCCCCCTTCTTCAAGCAATTGACATCCTGATTGAGGATCCCCACTGGTATTTTACATTTTTTCTTGCCCCGCCAGTTTTTAATACAAACATTGTTTTCGCAGCGTGCCTCTTCTTCCGCCGCAATCACATCAGATGGGGCAAAGACAGAATGCGTAGCCAAGCCTCCGATATATGCCACCGTACCAAACATAGCAATCAGACAAATCCCCGCGGTTAGACGAATAATTTTATCTTTCATTCTAAGAACCTTGTTTTATGTTAATGTATGAATGTAAATGAGTGTCCAATGTACATAATTCTTGAATAATCACTGGTCTGTTGACATGCGTGCAATATTCGTGCCATGCTCTGTCCAGTAGGTTCATCAACAGTTCTGAGGCCAGGGGAACGACTGTTTGCAGGACTCGACTAATATATCAACGGGATCCAGTGACTCCGTGTGAGTTGAACGATGGCGCTCGACATCATGAAACGTGCTGTAAAGCGAGGGATTTTTACAGATGTATCTGAACTTCCCCCGTTTTTCTAGGCATATCTGTTTTTTTATTCTGATTTTTTGGCCTGAGAACGAGTATTTCGGGTCTGGTGGTTGGTAAATTCATTACGAGACGGAGATAAAATCATCAAAAACACCATCGCCAATATTACCGGGTTCCCGAATCCTATCATTGAAGGACTCAAAATTCTCTTCCGGGGAGGCACTGCCGTCAAGTCCATCAAAGAAGTCTTCGAGATTCGGAGCAATAAGCCCCATGGACATGTAGCGGCAGTCTTGGGGGTGATGAAGCAACTCAAGATGGCTGCGATCATTGCGCCCCGGAATTCGCGCTTTCGCCGGCTGGTTCTCGGCATGGTTGCGGTTCGTGTCCTGGCCCCTGCCAGCAAACTGACCACCAGCGCAATGCTGGACGCGCGTACGGCTCCCAATACGCTCAAAATCATTGCTTTTAGCACATTTTATCTATCAATTTGTCTGTCAGATCATGCAAAGTCAGCATCAAAAATTGCTATCTAAATTTATTTGACTTTATCCACGGGCTGCTATACTACCTCTCCACATCTGAAACACAAAGTCCGTCACGTACAATGTGGAGATAAGGTGAAGGAGTATTGGCAATTCGATGTCTATGAAAGGTGCGTCGAGGAGGGTAGGTACGTCGGAGTTGGCGGAAGGCCTCGGCTGTATTGGCTTGATGCGAAAGCAAGCTGTCCCGCATACGTGCGTCATCTGCATCGATGTCATATAAACGTCTTGACACTGCATCCAGCCAGTTCGGCTCAATTTTCGGTTCAAATTCAATCGGGTCCGGTAAATTTTGACACAGTAATTGCTCGTAGTCCCAGTTTGGCCTGATCCCGTAATGCTCAGTTACTGCATTGTAGAGCATAATCGTTCCCTGTAGTTTTCCATCCACAGAATGTCCGGCAATATGCGGAGTTGCGAGCGTAACCCGCTGGAGCAAGTCAAGATCAGGGCATGGTTCGTTTTCCCATACATCTAGGGCACTGTGGCCGATTCGGCCCGTAATCAGTGCCTGTTTGAGAGCTTGGTTATCAACCACATTACCCCTTGCGGCATTCACGAGCCATGCGCCCGACTTCATACTCTGAAGTTCTCTATCTCCGATGAGATGATAGGTGTCCGGTGCTCTGGGGACGTGTAAGGTGAGAATGTCCGAATCCGACAAGATTCTGTCCAGATCTACATAGCCGGGATTTCCACCCTTTGCAAGTGGAGGGTCATTTAAGAGAACCTTCAGCCCAAAAACGGGCGCCCGTTTCGCAAGGCGTCCTCCGATATTGCCACATCCGACAATTCCCATGGTAAGTCCATCTAATGGACGTGCGCTTAGGGTACTGAATCGAATCAGCGCAGTCAGTACATATTCTACAACAGATACGGCATTTGATCCCGGGGCGTGTGCAAATTGAATTTCCCGTTCCTGTAAATAAGGTTGGTCTACATGATCAAATCCGGCACTGGCAGTTCCTACAAATGTCACTTGGCTCTGCTCCAGAAGATGCTTATTGACCTTGGTTACGCTTCTAACCAGAAGTATATCAGCCCCCGAACAAGTCTCAGCAGATATGGATTCGGCATCCAGTACATGTACATTTCCTATAGATGAAAAGGCTTCATACACACACGGAATGTTCAAATCGGCCACGATAGACAGCATGTATCCTATAGAGGGAAATTACGTATAGGGTAGTTCGATTGGGTATTACTCTTCCCCGCAAGGGAAATTAATCATTTCAGTCCGAAGCAGATATGTGTACAAGATTGAAACAATGTTGTTGGGGTGGTACGATCGGAATTCTGCTTGCATTCGTAGTTCCGAGTCTGGTTGTATTTGCACCTCCGCTTGGAATAAGCAGTTTTCTGGCTATTTCACCACCGCCTCTTTCAACTCCTTCCTACCAGGATACATATTCCGTTCTCCAAAATCCTTGGGCAATTAAGCCGGAATATGTGGGAAATATTGATGAAGAGACTTTGTGGCTCGCACGTGCAATGTTTTCTGAAAGTAAGAGACATGACGAACAGGAGTTAATTGGCTGGATTGTCCGGAACCGCCTACATACAAAGTTTCATGGGTGCAATTCTTATCGCGAGTGTGTATTGGCCCCCGCTCAATTCAGTGCTTTTCTACCAGGTCAACCTAAGCTGAATTACTATACGAGCCTAGTGGAAACCACACAGATCCCGGGGTGGCAGAAAACCTTAGCACTGGCTTTCTATATCCGCCATGCCGACGATCGCCTACGTCCGTTTTCTTCCAATGTACGCCATTTTTACAGCGAGCAATCCATGCTCGACCCGGAACTCCCCCCCGATTGGGTGGGAGACGCAGATCCAGTCTATCCTCAACGCAATATCCGATTGGATGAGCGCAGGTTTCGTTTTTATGCAGGCCTCAGGTGAGGTCAGATTCACCTCCAATTAAGAGTCGATCTGTTTTTGGTCGTCTGATTATAGACCGATCGATACGCGAATCATAACCGTATTCAGCCTTTGAGGATCTCCTACCTGTGAGGAGATCAAATTAAGGATGAGTTCATTCTCGATAAAACGGGTGATTCCAAACACATAGGCAATTTCAGGCAACAGGCTGATTGGCCCTAGATCAATTTTCAGCCCGCCTCCTATCTCGCCTGCATAGGAAAGAATTTTCAGATCATCACTGATTTCCTTGTCGTTTCCGGAGGGAATCCGAAATACCGGCCCCGCAAAGACATGGGGACTTACGACTGGCGAAGGCAACCCCAGGCGCAGTAGCAAATGGAGTTCTATCAGAGACACATCAAAGTTATCTCTGACGGAAGAGTTGTTTTCCCGTAGTCCTGAGAATAATTTTCCAGCATCCATATATCGTCCACCGATCCGCAGACCTGCGGGGCCGAGTGGGAACTCAATCCAGGCCCCGGCATGCCATCCGGTTTGACTCTCGAATCTGGTTTCCAGTTCATTGAGAGTAATATCACTCAGCCGCTGAAAATTGCTACCTATGGTTACCCCGAAGGTTTGAGCAGTTGCTGCAGGGACAAGGAGAAATCCAATGAAAAAAGCGGCACATAGGCGGTGTACTCCAATTCTGGAGAATAAGAGTGCAATCATGCGTTTACTGGTTGTGGGGGTTTCCCCCGGAAACTACAATATTATTTTAATTATGCGAATCGGAATTACCTGCTATCCAGTTTATGGCGGAAGTGGGGTCGTTGCCACCGAACTCGGCAGAGCACTTGCCGCTCGAGGTCATGAAATACACTTCATTGCGTACTCTTTACCCTTCCGCCTCAACAAAGTTACGGAAAATATATGCTTTCACGAAGTCAGTGTCAATCGATATCCTCTTTTTGATTTTCCGCCGTATGCGCTCTCGCTCACAAGTAAGATGGTAGATGTCGCCAAACATGAGGGGTTGGACCTACTTCACGTCCATTATGCAATTCCTCATGCCACCAGTGCCGTGCTCGCTCGTGATATTCTAGAAAAGCAATTACGCTCAATTCCAGTCGTAACCACCTTGCACGGAACTGACATTACGATTGTCGGGCAGGATGCATCCTATACTCCTGTGGTAACCTATTCCATTAACGCATCAGACGGGGTTACAGCGGTTTCTAACTTTTTGAGGCAGGAAACCTATGATGCATTTGATATTGAGGTTCCCATAAAAGTAATTCCAAATTTTATTGATACGAATAATTTTTATCGCCTGCAAAAGCAACACTTCAAGAAGGCGATCTGCGGGGAGGAAGATCAAAAAGTGGTTCTGCATATCTCCAATTTTCGACGTGTAAAGAATGTCCCTCATGTCGTAAAAACCTTTCATCAGATTCTGCAGCAAGGTGTATCTGGGAAATTACTTCTGGTTGGAGATGGTCCGGATCGCTCAAATGTAGAGCAACTGACGCGCGATCTTGGAATTCAGGATGCAGTTCGTTTTCTGGGTAAACAGGATCCAATCCAGGAGATTTTGTCTATTGCAGATCTGTTTCTGCTTACGAGTGGATCCGAAGCGTTTGGGCTCGCTCCTTTGGAAGCTATGGCCTGTAATGTTCCGGTTGTATGCAGTGACATCGGGGGGTTACCAGAATTGGTTGAGGGAAGCGGAGCAGGATATCTGTGTCCAGTTGGAGATATTGAGGCATTCTCTGAAGCATGCATGAAGATTCTAACCGATGATGCGCTACATTCGCAGATGGCCAAAGCTGCCAGAGAATATGTGGTTCGCAACTACGATACAGATGCAATCGTTGCCCAGTATGAAGGTTACTATGAGGAGGTGATCGCTAAAGCGGCTGCGAATAATCTTCCGGCTGGATAGGATGGATATCGTTTCGGCACCTTAACGACTTCACATCCGTGGGGCAGCAGTTTTCCTCGGCGGCTGAATTCGATCATAGGTAACAAATGAAAATCCTTGGTGTGGATCTTCTTTCTTAAGAGCGAATTCAGTCCCGATCAGGTGCTCATAGGAAGGAAAAAAGGTGTCTCCCTCATATGCACCATCAATGAGAGTTAACTCAAGCCGATCGGCAAATTTTAGCCCCTCTTGATAAATCGTGGCACCACCGGCGATAAACACCTTTGCAGCAGTTTTCACATGATCCAGTGCTGACTCCAGTGATGGGCAGATCTGGATGTCAGGATGGATTTTTCTATTAGAGTCGCGGGTCAATGCAAATATTTCCCTTCCAGGTAAAGGGCCTCCAAAATCACGAATCAGCCCTTCACATGTGACTCGTCCCATAATCATTGGTGAACCATACGTGAGTCGCTTGAAGCGTCGCAGATCACTCGGAACATGCCAAGGAAGGCGTGTATCACGTCCAATGCAGCGATTTTTTTGTGCCAGTGCAGCGATGATAATCACCAGCGGGCGGGTCACATGTTTTCCCAATATTCTTGTGGCATGTCTTCCGCTAGATTCAAAGCGCCTTCGGCACCGCTGAACAGCGGATCTTGAATAGGAGTAATCGTGAATTGTCCATATTCTTCCAGTGCGAAGCTGATTGCTTTTGCCAGTCCATGAATCTGGCTCCCACCTCCTGCAAGGTAGATATTATGTCGGATCCGTTCCTGAAGCATTGGCTCATAGCTGCTCAGTAAATCAATGAGAGTTTCCGAAATGGAAGGAATCATTGATTCACAGGATCTCCAGACTTCTTCGGTAAGATCGTGTACTTCAAATTTCCCTGCAATAGGGAGTCGAACTTTAATCCGATCAGAAGCACCGGACACACTTCCATATTTTTCTTTGAGTTCACGTGCAAATGTCACGCTGAAAGGAGTCTGTACGAAACGTTCCGACAATAAATTTAAAAGTTGTTCATCTACATGGTCTCCACCTGTGCGTAGTGAACGCTGATCTTCCTCGCCGGGCACCGTTCCATGCATCACGCAGAAGTCAACAGTTCCTGCACCGATGTCGATAATACAGGTGTTGTTGAGGGCTCCGAGCCTGTATGCAACGGCGAAGGGTTCCGACACGAGCATGAGTGTGTCGGCCCATTCTCCAATAGCATTACGGATCGCCAACTTGTTGATGCGAAGGGCTTCTGCAGGTACACCAACAGCGGCGTAAATTTTCTGCCCTTCTTCCGGCTGTACAAGATCAATCAAATGGCTGACGAGTTCACGGACAGCTTTTTCGTCCTTGTCAGCTCCATCTTTGATGACGCCATGTTCAAGTGGTCGGACAAGGTTGACAGAGTTTCGGTGTTCAATAGCATCTCTGCCGATAAGAACATCTTGCTTCAGCATCCTCCGCGCAACAAAATCTCGAGGCCAGCCCACATAGCTATGGATCCATCTTCGCTTGCCATTACTGGCAGCAATGGCGCTTCGCGATGTTCCTAGGTCAATCCCGATATACAGAATGTTGTTTGATGGGATAGAACTGCGTGGCATACTAACTAATCCGTTGTTATTTGAGTATTTCTCTTCTCGGAAATATACGCGAGAATTCCAGACTCAAGTCCAATAGCAAGCTGTTCCCGGTATTCAATATTCAAGAGGCGCTGCTCTTCTTCGGGCATCGAAATTGCGGTTACTTCAGCCAAAACTGCTGGAACACCTGCATTCATCAAAACCATAAACGGACCAGAACGAGCCCCCCAATCCTGGAGATTTGGGTTAAATTTTCTCATATGCGATACCATCTCCCTCTGAATGTATGTTGCCAGGTGGCGACTCTCTTCTATTTTTAAGGTCCGATTGATTTTTTCAAAATCATTTTGCCATTGACCAAAACTGTAGCCTGAATTAATGTTTTCCTGGGCAGCCAGGCGTTCTATTCGTGCGTCCGCGCGTGGGCTAAAGTAAAACGTTTCAATAAATGCAATCGTGTCCACGGGTAATGAATTGACATGAATGGATACAAACAGATCTGCCTGTTGCTCTTTTGCATATTCGACTCTTTCCCGGAGGCTTACATTGATGTCTTGTGATCTGGTGAGAATCACATTCAACCCATGTGCTTTCAACCTTCGTTCCAGTCGAAGAGCAAGATCCAGCGTCAGCGTTTTTTCGGTTAAATCGGCTTGCCCTATTGCACCGGGATCATAACCACCATGTCCAGGATCGATGGCAATGGTTCGCACATTCAGCCCATAAACGCTTGAAAGGAGAGGGTTTTTATCGTCGGGTTCAAGATCTGGAATCTTGTTGAGAGAAGTGCGGACTTTCTGTTCGGGAGAAAGAAATTGCTCAGAGGGAACGTCAGGGACAGGCTGCTTCATCTGCTCCAGGCCCACACCTACAAAGAGGAGACCCCCGATCATGAGAGATAAAATCAGTAGGGCTGCCGTTCGTTTTGTCTTCTTTCGTGGCTCAGGAGATGGTCGCCCCAACAGTTTTAGGTTTTCCTGATATATATCCTGTAGAAGAGCCTTTCGCTGTTCGCCGGAACTCCGTGATGTCATGGTAAAATCATGTTTCAGGAAAGCGGTTAGACAGCTACCGGAGCTTTGATTGCCGGATGATATCTGTATTTGATGAGATTAAAGTCATCATACGAATAATCAAACAGTGTAGCGGGTTTTCTGAGAATTTGCAGTTCAGGGAGCGGGTAGGGCTCTCGCTTCAATTGCTCTGTCACCTGACCAAGATGGTTCAGATAGATGTGTGCATCTCCGATTGTGTAAATCAGATCTCCCGGCTGAAGTCCTGTCTGATGTGCGATCAGGTGTGTTAAGAGAGCATACTGAGCAATATTGAATGGAGCACCCAAAAAGAGATCATTTGACCGAATATATAGATGGCAGGAGAGCCGGTCAGCGATCACAGAGAACTGAAAGAACATGTGACACGGAGGAAGTGCCATCAGATCCAATTCTTTCGGGTTCCAGGCACTTACGATATGTCGGCGGCTCCATGGATTCTCTCGTATGGAGTCAATAACAGATGTAATTTGATCCACATCGCAAAAGGAACGCCATTGCTTCCCGTATACAGGTCCTAAATCTCCCCATGCATCTGCAAATCCCCGCTCGTTGCGAATCAGGTTTTCAAAATCTTCAAGGCATTTTGCCCACTCCTCTGAGTCAGACGACGGTACGTGAAGGTTCCGATGTTGCAGATAATTCTTGAGTGGCCATGCAGTCCATATTGAAATCCCCTGATCCACCAGTGGCTTGATATTCGTGGAGCCGGACAGGAACCAGAGGAGCTCACAGGCCAAACCTCTGAACCATACACGTTTGGTCGTACAAATTGGAAATCCATCCTGCAGAGGAAAGCGCATCTGGTATCCGAAAACGCTGATCGTTCCGGTACCTGTGCGATCACGGCGCTCCATCCCATTCTCCATAACATAACGCAACAGGTCCAAGTAAAGATGCATTAGGAAAGACTCTTTTACGAGTTAAGTTCTACGAATCAAAGGGCGGGACGCTCCGTAAATTCATAATGAAAAATAGGGCATAAGCCTCTTCTCTGGAGCGATCACAATCCGTTCCAGAGAAGGAAATCTTGTGTGATTTTTCATCAATCTATACCTGCTTCCGTCGGCTCACAAAAATAATCAACACAAGCTGACAGAAATTTTTTCTGAAAAACTGTATAGAACAGCATTACTTTGGGTATTTTAGGTTGATGCGCGTTAGAAGAACAATCACCTAAGATATAAGCAGATGGATCCAAATTTGCACCAGAAACAGGGCATTACGCACCTGAATAAAGTTTTACAATATGCTCCAATGGTTGCCACTGGTAAGGAAGCTGTCGTACACCTGACAACCGAGGACTGGTATGTCGTCGCTGACACACTTTTCCAGATGAACACTCCGAGGGAGTTTTTACCGGACAGTATTAAAGATTTTCGCTTGCGCGACGATCACAGAGCTATTGAATTGGACACCGACGATCTACAAATCAGTATAGAAATGTTTTAGGCGAGTACTCCATTACCTGTATGTTTGCCTGAATGTCATTGCATTTGTAGATGTGCGGGGAATTCAGGTGAATTGAAATCTCCGTCAGTAGATCAAATAGCCCCTGAAACAGCTTTGCTGGAAAAGCTACTGGAAAGGATGTCGATTTGCGTCATTTTCTCGAGTATAATGAAGTACACCTCTGATTCCAGTAAGATTCGGTGTTCTACAGTCAACCCTATGATACATGCACCGGCCTTACAAATCACCACGCAATGCCATAGTCATCTCCATGATCGCTTGCACCACCCCACATAGTTCCCTGCTTCCGATCAAACTCAATGGCAGTAATTGGTCCACTGGTACGGGCACTGAATGTCAAGCTGTATTTCATATTTCGAAGGTCACGCCGGATCCAGTCAGGGATTTGGTTGTGGAGCAGAAGGCGTCCGGGGCGGATCTCATGATCTCCGAAGGAGCCTCGCATCTGGAAGCTGTTGATGTTCGCTGCTTCGACCGCTTCCTGTACGTTCATGTTGAATTCGACGATGTTCAGAAAGAACTGTAGTAAATTCTGATCCTGGCTATCGCCGCCCTGAACTGCAAACGAAAGGTAGGGCGAGCCATTTTTAAGCGCCATTCCCGGTGTCAGGGTTGCGCGTGGGCGTTTACCCGGTTCAGGTAAATTGTACGGGTTTTCAGCGGGATCGAGGACAAAGCTCTGCATTCGCTGGCTTAGTCCCACACCAGTATTTCCGGCAATCACTGCAGGGATCCAACCACCACTTGGCGTGATGGATACAACCCAGCCTTCCGCGTCAGCAGCCTGAATAGAGGTGGTTCCCATGTAAAAATCGGATTCATAGGAATCCTTGCTTCCATATTCTTCTGTATCTGCTGACCACTGATCCAGGTAATGCAGATAAGGGTTTTCTTCTCCTTGAAACGGATACGGGTCTCCCGGCTTGATTGCCGGATCATTTTCATCCCAGTTGATGGTTGCTACCCGTGCTTGTGCATATTCTTTGGACAGGAGTCCTTCCATGGGCTCTGCAGGAGGGAAATAGGGGTCGCCGTAGTAAAAGTCCCGATCCGCAAACGCCAGGCTCATTACTTGATAGAGGGCATGGATATAGCGGGTGCTGTTGTAGCCCATTCCTTTCAGGTCCATGGGTTCCAGCATATTCAGAGCCTGAAGCATAACAGGCCCCTGGACCCATGATGTCAACTTGTACACCTGGATTCCTTTGTAATCGGTCATGACCGGCTCCTCTATATGTACCTGCCATTGATCAAGATCCTCCATAGAAATCAATCCCCCTTGTTCCTGGGTACTGCGTACGATTTCTGCGGCGATGTCACCTCTGTAAAAGCGATCATAGGCAGCATAAATAGCTTCCTTCCGCGATTTTCCTGCTTCCAGTGCATCAGATTCTGCTTCGATGAGCTTGCGCAGTGTCTCCGCCAAGTCGGTTTGAACGAAAAGTTGTCCTTCTCTGGGAGCCTGGTTCTTATCAGTGGTGTTGGGTAAATAAACTGATTTTGAGTAAGGCCAGCCAGCGATTCGCTCGGCGTGAATTTCGATGGATCGTACAGCAGATTGCTCAATAGGGTATCCTTCGGCCATCTGAATGCTTGGTTCCAGGACATCTTTGAGGCTAAGCGTGCCATATTCGGCGAGCATGACCATTAATCCTCCCGGGGTGCCGGGAGTAACCGCTGCCAGAGGGCCGTATTCCGGGGGATAGTTCAGTTCCTGGTTCTTGAAGAACTCGGTAGTTGCTCCGGTGGGAGCCACTCCCAGTGCATTGATGCCCAGCACTTTTTTCTGTTTGGGATCATAGATGAGTGCCTGTGTTTCTCCGCCCCAACTCAACACGTCCCACATAGTGCTGGTAGCTCCAAGCATGGCACATGCGGCGTCAACAGCATTTCCTCCTTTTGCAAAGATCATGGCGCCTGCCGTGGCCCCCAATGGCTTTCCGGTGATTGCTACCCAGTGTCGTCCGTGTAGCACGGGTTTTGCTGTGCGTTGCGCTTGGGTAGACATTACGGCGAAGCAGCACAGGAGTACGAGTTGGATTCGGCGAAGGAGCATGTGTAGAATAATAATGCTAAGCAATGAAAGTGGAGAGCGAGGCTCGAACAATGAAGATATCTCAGAGCGAGGAATGCTCCAAAATACGGTTAAAATCTTAGTTCATTAAATGGGGAGGTTTCAGAAGCGTAAGAGCCAGAGCAATCTTTTCAATATTGAAGTACGGCATGAATCCCTTTTATTGATGGAAACCTCCTTAGATTTTGCGTGAAAAGATCACGCCGTCACCACCATGTTCAAGCAGAGTTCTACAGTTTTCGCCCGGCAAGCTTGGATGACTGGGAGTCAAGGCTAGGCAGGATATGTCCCATACGATCTCGCTTCGTACGCAGATAAGCTGCATTTTCCTGGTTGGCTGGAACCTCAATAGGGATACTCTCAATGATTTCCAATCCGTATCCGTCCAGGCCAACGCGCTTGGTCGGGTTGTTCGTCATTAATCTCAGTTTGCGTATTCCCAGGTCACGAAGGATCTGACAGCCAATGCCGTAGTCCCGGTGATCCACGTCAAACCCAAGGGCCAGGTTGGCCTCAACTGTGTCAAGTCCTTCCTGGTCCTGTAATTGATAGGCTCGCAGCTTATTCAACAAGCCAATTCCTCGTCCTTCCTGCTTCATGTACAGCACGACGCCTTTTCCCTCAACGGCAACCCGTCGCATTGCTGTATGCAACTGATCTCCGCAGTCACATCGAAGGGATGCAAACAGATCCCCGGTCACACACTGAGAGTGGACACGGGTTAATATAGGCTCGTCTGATGTCCAGGAACCCATACACAGAGCCAGGTGAACATCTCCGTTGGATGCATCTTCGTAGGCAGTCAGATTAAATGTACCATATTGGGTCGGAAGTCGTACAGATGCCACACGCTTGATGAGAGAGATTTGTGCCATACGGTAGGCAACCAGAGCACTGATGGTAATGATTTTCATTTCATGCTCCCGTGCAATCCTTAAAAGCTCGGGAGTTCGTGCCATCGTACCATCCACATTCATGATCTCGACGAGCACTCCGACAGGAGGCAAGCCAGCCAGCTGGACAAGATCAACGGTTGCTTCCGTATGTCCGGTTCGCCTCAGCACTCCCCCCTCGCGGGCAATGAGTGGAAATACATGGCCCGGCCTGGCAAAGTCATTTGCCCGGGATGTGTGATCTGCGAGTGCCCGAATGGTTGCGGCGCGGTCAGCTGTGCTGATTCCCGTAGAAGTTCCATGACTATAATCGACAGATACTGTAAAAGGGGTGCTGTAAAGACTTGTATTCTCCTCAACCATCAGGTTCAATTCAAGCGATGCAGCGCGCTCTGCGGTCATCGGAGTGCAGATCAACCCGCGGCCTTCACGGGCCATGAAATTCACCAGATCCGGTGTGATCGTTGTCGCCGCTCCTACAAAGTCGCCCTCGTTCTCGCGGTCCTCGTCATCCACGACAATTATCAGGCGGCCACCGCGAATCTCCTTAATGGCAGACTCAATTGAGTCAAATGCGTCTGTACCTGGAGTATCCATTCAGGTATACTTACTCTTTGACGCTGGCGATGGATTGTTTTTCAATACGAAGTTTGACTCCTCCATCGACATCCAGCAAGACGCTGGTCGCACCGTCTTCCACTTGATGAACCTTTCCGTGAATTCCGCCAGCTGTGACCACTCGGTCTCCCTTCCTGATCGCCTCAATCATTGCCTTGCGTTTTTTCTCACGCTTTTGCTGAGGTCGGATGATAAGAAAGTAGAATACTACGAAGATGAGAATGAGCGGCAAAAAAAAGCCGAGCCCTCCAAGGCCTGAGGGGCCTGGAGCATTCTGAAGTAAATAAATAAAATACCAGTCCATGGATAAATGAGATAAAGGATTGCTAAAACAAAGAAGGGTAAGCTGACCGCATCGCGTCGCTACGACCTCCTACCGCTGCTGCCTTCCGGCCCTGACGGGGTTCAGAGGGAGCTGACCGTACGGGACTCACCCTTCAGGCACTGTCTACCCTTCGAGGTCAGGACGGTTCCTTAATTCAAATTTGTTCAAGTCCGTCAATATTTACAGAGACATGAATATCACGCCCGGTTGAAGGGGAAATTTTGAGAATTGTACGTAGATGCTGTTGTAGATCAAAATACGTTTTCGGTGCCTTGATGATCAGGAAGTATCGATATTGATGCTCCACACGCTCAATATAAGTCTGCTCAGGCCCCAATACCGTAACGGTGGAAGGTAGTTGATCCAATAGCAGGCTTCTCCAGTCATATGCGAGTTTTTGGACAGCAGGCTTCGGAGCGCCCCGTATCTGGATTCCGGCAATACGCCCGAATGGAGGGTAGAGAAGGTTTTGTCGATCCTGCATCATACGTTGAGCATACCCATTGAAATCATGCGCTTGCAGGAAGGAAAAGATTGGATGAAATGGGCGCTTGGTTTGCAATAATACCTCTCCGGGAAGATCCGCTCGTCCAGCGCGCCCGGCCACCTGCATGAGAAGCTGAAAGGTTCTCTCCTCACTCCGAAAGTCGGGTAGTCGAAGCCCCAAATCACAGTTGATCACTCCCACCAGCGTGACGCGACCGAAGTCAAGGCCCTTGGCAACCATCTGAGTTCCAATCAAAATATCTGCTTTTCCGTCTGCGAACGCACTCAGAATTTCATGATGTGCATCTTTGGTTCGTGTACTGTCACGGTCCATTCGAAGAATTTTGGCCGTCCTGAACAACTCCCCGAGTTCTTCTGCGACACGCTGAGTTCCAGCCCCGATCGGAGCAAATGCTGATGCACCACATTTAGGGCAGCTAACAAGGACCGGGCTTGAATAGCCACAATAATGACACCGTAATCGCTGGTCGCCTTGGTGGTAGGTCATCGAAACACTGCAGGCGACGCATTGCGGTACAAAACCACAGTTCTGGCATTCAAGAATTGGCGCGTAACCACGACGATTCTGAAGGAGAATGACCTGCTCGTTCCGATTGAGTCGTTTTTTGATCGCTTGGATCAGAGGTTCAGACAAAGGACCGTCAAGTCCATTTTCTTCACGTTCGTGGCAAAGGTCAATGATTTGAATGGAGGGAAGTGTGACGGCCGAGCGCCCCTTGGCAGGGGCACGATCCGGCATGGACAAAAGGGTGTATTTGCCTTGGTTGGCATTGACCAGCGTTTCAAGTGATAAGGTAGCAGATCCGAGGACACAGACACACTCAGCTTTCATTGCACGCATGACGGCAACATCACGGGCATGGTAGCGAGGGGCCATCTCTCCCTGTTTATAGGAACTGTCATGCTCTTCATCAACGATAATCAACCCAAGATTTTTTACAGGAGCCAAGACAGCAGATCTCGGTCCGATGACCACGCGATAACGGCCTGCTCGAATGAGCTGCCAGACATCGTGGCGCTCTCCTTTTGCCATACGGGAGTGAAGTACAGCTACGGTATTACCAAAGCGGCTCCGAAAACGGTGGACCGTTTGCGGGGTAAGAGAGATCTCCGGTACAAGTACAATGGCCGTCTTGTTGAGGGAGAAAACCGTTTCCAGAGAGGATAAATAGACCTCGGTTTTGCCGCTTCCGGTTACGCCGTGAAGTGCAAATGTCTGGAAGGTTTCGGTATTCACCGCATCTCTGATCGCCTTCACCGCTTCGGCCTGATATGGATGAAATTCAGGTGCCGTGCTGGTGGGAAGGTCTTTGGATTTCATCCACTCAGGGATCCTGTAGACATTCTTTTGAACGATCGAAAAAATTCCCCGCTTTTCCAGGGATTTGAAAGTTTGCAGGTTCGCATCACAGGCCTTCCGAATCTCTTTCAGCGAAGGTTCGCTCTCTCCGGAATCCAGAGAATTGATCAACTCTTTGATCAGTTCTTTCTGTTTAACTCCGCGAAATTGAGGGATCAGGTCACGCAAGGATGCACTGGTCTTGAATGCGGGTTTAAAGGAGAGAAATTTTCCGGTCATGGTGCCGACGGTTGGATCTTGCAGCTCGATGATCCGCCGTAGAGCCCCCTGTGACTCCGCTTTTGTAATCTCCTGCTCCGGGATCCGAAGCCCAATACGTTTCAGCCTGGCAGGTGTAGTTTTTCGGTGTTTGATCAGGTGCACCTGCAGCTCGGGAGAAATCCCTCTCCAGTCCGCAGCGGATTCAGAAGCCAGATAATAGACGATCCGCTCTTTGGTCTGAATTCCCGCTGGCAGTGCCGCATTGAGAGCTTCTCCCCACGAGCACACATAATATTGCGAGATCCAGCGGGTCAGTCGAAGGATTTCAGAATTGATTAGAGGCTCGCCGCTCACAGCCGCCCGCACGGTTCTGAGTTGAACACCTTCACGAACCTTCACATCCAGTTCAGTGACAATGCCTGTATAGGTACGCTTTCGTACTGGAACCAGAACCAGGGATCCAACCCCAACAGATCCATCTAGCTCGCCAGGCAGCTCATAGGAATACAACTTGTCCACGGGGATCGGAAGAGCAACACTAATCGCGCGCGACATATCCCGGCGCTATTCTGGGGAAGCTTCTGGATCGTAGAGCATTCCTGTGCAAAGACACATGTTACGCTTCATCCGCTGGAGAATGTCATAGTTGGGACAGCTTTGGCATCCCTGCCAGAACTCATCGTCATCGGTGAGTTCGCTGAAGGTGACCGGTTTGTATCCCAGATCCGAGTTAATTTTCATTACCGCAAGACTGGTTGTAATTCCAAAAAGTTTGGCTTCGGGGTAGAGTTCTCTTGAAAGTTCAAAGGCTCGACGTTTGATCCGTCTTGCAAGTCCCTGTCTCCGAAAATCAGGAGAGATGATTAGGCCAGAATTGACGGCATATTTTCCATGATCCCATGTCTCAATATAGCAGAAGCCTGCTACCTGGTTATCTATACCAAGGGCAATGACTGCTTTTCCTTCGCTCATTTTCGTACGAATATATGCGGGATCACGTTCGGCAATCCCGGTTCCCCGCTGTGCAGCAGCCGTTTTGATCAGATCACAGATTTCTTCTGCGAATCGAAAATGACCGGGGGTAGCGATGGTGATTTCGACAGGTTTCGAAGCCTCCAAAACCGGGAGCGTTACTATTGGAGTATCAATCAGCACAACAAGTATAAAAGAATGAACTAATCGTGTAAGCTCAAAACCTAAACCTGTTCCATGAACGTACAGGTAAGGGAGCGCGTTGACACGCCAATCTTGTCTGTGAAAAATGGAAGAATGCCCGTCCTGTGCTTTGGAAGTTGAGCGTAGATTGAGGGAATGCCCGTACTGCGGCTATGAGTTTCCAAGGCAAACCCGAAGCCGAGTTCTCATGGCCTGGGTTATGGCACTGCTTTTGCTCTGGCCTGTGTTTGAACTGATAAAACTGATATTCTAATGAGATTTCCATTCTCGAATCAGTTACCGTTGGAAACCTTCGCATCCGAGTACTGGGAAAAACGCCCATTGATTCTTCCGAAAGCCTTCAGAGAATTTGACTTTCCAATCCGTCGGAGCGACCTCTTTGATTTGGCATGTAACTCCGAGTTTGATTCTCGTCTGATCCGCGAAGATGTAGAATTTAATTCATGGGAGCTTTACGAAGGTCCATTTGACAGCAAGGAACTGGATGACTTGTTGGAGCTTTCTCATTGGACGTTGTTGATACAGAATACTGAGTGGATGTTTGACTCGATGCATGAACTGCTCGAGCAATTTCGATTCATCCCGAACTGGCGGCTCGATGATGTGCAGCTTAGTTTCGCAACTGCGCAGGGGAGCGCCGGACCACATGTGGACAGCTACGATGTATTTCTTGTTCAGATCAGTGGAGAGAAAAACTGGAAAATTGAATCCAGCCCAATCGTGGAGGATCGGGCAATGATGGAGGATCAGGAAATCCAGGTTCTGGAAGAGTTTCATCCTGATCAGGAATACATTGTAAAACCTGGAGATGTTCTGTATCTCCCACCTAATATTCCGCATTGGGGGATTGCAAAGGGGGAATGCATCACAGCAAGTATTGGGTTTAAGGTGCCCGAGGGAAGGATATTTGGTGCTACTTTTTTACAGATGGCAAATCGACTGAAATGGAAGCCCGAAGGAGCCAAGCCTCTGGACGAATCCGAGATGGTGGATCCCGGCCGAATCGGCGATGCACAGCTTGACTGGTTTCAGAGTGAATTGCGATTACTCACGGAGGATCGCAACTATCTTGAACGGATTTTTTGTAAGGCAATCACAGAACCCGTTCGAGAACGATGGCCTGTGGGAATCTATCCTGTCCCCTCTCCAGATGAAATCCGGATTCAACTTCGGAAAGGGGGCAATCTGCGGCGACTGACACCGGGATGCATGGTCTATCGAGAAATTGATGACAAGATTCATGTCTATGTTTTTGGAGTCGAAACATCGCTTAAAAGCGATCTCAAACCATTTGCACAGTTGTTAACCGGATCAAAAATCCTTAATTTTGAGTCCCTGAAGCCCTATCTTGGAGTTCAGGATGTAGTTAAGCTCCTACAGATGATGATTGAAATTGGGGCATTGATTGAATCTGAATCAGAGTGAGCATGGGGAATCCATGGATATGTAAAGAGAGTCGGGATTGTGGAGATTACAAAATTTTCAAGGTCCGGCAGGATACCTGCGAATCTCCAAGAACCGGCTTGGACCATAACTTTTTTGTTCTTGAAACAACGGATTGGACCACAGTCGTTCCCGTAACCCCGGAGGGAAAACTGGTTTGTATTCAACAGTGGCGGCCCGGAACAGCAGCCATTGAGTTGGAATTACCGGGTGGAGTCATTGATCCAGACGAAACCCCCAAGGAAGCTGCAGCACGTGAATTGCGCGAAGAGACCGGTTATATTGCCGATGACCTTGTCCCATTGGGGACTATGTCTCCAAATCCTGCAATCCTGACGAATCGGTGCCATTTTTTTCTGGCAAAAGATGTGACTCCCACCGGTGAGCGGGAACTGGATGCTGCTGAGGATATTGACTCAGTTCTGATCGATCCATCCAGAATTCCGGACTTGGTCACTGCTGGAACGCTTCGGCACGGGATAATTATCGCTGCTCTCTATCATTACGAATTGTATCTGCGAAGTGTACGAAGAATCAAACAATAACCCTCCTTCATGGGGAGCACGTCGGGGATTCCTGAATCGGATCCTGTTTGAATCCACCACACCTCTGGGACGTGGAAGTGATATCGTTCTTTTTCTCCTGATTGTAGCCAGTGTAGTTGCGGTTATGCTTGAGAGTATTGACCGGATCAGGATGCAACATCAGACGTTGTTGATCGCCCTTGAATGGGGATTCACGGTCATCTTTACCGTTGAGTATATCCTGCGTCTGTATTGTTCCCGTGATCACGCGGGGTATGCCCGAAGTTTTTTTGGGGTGGTCGATTTGGTTGCAGTGATTCCAACGTATCTGAGTTTGGTGATCCCGGGGGCACAGGCTTTAATCGTCATTCGGATCCTGCGTTTACTTCGTGTGTTTCGGGTTCTGAAATTGGTTCAGTATAGCAGAGCGGGGATTCATCTTCTCTATCTTCTTCGGGAAAGTTGGCAACGTATATGGGTGTTCGTACTGGCGCTATCTCTTCTGGTAACGATGCTGGGATCCATGATTTATCTCATTGAAGGGCCCGAGAATGGATTCGAGAGTATTCCTCTGAGTATGTACTGGGCTGTGGTCACACTTACGACCGTTGGATATGGAGATATATCTCCTCAGACTCCCATAGGGAAATTCATGGCTGCAATGGTTATGGTGATTGGGTATGCGATTATCGTGATGTCTATCAGCCTTTCTTCAGATCGGAATTTTAAAAGGAGTACTCCATGCATTCGTTGCAGGGAGACCAGACTGGAGAAAGGAGCAGCTTTTTGCAAGCACTGCGGGCATAAATTCCACCAACACTAAAGAACCACTTCAGTTGCCGGCTCGCGCATGTTGTAGTTGGAAGACATAACCCGACCATATGCGCCTGCCATAGCCGCCAGCAGGATATCCCCCTCACTGGTCTCAGGAAGTCTGCGTGCGCGTCCAATAATATCGCCGGTTTCGCAGATAGGGCCAACAATATCTGCAGTGATGGCAGGGGCAGCATGGAGCCGAGTCAGGTTGACAATACGGTGGTGAGATCCATAGAGTGCGGGTCGGATCAAGGAATTCATGCCAGTGTCCACCCCCACATAGTGCATGACCCCTTTTTGCTTGATTTGTGTCACACGGGTCAGAAGTACACCGCTTTCCGCAACCAGGTATCTTCCGGGCTCAATCCATAACTCAAATTGCGGGTAGGCTTCGTGAAACTGCTGAAGGCTCTCTTCGAGAATCTCCAGATTGAGCGGGACAGCGCCAGGCTTCTCTGGAACTCCAAAGCCTCCGCCGACATTCAGATGTGCAACCTCCGGAAACATTTCGGCAATGGAAGCCAGTGCATAAGCGGTAGAGCTCCATGTATCCGGGGTTAAAATTCCGCTCCCAACGTGTGCATGCAAGCCCGTAACCCGAAAATCATGTTTGCATGACATCTCTTGAATGAGTGCCAAGCTTCCCGGGTCAATCCCGAATTTTGAAGCCGTGCCTGCCGTACGCACATGCTTGTGATGCCCTCGTCCATCCCCGGGGTCAACCCGAAGCGTAAGAGCGCGGCCTGCAAAGACATCCGGCCAAAGCTCCAGAGCTCTCACGTTCCCAACTGTGACATGTCCTGCGAGCTCATATCCCAGAACGAATTCTTCCCGAGGAACAAAGTTGGGAGTAAACAGAATCCGGTCAGGGTCGATGTCAGGGAAAAGCTCCCAGATATAACGTAGCTCCCCGGGCGAGACGCATTCAAATCCGATGTTGCAATCATAAAGAGTCTGCAATACCTGAGGATTCCAGCATGCCTTCATGGCATAAAAGCAGCGATTGGCACTCTGGAGCACTTTCATGCGGGCGACCGTGTCATGCAGGCTCTCCAGGTTGTACACATAACAGGGAGAGGTTTCGGAGGCCAGTTCAAGCAGTTTCGAGCGCCGCGTTTCCCACCAGGGAATCGGCAATGAAGTTTTGGCGCTTTCAAACAATTCCCGGTAGGTCGGGCCGAAGAGATGGTCCGGACCAATTTGTCCAAAGATTTGACTATGTAGTTTTGTGGTTAACCTCTGCGCATGAGCGTTCTCAACGACGAATGTGAAATTCAAGTCACTTGCTGCCTGTGTCACCAGATAGAGCTGTTGCTCATCGAGGACCTCGAGAGCAGGACCAAGCTCATGCAGGACGCTACGGATATTGCGCCCAACCATGCTGACGGCGGCACAATCTCGAATGCATTGTGCCTGGCAAAACTCATTCAGATCATCCAGAAGATCTGTAATAGTGGAGTCATCAAGGGAAAAGCCATATACGGAGTCAATGGAAATCGTTACGTTTGTTTCCGAAGTGGCAACCATTCCGATGGATAGCCCATGGTGCTCAAATACTTGGCAGACCTTGGCCAAAAATCCCACGGAATGCCACATGCGAGGAGTTTCTACTGCAATCAAGGTCAGGTCTGTACGAGCAGCGATCGCTTTGACTTGGGCTCCATAGCTGTCAATGTCTGCACTAATGATGGTTCCGGTCAGGTCTGGGTTCGCCGTAGATCGCACATGGAGGGGAATTTTTTGGGGGCGGAGGGGCTCTATGCAACGAGGATGAAGCACTTCGGCCCCGGAACTGGCAAGTTCTTGAGCTTCATTGTATTCAAGCTGTTTCAGGAGGCGCGCACCTGGAACGTGTCCAGGGTTCGCCGTGAACATCCCGGGGACGTCTGTCCAGATTTCCAGCCTCACCGCCTCCAGCTTACTTGCAAAGTAGGCAGCAGATGTATCGGAGCCCCCCCAACCGGTCAGAACGGTTCTTCCGGACATATCGCTGGCAATAAAACCCTGTGTAATCAAGATATCTGCCTCAATTTGCTGGAGATCAGGGTCAGGCTCATGATTGCATTGAGCGGAAAGAAACTCTTCGTGCGGCAGAATTCGGGGTACAGGGGTTGATTTCAAGAGCTTACGCGCATCCATCCAGCGCGTCTGAATTCCCTGGGCATTCAAAAATGCTGCCCCGAGCGTTGTAAGCATGAGCTCTCCCATGGACAGAACCCGTGCATGCAATGCGGGCCCTGCATCCCGGGTGAGTGAAACACCATAGCTGAGTCGCTCCAATTCCCGAAGCAACTCCCGGAGTAAAGATTCCCCATCGAGTTCCATTTCTCTGGCAAGTGTTAGATGCCGAGATTGAATCGCTTTTAGAGGCTCTACATAGTTTCCGGACAATGCAGCATCTGCCAGCTTTTCCAGTGTGCGTGAGACACGGGATGCAGCTGAGCATACTATACAGACACGTTCCTCACGCTTTCTGTGATTTTCGATAATACGGGCAATCGTATCCCAGTGAGCTCTTGACGAGACACTGGTGCCACCGAATTTAAGTACGACCCAAGGAGCCACCGGCTGGAGAGTTTTTGATCAGGAATTCAGATGTGAACCGTCAAAAGAGATGAATCATCTCTTCCCGGCCACCATTTACATTGAACGTCTAGAAGATAGAACGGTGCAACGAAATGACAGGCAGGTAGAGCGTACACCATCCTGTTTCATTGGTTCAGAGCTCCAATACACGGCCGCGCAACAATTGTAGCTAGCGGAAGTCGTCTGAATTTTCCGCAGAACTCAAGGAGATCAATGAGAATCAAGCGGAGCCAATGAATGATCAGAGACTGATTGAAAGTCTTTGGCCTGGGTGAATGGTGTTAGACCGCAGATTATTTACTGCCTTGATATTTCGGACAGTGGTCCCGTATTTTTTGGCAATCTTTGCGAGGCTGTCTCCTCGTCGAACAGTATACACGGTGCGGCCAGTCGGAATTTTTAAGGTTTGGCCACGCTTGATTTTGGAACCGCGAAGTCCGTTTGCTTGCTGGATTGCTCGAACACTTGTTCCATACTTACCTGCAAGCTCCGAGAGTGTGTCGCCGCGTCGAACCTTGTGAACCTGATTCGTCTGTCTTGTTGGTGCACTCGTTGATGCAGACGAACTCGTAGAGGGGCTCGTTTTCGATCTAGAGGAATTGGTTGTGGTTCTATTTGCAACCTTAACCGGGATTTTCCGTGCATTTTCAGCAATTTTTTCGTCGAAAACGATGGGTTTGTTGATCCGGCTTCCCCAAGCGACGGTTCTGGCTCCGGCAATCTCAAGCGTTGCCATCCTTCCACCTGCCAGGCCAGGAATCACTAACATCTGTCCAGGATGAATGACCGTTCTCCTCAGGCCATTTGCATTCTGGAGTGCCTTGACACTCACACCATATCGTTTGGCGATTTTTCCGAGATTGTCCCCTCTACGTACACGGTGCTCTCCGGGTGTAATCTTTTCCTCATCCGGAAGATTCTCAAACGCATCTGCAAAACGGGCAGAGGTATTCAGGGGAATTCGTAGGGGATAGGCTGACCTGTCCGATGGCAGGCTTCCCCGCCGAAGTTCCGGATTCAAATATTCGATCCGATCGATGGAAGTCCCAACCATCTTCGCAACTGTTTTCAGGCTCAGAATTCCATTGACTCTAATTTCATCATAGGCGAACTCTGGTCCATTGGAGCGTGCAGGCAATCCAAAATCAGCCGGATTGGACATGATGAGAGCAAATGCGATGAACTGGGGGACATAACCCGCTGTCTGACGAGGTAGATATCTGGAGATTGTCCAATAGGAGGGCGGGTTTTTCATCGTACCGCCAGCGCGAGAGACTGCACGTCGAATACACCGGGGGCTGCAATTATATCCGGCCAATGCTAAATGCCAATCATTTCCATAGTATTCGTAGAGCTCTTTAAGGTGGCGGGCAGCTGCGCGCGTTGCCTTGACCGGATCCATACGTTCGTCCACATAGTTGTCAATACGAAGCCCCATCCCTCGGCCTGTTGCAGCCATAAATTGCCACATCCCGACCGCATTTGCACTGCTGCGTGCACGAGGATTCAATCCGCTTTCACCGACGGCAAGGTATTTCAGTTCATCAGGAATTCCTTCTTCCTTGAAGATCTGCTCAATCATCGGGAAATATGTGTCTGCACGATCCATCCATCGGATGACGGTTTCTCTGCGACTCGTTAACAGCCATTGAATTGTTTCCTCCACCGCCCGATTCTGTGTCATATGCACAGTTGTAGCCACGGGCTCAATGTCAGGTAGACTGGTAGCCTTGGCCATGGGATTCTCCACCTGCGCCTGCACATCAAACATGGCATTGCGGAGCGCAAAAATGGATCCATACTCCCTGCGCTCATCCGGATCTGTGCCGAAAAAAGCCTCATGTTCGGTTACAATCGTTCTGAAAAGTTCCCTGAACTGAGGTTCATTGATAAAACTTGATTGATTGGTCAAAACGCTCACCTCGGACATTGCCTGATCCAAATAATATTCGGCAGAGCGCCAATCTGCGGCGGTTTTTGCCTTGATGATGCGAGACTGTAGCAGATAGGCCCGGCTAATCCGGTTCATAATCTGCTTTTCCGTCAATGCCTCTTCCGGATCTCCATAGTCCTCCATCACGGAATAATATTGATCATATCCCTTCAGGTCTTCTGCCGGAATTGCCTGAGGTGGCATCAATTGTTGAGCGATACAAGGTGTAACCACAAACATTATCGTGGTAAATAAGATCAGAAACAGTTTTTTCATCACAGTGTGAAGTCTATTGATGAATAGAGATGTTCTATAACATAAAGCTTATTCTCGGAAAAAACCATAAGGTTTCAAATATTGGAATGTTAGAATTAAAGATATAAACCAATAATACAAATAAATTGCTATTTATTTGCGTGTGGAATAGTTATCATGGTCGAGAGGTTCCAAAACATACATGCTAAAGGGGCATGTTTCCGTGTTTTTTCCTTGGATTTGTCAGGATCTTGTTACGGAGCATTGCAAGCCCCCTGATGAGGCGTTCGCGAGTTTCATTCGGATAGATGACCTCGTCGACGTATCCATGCTCGGCAGCGATATACGGGTTAGAAAATCGTTCCTGATAATCGCGGGAGAATTCTTCCTCAAGCGATGCAGGATCTTCTGCATTTTTTAGCGCAGCTCGGTGTAGGATTCTGACAGCTCCTTTAGCACCCATCACAGCAATTTCTGCTCCGGGCCATGCGTAGTTCAGGTCCCCGCGTATATGTTTTGAACTCATTACGTCGTAGGCTCCCCCATAGGCCTTTCGGGTGATAATCGTAATTTTCGGGACGGTCGCTTCACAGAAAGCATAGAGTAATTTTGCTCCGTGGCGAATGATTCCACGCCATTCCTGATCCGTGCCGGGTAAAAATCCAGGGACATCTTCAAGTGTGACGATCGGAAGGTTAAACGCATCACAGAATCGGACGAAGCGAGCCCCTTTAACGGAAGCATCAATATCCAGGACTCCTGCCAGGTGTGCAGGCTGGTTGGCTACGAGCCCTACTGCATGCCCTCCAATCCGTGCAAATCCACAGATCAGGTTCCGCGCAAAGCCGTCATGAATAGGAAAGAACGAACTTCTGTCTACCAGCAAACGGATGACGTCATGCATATCATACGGTTTGTTGGGGTTATGGGGAACCAGAGTGTTCAGGTCTTCCATATGGCTTGTAGGAGGCTGGAAGGCAGTATCCATTGAAGCTTGTTCTTCACAGTTTTGTGGTAGATAATTCAGCACGGTTCGAATCGCTTCCAGACAGGTAATGTCATTCTGGTATACCGCATGCGCCACCCCACTGCGTTCCGAGTGCGTTGCTGCTCCTCCCAAGTCTTCGGCGGTGACTTCTTCCTGTGTGACCGCATGAACCACGTCAGGCCCGGTTACGAACATGTGGCTGGTTCCCTGTACCATAAACACAAGATCGGTAATCGCCGGGCTGTAAACGGCCCCACCTGCACACGGGCCCATGATTGCTGAAATCTGCGGTATAACTCCTGACGCCAATGTATTTTTAAGGAAGATATCTGCATAGCCCCCTAGTGAGACCACCCCCTCCTGAATACGTGCTCCCCCTGAATCATTTAATCCGATGACCGGCGCTCCATTCTGGAGTGCAAGGTCGAGTACTTGAACGATTTTGGAGGCATGTGCACGCCCCAGCGACCCTCCAAAAATTGTAAAATCCTGAGCATACAGATATACCAGACGGCCATGAACTGTCCCATATCCGGTGATGACCCCATCTCCGGGCGGGCGCTGATCTGCAAGATCAAAGTCAGTGGATTGATGTTGCACCAACTGTCCAAGTTCCACAAAAGAATCTTCGTCAAGAAGAACCGTGACCCGCTCGCGGGCGGTAAGTTTGCCTCGTTCATGCTGCCGGTCAATCCGGGATTGGCTACCTCCCTGTATGGCTGCCTGACGCCGGCGTTCCAGTTCTGAAAAATGATCAGTCATGGGCTTGTATGCGCGATCCCCTGACAACACGGCCAGGCATGGCGCCGGTATGTTGTCCATGGTCGAGTACCATGACTCCATTCACAAATACATAATGCATTCCCGTAGCAAGTTGATGGGGGTCTTCAAATGTGGCATGATCCTGAATTGAGTCGGGGTCAAAGACGACAATATCTGCAAAATATCCAGTTTCGAGCAACCCTCTTTCACCAATTGATAAGATCGATGCCGGCAATGATGTCATCCGTCGGATTGCTTCTTTCAGGGGAATCACCTGTTCTTCACGCACATATTTGGCAAGCAGCCGGGCAAAAGAGCCGTAGGCGCGAGGATGAACCATCGAATTCAGGTTGTACCCCTCAGGTGCAATGGACCGTGCATCTGAGTCAATCGCAACCCAAGGCTGCTGAAGTTTCTTTCGCACATTCGACTCATCCATTAAAAAATAAACTGTTCCTATCCTGCTCGTATCTTCTATAATCAGATTCATTATGGTTGCAGGGATGGAGGTACCTCTCAGTTTGGCGACTTCGGTAAGCCTCATTCCCATGTATTGGCGAAGAGATTCATTACGGAATCCGGTGAGCATCACATTTTCGGGTCCTGCCTCGAGCATCAGATTTTCCCATTCGTCCGAAGGATTCATCAATTCTGTTTCCATTCTGGCTCGGACGGCTGGATCCTGAAGGCGTGCATGCCATGCCATCATGCCGCCTTCCCGGACGTCCGGGGGCATAGCTGCATCAAGCCCGGTTGCAGCAGCAATATAGGTATAAATGTCAGCTGTTACTTCAAGTCCCTGCGTACGAACTTCATTGACTCGCTGGATCACCGAATCCATCTTGTGCCAGTTATTTCTTCCTGCCGCTTTCAGATGATAAATGTGTCCGCGTACGTTGGCTTCACGTGTAATCTGGATAAGCTCTTCAACCGATTCCAGCAAGCGGGCTCCTTCGCTCCGCAGATGCGATGTGTATACACCATCAAATTCTCCTGCCACCTCGGCCAAAGCGATTAATTCCTCTGTACTTGCAAACGTGCCCGGAACATAGATCAGGGCAGAGCCAATTCCAAGCGCTCCATCGGTCATCGCTTCTCGGACCAGCTCTTGCATGCGCCTGAGTTCTTCAGAAGTGGGGGCGCGATTCTGTTTGCCGAGTACATATTGCCGGACGGTTGCTGCACCGATGAGAGATGCAACATTCGTGGAGACCCCTTTCGATTCAAGGAACGACAGATATTCGTCCAGTGTTGTCCAGGGGATTTCCGTTCCGCCCATGAGTTTGGCAGCCTCCTCTTCAGATCCTGTATCTGCTACGATATAGCCCCACATCTCCTCCTTCATATCTTCATTCAGTGGACCATTGGAAACCCCCTCTCCGAAGATTTCCAGTGTCACACCTTGGCTCAGATCACTCAGGGATCTTCCATCATTAATCAGGCTTTCGGTAGCCCAGCTCAGCATGTTGATGAATCCAGGGGCAACTGCCAGGCCTTCGACATGAAGTTCTTTGGTTCCCTTCACATCTGCAAGATCACCAATCGCTGCTATCTGATCTTCATCTATGGCAATGTCTGCGACGTAGGGGATATTTCCTGAACCGTCATAGATGGTTCCACCGCGGAGGATCAGATCATGGTCGGCCTGTTGTACACATCCACAAACCAGAAGCACCAATGCGGGCAGGTATCGCATGAGATCACCCGGTGGGTTTGGCAACCCGAACCCGCTCGCGACCAAATTCAAATTCTTTGGGAGGAACAGTTCCCAGAAGGTGTTCCACAAAGTAGTCCCATCTGCGACGCATCCAGTAGTTTCGAGCTGCCCCGAATCCGTGCCCCTCATTCGGGAACACCACCAGATCAAAATCTTTGTTGGCCGCTACCAGTGCTTCCACCAATAAGAGAGTGTTGGATGCGGGTACGTTATCATCCATGAGCCCATGTGCAAGAAGGAGCTTACCTTCAAGATTTGCAGCGAGTAGGATATTGGATTGATTGTCATAATTTGTAGTTCCGTCCGGGTTTTCCACATAGAGCCCTTGCCATTTTTCACCCCAATCGTCCTCATAATTACGATTGTCGTGATTTCCGGCACCACTGACTGCAACTTTGTAAAAATCGGGGTATCGCAGAATGGCACCGGTGGATGCGTACCCTCCCCCGGAATGCCCCCAGATACCAACCCGATCCATGTCCATCCAGGGGTTTTGGGTTGCGAGTTGACGGATGGTGGTGATTTGATCGGGCAGTCCATTGTCCCCCATGTTGCCATAGTAGGCATCATGGAAGGACTTGGAGCGACCAGGCGTCCCCATAGCGTCTACTTCAACAACAATGAATCCCAGTTCTGCCAGTGCTTGCTTATCGCTACGGGCAGGTACAAAACTTCTCGTTCCTACACTTCCACTCTGAGGCCCGGGGTAGATGTAGTTAAGCACGGGGTAACTTTTGGAAGGATCAAAATTGCTGGGCTTATACAGAAGTCCATGCAAGTCGGTCTCTTCATCTCTTGCTTTGACTGAGAATGGTTCAGGCGGTTGCCAACCAGTGGCTAGAAGTTCTGAGATATCCGCTTTTCCCAGGTCTAATGCAATCTTCCCGTCAAGAGTACGGATGACATGTTGCTGAGGAATATTCGGTTGGGACCAGGAGTTCAGGATATAGTTTTTTTCCGGAGAGAAGGAAACAACGTGATGACCGACTTCCGGTGTGAGTAATTCCATCTCACCACTATCCATATCGACTCGGTACAAATAATGAAAGTACGGATCAGGACCATCTCGGCCTGCACCGGTCAGATAGAGCATTCGCTCGTTCAGATCGAAATGGCGCAGCTGAAGGACAACCCAGTTCCCGTCGGTAATTTGATGTTTGAGATCTCCTGTCATGAGATCATACAGGTAAAGATGTCCCCAGTTAGAGCGTTCAGAATACCAAAGGACTTCATTCGTTTCAAAAAACACCTGCCAATTTTCGGCACCAACGCCAGATTCATAGTAGGTGGGGACATGTTCATGGAGAACATCCCTCACTTTTCCAGTTTGAGCATCGGCAATTCTGAGCCAGGCATCCTTATGGTCGCGAGATGACGAGACAAAGGCCAACTGCTGGCTGTCCTGACTCCAGCGTACATCCAGGAATGTGCCATCCCAATCTGCAATATGATCCGTAGTCGTTCCACGGTGATAATCCGGTGGCATGTCAAGTCGGACGATTTTTCCTTCATCTATATCAATCACCACGCGGTGGATCATAAACACAGTGCTGTCCTGGGGAAGTGGGTAGGTCCATGACTCCAGTTCAGGCCGTCCAATCTCGGTTGAAATCATATGCATTTCACCGACACCGCGTCCGTCATGTTGAAATGTTGCAATCTTTTTTGAGTCAGGTGACCAAAGAAGAACCGGGAGGTCACTACGGATCCAGCCCGCATTATTGGTAGAATATCCAAAATCCTTTTCACCATCAAAGGTTAGTTGCTCTTCTTCACCGGTCGCGACCGTGCGGATCCAGAGGTTATGGTCTTTTCGGAATGCTTCGTAGTTCCCGTCAGGAGAAAGTGCTGCACTGGTCCACGTTTGGAAGGTTTTTTTCAGATCGACTGGTTCGCAGATATAGGTTTGAATATTACAGGTCATATATCCATTTTTTCCACCCGATGATTGGATCTGATCTGTTTCGTGATTAAACGAAAATTTTGAAAAATCCACTTCATTGTCAGAGGATTCCAGGTAAGCCCATATCGCTTCCGTCATCCGATTATGATCAAACAAGGGATTGTGCTCGCCGCGGGACGGATCAACAAGAGTCAATTCCGATCCCTCTGGCGTGGAGTGGGTATACCAAAAACGGCCGTCCCCCATCCAGTTGGGGCGTATCGTAGTGTGGTACACCATTTGACCGGTTGAGGACCGAAGCATGGATTCTGCGCGCGCATAATCTTCTTCGGTAACGGAGATTTGTGAATTCGCTTCAATGGAAAAAAGAAGAAGGAAAAGAAAGGGAATACTCTTTACAGTCATGGCTTTGTGATTGGTCCAGGAAATCAAACTTAATTCAGATGGATTGGTTGGGAAATATACAATCCACAACTATTCCGTATAGATGATTACTGGCATTGGATGACTTGATCAAAGGAAAGAAGTGTATCATCTTAACAGTACACACATTTTGCATACCTCGGGAACGTATGGGCGAGGATTATGGCACAATGGCGTATTCCATGGCCATCATGCAACGCGAGGTGAGCGAGCTCCGAAGTGCACTTGTCTACCTGTTGTGGTTCGAAGCCACCGGGTTTTCGGGGGCTCCACTGGGTGCACTGCTCGATCCATTCTACTGCGTACTGTTCCTGGCACTACTCTGGAAGCGGCCGAGTTAGCAGAAGCGGATTGAGACGTGCTGGATGCAGAATGCCGCCGAACGCCTCCGGGGCACATGGTGTCTTTTTATCGCCGATTAAATCAACGAGATCGGCCGCCGCTTTATGCTCAGCGCTATCATAAGTATGCCAGAAGAGAGGGTTCTGAATGGATTGTCATTTTTCAAGGAATCTGGCCTGGAAATTGTTATTTCGTTGTTTTTTACATCCCCTCGCTCTTTTTAGTGGTAGCACTGATACTATTCCTGTGATTTTTACACCTTGCGAGTCAAATCTCGCATTATTCTAGAGTACTAAGATGTGATCAAACGAAGTTTACGTGCTCCGAGAGCATCCAAAAGCAGTCCAAATTGGAAAATCTATCTCGTTTTGATGAACCTGTTTCCACTTACGTGAATGATAGAGAGCTTTCTTAGCCACCTCAGCCAGCAGATCTATCGCTCAAATTTCAGGTTTCAATCTCCGACAGGAAAATGTAATATTATTTTTATATATTGGGATTCGTTTGTCACTCTTAACCTAACCCCAAATCAAAATGCGTACATCATCATTACTTTTTATTTCAATTCTTGCCGTGTTTATCGTGAGCACTGGCTTTTTCATATTGCATCAACCCGTTCCTTCACCCTCAAATATTGAGATTGATGCACTGACCATTCCTACAACGACGCACCAAGGTCGAGACTTGACTATCACCAATAATGCACCACACCTGTTAACACCTGCGGCGGGAATTGTCCCTGTATGTATCTTGCCTGGTGACGCGAGCAGGTCTGAAAAATTGGAGTTTGTTGACTGTCTGGCCGGCTATGAATGTGATAATTGGCGTGAGTATAGAGACGAAAAAAACGGCAATACTGCGATGGTTTGTTACGATGGGTTGTAAGATCCGTCGTGAAGGGTTGATTTTTCACCCTGCCTGGGCTGGCTTAGTGCTGTTTGTTCTGCTGTATCCAGTTACCGTCGAGGCACAGCACGGAACGGTCAGATATAGCCATACCCGCGCTCTATTTTCGCTACCCACGGATCAGTCGGCAGAGGCCATGAATGAGCTCTTTGGTAGTGAGGTTATTACTCTTGATGACACGCATTTAACGATTGCGAGGACTCTATACTTTGATTCTGAGCGTTCACTTATGCATCCATCTATTGATGAAGAATATATACCTGGAAAGAGGACGGAAGATGGCGCGGACATAGGTTGGGAATTTGTTGACTCCACGTACATTGGGTATGCAGAGGGACGACTAACTGAGTCCAGAAAGTTTTACCAACGACATTTTCTGGTTGAGGATACACTACCATCGTGGTCGTGGAAGCTTGAACCTGGAAGCGAACGAGTTTATCTGGGCTACCGTGTAATGAAGGCGACATCCGAGTCAGAGCTTGGCTCAATAGAGGCTTGGTTTACCGCCGATATCCCGGTGCAAGCTGGCCCTGGCTTATTTCACGGCTTACCCGGTCTCATTCTAATGGTGACCAACGTCAACTCTGGAGAGGTTTATGCCGCTGAGGAAGTTGATATAACAGTCACTCCCAGTACGATTACGTCACCCGTTTCTGGTGAGTCAGTTACACCAGCGAAGTACATACGATACATAGAAAATGTCACGGCCGAGAATCAAAGGAAATGGGAAATCGCGAGAAAGGCTATAAGGAGTGCTATGTAAGGGTCAAATATGAAAGAGACGGCAAGAAGGTTGATCAAAGCTTCTTGCCATTACGGAGTGTTGTTGAATCGGCAGAAGATGGCTGTAAGTATACAACAACCCCGTTCATTTTTTTGAAGTTGCAACCAAAGCCTATTCTGCTTGCCCAACTTTTTCGAGAATCTCGTCGACCGATTTTCTTCGGGTCAAAGAGCTTGGAGTCTCATTTATTCAGATTTAAGAGGAAGTTGGGAACGCCTTGTTGAAGAGATATTATTCGGCAAAGTTGTAGAAAGATACAAGCCCGAGATAAAAGCGCAAAGTTTCAAAATTTGCAGTAGAGGATGATGATTACAGAACAATCTTCTGGGCCATGAATCGTGTTTCCGAACTTTCAGGCTATGATATGGCAACAGTGAAAAAACGCTACCCGGTATTGAAAGGGTTAAAAGAGGAGGTGAACAAACTAAAAAATTCCGTCTTAATCTGAGAGAACAATCAAAGAAAACAGCGCAGAACAGAGAATCCACCAAAAGCAATCACCGCTCCGGAGTCACATTAAATGACTCCGGAAGATCTTGAACTTGACGGACGAAACTGGGCTAGTGGGAGCCCTTGACTGTCTAATGATTATTTGCTTTTGGATGTACATGGAGTTTTTCATCCTATACCAAGAGGGGAAGGTTTAAATATTATTCTCGTATAAGATCTAAATAATCTACTCCTCGTGACGACTATTTACGACTTACATCAATGACGATGACATGGATTTTTTCTTTGAGAATGGGATTGAGATGCTTTTTCAGTAAACTCTTCAGCTCTTGAGGATTTTTTGGGAACCCTCCCTGTGGTGCTACAATTTTCATGTACTCGGCACCAAACCAGAGTACCACATAGATACCGTAGCCTTCAGTTTTCAGATTCCGAGTATATTTTTTAACGAGTTGCTCAGGAATCCCACGCCAAATATCGATACTCTGATTCTTTTTAATCTCCACGGGAACCACGAAATTCAAGCCGTAGGATACAAGAATACCTGCTCTCTTTTCTCCCGCATATTGCGGCTCAGGTGACGCATTAACATTAAAAACTTCAAGTTTTAGATTTAAACCTGAGAGTAATATATCTCGACAATCATTCTCATGCTTGGGTTTTCCGTATTTGTTAGGAGATGATGGATCTCGTTCCCAGTATTGTTGCCAGTCATTGGTTGAGGAATTGCGTATATGGTTTGTCAATTCCTCCAAGACATCTGTTGTAAGAGCGGCAAGGTCTGCAACACTTACAGGATGTCCACCTTGGAGAGATCTCTGAACTTCTTCCAAGCTGAGATCAAATCGTTTGGTTGTTCGCCACCTGCGGCCTTGCTCCTGCTGTGCACGGGTGATTTCCGGTTTCCAGGCAGCCAGGGTTGGCTCCGTAACTAGCGAAGAAAGTACCTTCACCGCCTCGTCGTCAATACGTTCGGTGAGTACCTGAAGCCATCGCTCGAGAGAGAATTTATATTCACGGCTATCAAAATCCTGATCGCCAATCAGGCGGAGTCCTTCAGAAAAATTTGGACAGGGAAGCCGATTTCCTAATGCTCGGATTAGTTGGGTAAGTTCTCGAGAATTCCATTTGGTTACATCTTCCAAGATGGAACGCTTACCTCCGCCAGGAACGAGAAATTCAAATACATAATGTATGCGAGATTCACGGCCTGCGGAGAGGAAGTCCTCCAGTAGTGGGAGACACTGATCTCTCGATGCAAAAAGCCCTGCACAGAGCCATTGAGCTCGCTGACCTAAGTCCATACTAATACGGTTCAGTCGCTTCAAGACAAGCTTCTTTAATTCTGTGATTGACATGCCTCCTGCCATAATAGCGCTCCACAGGGCCACGCGAAGAGATTCCAATTGATGCCCAACACATCTGGTCGGAAAAACTGTGAACATATGCCTCACAGCATACGTGGCTACGTGAGCGTATTTGATGTCAAAAGCTAGGTCATACAGGTGCTGATTCGGTGGGGTTTTGGCTCGAACACTTGCATTATGGACCGAGATCAGTGCATCGGCAACGACTTTAGGGTAGTGGTTAAGAGCATATTCATACCACAACGGGATGTGATTGAAATGGACAAGGGAATTGGTTGCGGGATCAATGCAATGACGGGGCAGGTTCGCAATAAGGTAAAATCCGAGAGCCCTTCTCTTCTGGTCTTCAGACATGCGGCTCAACAGATCTTCTTTTTCTTCTTCCATGGCCGCGAGAAAAGGCAACGTAAAGTATGATATCCGTCGAGCCTCATGGAGTTGGGCAATCTTATCGAGGTTCGGTATGCCATCACGATCCAACAGGCTACGAAATCCTGCCAGTGTCGCTTCCGCGAGGCTCAGGTCATCATTCAGATAGGACACCAAGTGGCTCTTCGAATCTCTCTCTTCGGTAGTCAAGCCATCAAAGTATTTTTGAGCAAGATGGTGGAGTAGCGAAGGTGGGCAGGTTCCATTTTTTAATTCGGGTTTTTGTCGACGAATATGTTCCAGCCATTCATGATTTCGTTTAGGGGGATTCTCTATTGATTGCTTGCGTTCTTTTCCCCGATTGATATCCTCCCGCTTCTGTTTGGCCCTATTATCCAGCCTCTTCCGGTTCCATTCGCGTAGACCTGGGATACCCGAAACGATCTTTGCTATCTCGTCGTCAGATAGTGGTTGTTCCCATCCTTTCTGGTCCAAAACAGACCACCATGCGAGCCTCTCAGCCACCTTGGGGTTTGTGTCCCAAAGGTTTGATGCGCGTCGAAGACACCAGGAACGAAAATCAACGGAGACATTCGTTCCAACGAACTTTAGACCTGCCGCAGCATTAGGCTCTATTTCTGATTCCTGCACGATCAGATCATATTCAATGAGTGTACGTCGAGCTTTTTCACGTTTGCCCAACCAATCGCGGATCGCTGCATTCGCTTGGCCAACTGTCCGATCACCCTGTTCAAGGAAGCTAAGTATCGGAATCAGCTGAAGTGATTGAACGTCCAATTTGACTAAATTGAACCAGCGATGAAGGTCTGGTATGGATAATCTATCTCCAAACAAATTCAGGCCTTGGACGACGAGATTGAGCACAACATTAGATGCTCTATGGTTCACTAGCCTCGGGATTATTTCGGAAGCCTGATCACACAGTGAATCGAGTAGTTCTTTGATTTGGCTTTCCGATGATCTATCAATTAACTGATCCCAGAACTCCAAGTAGGCATTATATCGGAATGGAACCATTCCGTCTATTAAGTAATCCCACACTTCTTTGGGCTGCAATTCCTCCGGATACATTTGATTCAGCAGGATGCCTCTCAGATCATTTCTGATATCTGTCAGGCGATCTTCCTTCATATCCGTGAGAAGCCCTCTAAAAATGGAGCCATGACGTGGATTGTCGACGAGTACTCGATCTAATACATGAAGTGCTTCGCAGCGGATATAATCTTCCCAACTGGGGTCATAAATGATCTCTATCAGATTATTGCGATCAATCTCGGATTGGTTTTCGGCGATGCCTACCCCGTTCACTTCCATTCCGGAATGAATCTGTGAAACGCTGCGAAGCAGATGATGAACTAGTATTTGTTTGTTCTCCGATCGTTCTGGCGACTTCGTTAACTCCCAGATAAATGATATCCCCTCGGTGCCTGCCAAAGCACCAAGAGCAGATTCAGAAGGCCATGCATCAGCCAGATCAGTGCAACGGCCAAGGTTCACAAATAGATTTTTCCGCTCTCCGGGATTGAAATCACTTGTGTCTCCGTTGAATGCTAGGGCAATGGGATCTGCATGAATCAAAATCGCTCTTGTTTGAGGGTTGAAGGCTGCGAGCCAGGCAGTGAGCCCACGAAGGTCGGGAAACGGAGCCCCATCATATCCCGTGAGAAGAGCGAAGATACGCCGAACACTCACGCCGTTCCGGATTTTCTCATCCAGATATCGGGCGCCCAAAAACTCTGCTGTGAGCCGGTGGATTGGAATTCGGTAAGAAGGGCCGTCTTTAAATAGTCTTGAGTTAAATGCCTCGCGAAATACAAAACAATCCTCAGTATCGAAATCCCTCAGAGAGAGAACCTCGTGATCTTCCGTAGCTTCTGTTGACCACCCCGCCTTATTTGTAATCAACATGAGCGCGAAAAGCTGTCCAGCCGCACTGAGAATGGATTTTTGGGTGGGCAATGCTGAGGATGAATGTGCGTCACGTTGCTCGCTATTTCGCTCCCTTACCAGTTCCGTACAAGCATTCTCAAAGGCCTTCTTGGGGGTGCTTGGCCATCTGCAATTCCTTACGGATTTGAGTAGAAAGGTGAGTAATTGTGGGTTGCTGAGAAAGAAGTCCATATTATACTCACGGGCATTCCGAATGAATTCTTCCGGATTGGTATTGTGTGCAGAGATAATCTTCCAAATATTGTCGTAGTTCAGTGCATTCAGTCGCATTACCGGGATTTCTTCTAGGCCAGCAAGAGAATTAAGTGCTTTCTGGTCTACTCCGGTTCCCAACCAGCTGAGAGAGCGACACGACAAACGAAATTGGGGGCTACCTAAGGCCTTTAAACGGGCAATGATTGTGTCTATCACTGATTTTGGATCTCCGACACCGACACGCGTCTCATCAAGGCCGTCAATGAAAATGGGATCCTTTATCTGCTTTGGGCTTGCTTTGATGAATTCTCGGGCAGATATGGGATCTGGAGCTCCAACTCGTTTAGCTTCCGCTGTAAACTCGGTACTCTTTCCCATCCCGGGCTCTCCCAGAAGCACATAGCCAGGAGCAGATTTGAAATCACTTAATGTTAAATCAGGTTTTTTGCAACGTTCATCGCTTTCTGGTTTAATCAGACTTACGGAACGCTTTACAATCTCACACATTTTTCTTCAATCCATTCGTCGGCGGTAAGCGAAAAAAATTCATTGAATGGGATCGCGTTCGCGCTTGGGCCTACCTCCATTATTCTGGCATTTTTGGAGCGAGCTTTGAATTCGTCCAAACCTCGACGTGCTTGTGTATTGCCACTCTTCACTTCCACTCCCAGTAAATGGGGTCCACGGGAAATGACGAAATCGACTTCATACTTTCCACTATCGCGCCTCCAATAGTGAATGTGGGTCGCAGTATCCTTGGTATTCTGTAAATGTGCCCCTACGGCACTTTCAACGATGCGTCCCCAAAAGGATCGGTCGGCCTGTGCCTCATGAAAAGAATAACCGGATGTAGCCGTCATGAGCGCCGTATTTAGAACGTTGAGTTTCGGGGAACTGTTTCTGCTTCGGTACGGAGATTTTGAGTATTGATCCAGGGCCACAATCAGGCCTGCATCAGACAGTAATTTTAGATAGTCTGCCAGTGTGGTTGCATTGCCTTTATCCTGGAGTTTGCTCAGCAGCTTGTTGTAGGAAATAATTTGCCCAGAATAGCGTGATGCGAAATCAATCAATTGATGCATCAGAGCGGGATTATTGATACGCTTTAGTCCCATGATATCCCGTTCAATGACGGGGGTCATTATTGAGTTAAGAATGTAGTTTCGCCACCGGCGTAGCGTTATTCCTTTTGGTTCACGCCTGAAGGGTTCGGGGTAGCCCCCAAAAAACATAAATTGCTCAATCGTGAGCCCAAAAGCTTGGGTCATTTCAGGAAGTGACCAATGTGTGATTCGATAAGAATCGAAGCGACCTGCAAGACTTTCATTCCGCCCGATCATCAATTGCCAGGGGGCAGATCCTAAAATCACTATTTGAAGTGGATACTCCTCCCTTCGGTCGGTATCCCAAAGTCCCTTTACAATGTTTGACCAGCGTGGAATAATTTGGATTTCGTCAATCATAAGAACCAATCCCCGCTCTGACTTCATAGATTCTCGACGAGCTGCTTTCCAAATTTCGACAAGTATTTGTTCATCGGGTGAGGCTCCCGCCGCCATAATTGTACCTGTATCAAAAGAATCGTCAAAATTGCCTCCAACTCTTAGGTTACCATCATCCGATCTGATTCTAAACCAGTCGGATTCATCAGAATTGAAATCATCCATTGGTATATACCAGCACGGGATCTTCGACTTAATCAACTTTTGGCGGACCTGAAGAGCAATTGTTGTCTTTCCCACCTGTCGGGGGCCATTGATGGCTATTATTGAGGTGTGCTCCTTTCTTGATAACTCCTTGAAGAGGCGACTTACATGAGATCGCTCAAAAATTTGTCTGCTCATACTTTTTACTGAATAAATTTCCGCAGTACAGTACTTTTTATTTCATTTCTTGTTTCATTCACAGGAATTGTGTTATTCCGGCAAATCTGTCTGCGAAGTATGAGATCACTGATTCGGCAGCAGAAGTGCTTCCAAAGATTTCGTTCAATTCGTTTGGGTATTTTCTGGACGGGCACTACTTAGGGACCTTGCCAAGTATGTGGAGGAATCCAAGTCTATGCTCTCTGTACTGTAATGTGCAGGGACATGAAGATAGTTGGTATGCAAGTGATCCGGGAACAAGATCCACCTCATAATATTTTCAGTGCAGATTATAACTCCAGCGAAATATCTAACCATGAAATATCTACCCGTACTTTTCGTTTTTCTATTGCCAACCCTGGCGTTTGCACAGGATACTCCAAATCCCCCGATGGAGGGATTCAATATGGATGCCTCCGATCCTCGTGCCATAGAAATTGCAGATCAGGTGATGGCAAACATGGGAGGGCGTGCAGCATGGGATCAGGTCCGTCACTTGAGCTGGACTCTCTTTGGAGAAGATCATGTGTGGGATAAGTGGACGGGTAGATTTCGATGGCAGGGAGACAGTACGGTTGTACTCATGAATATCCATACCATGGAGGGGCATGCCTTCACCAATGGCAATGAGATTGTAGATGCGGATGAATATCTTGCTAGTGCTCACAGAGACTGGATTAATGCAGGTTACTGGCTTATGATGCCATACAAGCTTAAAGATTCGGGAGTCACGCTGGGGTATAAAGGGGAAGAGCTAATGGCGAATGGTGAGGAAGCATATGTTTTGACTCTAAGGTTTGATGGTGTAGGGGTCACGCCGAATAACGGATATGACGTGTACGTAGGTAAAGAGAAAAACCTGGTTCAGCAGTGGTCTTTCTATGCAAATGCTGATGCAGACGAACCCAATTTCACTGGAACCTGGGAAGGGTATAAAAGCTATGACGGAATCCTTCTAGCGGATACCCGAACAGATGTAGAGGACGAGTCAAATATCCGAACGATCACGAATCTCGGAGTTTACCCGGACCTGCCTGATTCAGTATTTGAGGATCCCAATTGGATGGATCTTGCTTCGCTTGAAGAATACGGTACTCACTGAGCCCAAGTCATGAGCTGAGAGCAGCGCAGCAGAGTGTGATTCCCTCGTTTTGGGAGAACGCGGACTGTGTATCCGATGGCACCGCTTCTATTGCAAGTGACGTGATCGATTTCGTATGAGTGGATGTTATCGTGCTCACCAGCTTTCATCAGTTTCATAGGCGTGGCGACTGCATCAACAATTTCTCCATTATTTGCAACGAGACCCATGTACAACTGCACTTCTACATCCTCGGGCAGGAGAGAGCCCAGTATTACATCAGCCCTGATCGAGAAGGAAGCTCCCACCTGCAACTGACCTTGAGGACCATTCTTATGGACGTGGACCTGAACGTGAGGCCATGCCGTTTTTATTTTCTGTTCCCAATCAGATAGCGCACGTGCCCCTTCCATGTCCCGGGCATAGAGTTCCTTCGTACGAGCGGCGGCAATCAGGTAGGCCTGTTCGGCGTACTGCTGAACCATTCGGTGTGTGTTGAAGAAGCTACTGTGAACAGCAATGGATCGTTTCATGCGGGCAATCCATTCAAGGGGTAGTCCTTCGGAGGAACGCTCATAGAAGATTGGTACAATCTCGTGTTCAAGTTTATCATATAGATCTTCGGCGTCCCGTTCATCCTGATAGTCAGAATTTTCAATGATTTCGCTGCTACCGATGGACCAGCCAATTGATGGATCATAACCTTCATCCCACCATCCATCCAGGATACTGAGGTTCAATCCCCCATTCGCCGCCGCTTTCATTCCACTGGTACCACTTGCTTCCCTGGGGCGTCGCGGAGTATTGAGCCACAGATCCACACCCTGGACAAGATCACGTGCAATCGCCATGTCGTAATCTTCCAGAAAAACGATATGATTGCGTAATGCCTCTGTGTGGGATGCAGCAACAATCTTCTGGATCAATTCCTTGCCGGGTTGATCGCGGGGATGGGCTTTTCCTGCAAAAATGATCTGAACCGGGTAGGCAGGATTGGTGAGAATCTTTGTAAGTCTCTCGAGATTCCTGAGAAACAGGCTCGCGCGTTTGTAGGTAGCAAATCTTCTGGCAAACCCGATGGTCAGAGCATTTGGGTCAAGAATTGTTTTTGTCTGGGCAATGTCTTTCGCAGGTGCCTCAAGTCGAAGCAGTCGGGATTGCAGAGATCGACGTGCCTGTAAGATTAGATGCTCTTTACATGCAAAATGCATGTGCCACAGCAAATCATCAGGTATTTGCTCAGCATGCATCCATTGAGATTTGGTGATCGTTTCTTCTCGCCAGCGAGGTCCAACATAGCGATCAATATGCCGCTTCAGTGAGCTGGAAATCCAGGATGATATGTGAATTCCGTTGGTTACATGGCCAATGGGGACTTCGTTTTCCGGTAAGGAGGGCCAGAGGTTTTGCCACATAGCTCGACTGACTTCTCCGTGTAATCTGGCGACTCCATTGCATGCGCTGCTCATACGCAGTGCGAGCTTTGTCATCCCAAAAAATTCCTCCTCCTGGTCTGGGTCTTCCCTTCCAAGTGCCATAAATTCACGGCGATCCAGGCCCAGTGATTTTTTAGCATAGGATAGCATGTATCGGTCCATCAATTCAGGTGGAAATCGATCATGGCCTGCTTCAACAGGAGTATGCGTAGTAAAGACAACACTTGCGGCAGTAGCGGTTCGAGCCTCTTCAAAAGACAGACTATGTTCCTGCATCAACTGACTGGTCCGATCCAATGTCAGAAAAGCGGAGTGGCCTTCATTCAGATGAAATACCTGAGGTTTGATTCCCAATAGCTGTAAGGCTCGATACCCTCCGATTCCGAGCATAATTTCTTGTCGGATCCGAAGTTCATTTCCCCCTCCATAGAGATAATCTGTCAAATTTCGATCCTCATCATGCTCATTGGCATTGAAATTGGTGTCAAGTAAGTAAAGAGGAGTTCGTCCGACCTGTAGTCGCCAGATTCTGGCAAATACAGTTCGTTCACCGATTTCAACGCTTACCTGTAGTGGCGTGCCGTTTGAATCATGTTCGAGAATCAGCGGCAGGTTGGCAAAATCATTCTCTACATGTGATTCTTTCTGCCAGCCGTCTGCGTCCAGATGTTGGCTGAAATATCCCTGCTGATACATCAAGCCAACGCCCACTATTGGAATACCAAGGTCACTGGCACTCTTGAGATGGTCACCCGCAAGTACACCAAGCCCTCCTGCGAAAATTTTAACGCACTCTGTAACCCCAAATTCTGCTGAAAAATATGCTGTCAGCAATCCATTGTTTTTGTGTGTGCGGGAATACCAGGTTGAGTCCGCTTTCATATAGGTGTCAAAGGAAGCACACACTTCGTTGAGGTGAGCGACAAAGCCTTCATCTTTGGCAAGTTCTTCCAGCCGAGATACAGGCAGTTGTGTCAACATCAACACCGGATTATGCCCAGAACTGTTCCAGAGTTCTTCATCCAGCCTTTGGAAGAGGGCAACAGTGTCATCATCCCAGGCCCAACGAGCGTTGTAGGCCAGTTCTTGTAATCTCTCTAATGATGAAGGCAGAGAGGGGGTACTGGTGAAAATACGTACAGGTTTGGGAATCATTATTTATGGGAATTATATACGTGAGTAACCGTATCCATTTGACGGATCAATGGGGTTCCTAACGGAAACGCCCCTCCCGCGTCCAGTAGCCCCAATCCCGGAGGCCAAGATATTTGCAGACGCGTTCAGATCTG